>JBNJGK010000154.1:0-5550 GCA_051747665.1 Bacteroidota bacterium | reverse complement strand
TTGATGGCCATTGTCATTTTTATTGGTATGGTGTAAACCTGCGTGACGCTGATCTGACCGGAAGCCAATCTTTTGAAGAAATTCTTGACATCCTGGAAAAGCATAATATGGAAAATGAAAGTCCGTGGTTACTGGGTCGGGGATGGGACCAAAATGACTGGCCTGAGAAAGCATTTCCGGATAGAAAAGAGCTCGACCGGAAGTATCCGGATAAACCTGTGGTTTTAACCCGTATAGATGGTCATGCTGTTTTGGTCAACAAGGCGGCTATGGATGAGTTGGGAATCACAAAACCATCGGATGTAAAGGACGGTGAAGCCATTATCAAAGAGGGCAGACTTACGGGTGTATTTTTAGAAAACACGGCAAACCAGTTTAAAGACGCCGTTCCAGAACTTACTGTTGATGAACAACGCAATGCTTTAATGCAGGCTCAGGACAACTGCTTTGCTGTTGGACTTACAAGCCTTTTTGATGCCGGGTTGGACCATGAGACTATAAAACTTATTGAAGGCATGCAGGATGAAGGAAAGCTTAAGATGCAGCTCGATATTATGCTGACACCCAATGAAGAAAATATAGAAAAATTTGTAAAAAAAGGACCTTACAAAACGGACCGGCTTCATATTCATTCTATAAAATTATTTGCTGATGGAGCGCTTGGCTCACGTGGTGCATGCTTACTGGAACCCTACAGCGATGATCCCGGCAACTATGGTATGCTAGTCAAAGAAGAAAATTATTATCATGATATGATTAAACTGGCTTTTCGCAATGATTACCAGGTTAATACGCATACCATAGGAGATAGCGCCACCCGATTTATTCTGGATGCTTATGCCAAACGACTGAATAAAAACAACGATAGAAGGTGGCGTATTGAGCATGCCCAGATTGTACACCCGGATGATTTTAAAAAATTCGGCAATTTTAATATCATTCCCTCTATTCAGTCTACTCATGCTACCTCAGATATGTACTGGGCTGAAGACCGTATTGGACCTGAACGAATGAAAAACGCATATGCATTTAACGATTTACTGGAAGAGAATGGATGGCTGGTGAATGGTACGGACTTTCCTATCGAAAACATAAATCCCATGCACACTTTTTATGCTTCTGTAGCTCGAAAAGACTTAGAAGGATATCCTGAAGAAGGCTTCCAGATGGAGAATGCTTTATCACGCCGTGAGACGTTGCAATCAATAACAATCTGGGCCGCTAAAGGTAGTTTTGAAGAGTATGATAAAGGTTCTATAGAACCACATAAAAATGCTGATTTTGTGGTGCTCGATCGCGATATTATGAAAGTAGAAGCAGAGAAAATCCCCCACAGCAAAGTGCTCCATACCTTTGTGCAGGGTGAGGAAGTTTTTACCCGGAAATAATACCGGATTTTTATTTCATAAGTTAAAACATTGTTAATCACAAACAATCGTAATCTGATTCCGTTTTGGTTGTATGAAAATACGGGATTTGTTACTGCTTTCAATAGTTCTATTCGGGCTGGGTTTTTCTCAGGCACATTCCCAGGAAATCAAAACCATCAACCGGCAAGGGCTGAAAACCTACCTGAATCAATCAGATGATACAACTTATGTGTTGAATTTCTGGGCTACCTGGTGTAAGCCATGTGTAGAGGAAATGCCTGACTTCCTAAAGCTTAATCGTGAAATGCAGGATGAACGCTTTAAAATGGTTCTAATCAGCCTTGATTTTCCATCTCAGGTTGAGAGCCGCTTGATTCCCTATATTGAAGAAAACAATATTGATACAGAAGTAGTTTTACTGGATGATCCGAAAAGCAACGCGTGGATACCTATGGTTAACGAGAATTGGAGTGGAGCTATACCAGGAACGCTGATTTATAACCAGAATAACCGCGAATTCTATGAAAAAAAGCTACACTACAAAGAACTTAAAACAATTGTTGAACAACATTTAAATAATTAAGCTATGAAAAAACATGTTTTTATTACCTTACTTTTTGCTTTTTCTTTTCTGATGGCTGCTGCAGGCGGGTACGAACCTGGCGACAAGGCTACCGATTTTAAATTGAAAAACATTGACGGGAGCTGGGTTTCGTTAAGTGATTATGAAGATGCTAAAGGGTTCATCGTTATTTTTACGTGCAACCACTGTCCGTATTCTGTCAAGTATGAGGACCGGATAATTGCCTTAGACAAGAAATACAAGGAAAAAGGATATCCTGTAATTGCCATTAACCCGAATGATCCTGACGTACAGCCTGAAGATTCTTTTGACAAAATGAAAGTCAGAGCTCAAAAGAAAGGATTTACATTTCCGTATCTTTTTGATGGTGGACAGGAAATTTATCCTCAGTATGGCGCCACGAAAACACCGCACGTATTTTTGCTTAATAACTCCGGAGGTGATTACATCGTAGAATATATCGGCGCTATTGACGACAACTATAAAAGTGCAGAAGCAGTGGAAACGCATTATGTAGAAAACGCTGTAGATGCTCTGCTGAAAGGGGAGGAGCCCCCAATTACTTCTACCAAAGCAATTGGTTGTAGCATCAAGACAAAATAATCGGCTGGGTACAGTCAAAAAAAAACGTCGTAATTTCTGAAGAGATTACGACGTTTTCTTTTCATATTACTTTATTCTGATTTATAATGGGAATTATTAGCCAGTAACCTGTCTCCATCTATATTACTGATAAAACGTTGCTCTATTTTCAGAACATGGAGTGTATCTGTAATCATGTTTTTCGTTTCAAATAAAATGGCCAGGTATAATAAACTGCGTTTGGTGTTGTCTTTTTCCTTTTTAATACGCTTAACCTGAGTTTTTCTCAGTACCTCTATTTTATTCAGCAGAACTTCATTTTTTTCAATCACCGGAGCCGTATTGTTATAATTATGATTTTTGATTATTTCTGTCAAATCAAAGGCATAATCCTCGATGTCTTTAGATAGTTCAACCAATTCCTGGTATTGTTTTTGGGTAAAGGATTTGTGGTGATTATCCACATGCTCTTTGGCTTGTTCATAAATAGCCCTTATAGACCTGGTGAGCTCCCGGATGTAGTCTACCACCTGCACATAATTGTGACCTGATTCAATATCCTGCTCTTCGAGCTTATTAACGGTCAGGTAAAGATTGCCTTTATTTTCTTTCACATTTTTGCGAAGGCTGTTTACTTGTTTACCCACATCCCGCATAAGATGCCTGTTTTCTTCATAAACACCTTTGATCACATCACTGTAAATTTTTGAAATGCTCGACAGGGTACCAATAACGCTGCGGTTGCACTTGATAAGCAGGTTTTCGCGTGTGGTTAATTTCTCGTCGTCTACCAAGGCTTTCTTACGTGATTCTTTTTCTTCTGATTTTTTCTTGTGAATGGCATGTGTGCGAATCACGAAGATTACGGCTATTGTAACCAAAGCAAAGATAGCGACCATCCCACCATAGTATATAATGAGAGCAAAAATAAATGCCGCAGTAAATGCAGTAAATGCTGTAAAAAACCATCCGCCAATAACTGTAATAACACCGGATATCCGGTAAACCGCGCTTTCTCGTCCCCATGCTTTATCAGCAAAAGAAGTACCCATAGCTACCATAAAGGTGACATATGTTGTTGACAGTGGTAACTTTAAGGAAGTAGCAAAAGAAATGATAATGCTGGCTACAACTAAATTTACAGATGCGCGCAGCATATCAAAAGAAACGCCTTCCTGCATTCTATCACTCGGACGTTCAAATCTGGATTGTATCTTGTTGATAACCGCATCAGGTAAGACTTTTCGTATGGCATTGTTGATGTTCATGCTGCCACGTACAAGCGCCTGCGCAAAAGGAAATGCTTCGAATCTTTCTTCACCTTCATCCTGGCGGCTCAAGTCAATGGAAGTGGTAACTACTCCGCGTGCTTTTTTAGACATCCACAGCGTAATTACCATAATCAGGCCTGCGGCAAGCAAGATCAGCGTAGGAGTATTTACTGAACCCTGCAAGGACTCCATAGATACCATTTCCGGGTTAGAGCTTGCGTCTGCCATAAATACCTGAAATGAAGAGAATCCCGCTAACGGAACACCGATAAAGTTGACAAGGTCGTTTCCGGCAAATGCCATAGCTAAAGCAAAAGTACCTACCAGAACGGTAATTTTAAGGACATTAAACTTGACAAACTGGGAAATTGTCTGCAGAACCACAGTCCAGGCTGCAAAGCTAATCCCCACTATCATGAGAACATGGTCCATGATCCATTGGTGTTGTTCTTCATTAATGAATGAAGAGCCTTTAGCGCCTTTTACGAGGATGAAATAGGTAATGATGGAAATTGCAAAACCACCGTAAATACCACCATAGTATTTTAATGTGTTCTGTATGTCAAATGTGAAAAGCAAACGGGTAAAATATTGTACGATTGCGCCAATGGTAAAGGCTACTACAACAGACAACAATATCCCGGATATGATGGCCAGGGCTTTGCTGGTATTGATATATTCATATAATCCCACATCCGGAGCTGCCAGAGATTTGAGCAAGGAAACGGCTACGGCTGCTCCCAACAATTCAAAAACAATAGATACTGTAGTGGATGTGGGCAATCCCATCGTATTAAAAACATCAAGTAAAATCACATCAGTCAGCATTACAGCCAGAAAGATGATCATGATTTCATTGAAGTAAAACATCTCGGGATGGAAAATGCCTTTGCGTGCTACTTCCATCATACCGCTCGAAAAAGTAGCGCCAACTAACACTCCGAGCGCCGCAATGATCATAATAACTTTGAAAGGGGCTGCCTTAGAGCCAAGAGCAGAGTTCAGAAAGTTCACTGCATCGTTGCTGACACCTACTACTAAGTCTGAGATAGCCAGGAGGAATAATACTACAATGAGAACCAGATAAATTGTCTCCATGCCAAGTGGTTTTTTCGTTTAAAACAAGTAGCCTGAGATTACTTGTTTATGGAATCGCAATATTACTAAATTTTAATTATTTCCAATTGGTTTCAGGCAATAGAATTGGACAAAAAAAATCCGGTAAGTAAACACTGCTTTGATTGACAGCGGGTTGTTACCGGATGTGGTTTATTTTGAATTGAAACAAATTCTACCGGGCATCTTTTAATTTAATAGACAATGATTCAGGATTCCGGCTTACTTCAATTTCTTCAACTAAAGACTTGTTGTAAGAAATGTAAGAAATCACAATGTTGTATGTTCCCGGTGTTATCCTATCGAAAGAAAAATTCCCGTCAAAATCAGTAAATACTTTTTTTCCACTCTCTTTGAGCCGCAATTCTACTCCCGGTAATGCTTCTCCGGAAGTGAAATCTTGTACCTGCCCGTCTATCGATACAGTGGCCTTTGCTTTTGCAGTGCTGTTCTTGCTTTTGTCATCATTTTCATTACCTGCTGTCAGGTTCACTGTTAAAAGGATGAATAGGAGAAATACCAATTTGCTTTTCATAATTTCCAGTTTTTGTTTGATGCAAAAGTAAAGTCAAGCACGGGCTTATGTGTTTCCTACAGGTTACTTTTATGTTAATTCAATATTAAGTCC
>JBNJGK010000153.1:0-5557 GCA_051747665.1 Bacteroidota bacterium | reverse complement strand
AAACAATACCACCATGAAAAAGAATGCTTTAGTTATTGGCGCTACGGGCGCTACAGGTCAGGAGTTGGTTTCTTTGCTTAATGATTCGGAATATTATAACCGGGTTATAGTAGTGCATCGCCGCAAAACGGGATTAGACAAGCTGGATAAGGTTGATGAAATCGTGCTTGATTTTGATAAGCTTCCGGATGCGCTCACAACAGGGGCAGAAATTCACGATGTGTTCTGTGCGCTGGGTACGACTATCAAAAAAGCCAAATCAAAAAAGGCTTTCCGTAAGGTGGATTACGACTATGTGGTTGCTATGGCACGCTGGAGTCGCGATAATAAAGTGCAATCGTTTACCGTGGTCAGCAGCCTTGGGGCAAAAGCATCCTCGCCAATCCTTTATCCCAAAACCAAAGGACAGATGGAGAAAGCAGTTAAAGATGCCGGAATTCCACAGGTGAATATCATGCAGCCATCGATTCTTGAAGCGCCCAACCGCAATGAAAAACGCCTGGGTGAAGTGCTTGCCTTACGCCTGGTAAAGTTTTTTACTCGATGGCAGCTTACAGGAAATTACAGGCATACTCATGTGCAAACATTAGCTGCTGCCATGATTTCAGCAGCTCAGCAATCTAATGAAGGGGTCGGTATTTTCACTACAAAACAAATCCATCAGCTTGCCGGCAATAAACTTCGTTGAGGATTGCCGTTTTATGTCATCCTGAAATTGTATTTTTGATGCACAAAACAAGGCATCCGGGATGAAACAATATCCAGACATAAACATTCTGCTTACATTCGATTACGAATTGCCGCTGGGAGGCATAAGCCGGTCATACGATCACAGCTTGTTTGCTCCGGCCAGGCGGTTGCTGCATTTTGCGGATGAACTGAAAGTGCCGCTGGTCTTTTTTGCGGATGTGCTGAGCGACCTGCGCTTTAGCCAAAAAGGGATCACCTCCTTCAGCAATCCCTTCAGAATGCAACTGAGAGAGGCTATGGATGCCGGACACGATGTGCAGTTGCACCTGCATCCGCATTGGCTGAATACGGAAGTAGAAGATGGCCGCTTTTTTCCGGGAAATCCTTTCAGACTGGGTGATTTTGCTGAAAATGGTAATCCTGATAAAATCCATGAAATTGTAGCTCAGGGTGTGGAGCACCTGCAAAACATTGCCCGGAAAACCGATTCTGCATATCGCTGCCTTGCTTACCGCGGCGGAGGCTATAACCTGGAGCCCGGTCGCCGGGAAATTCTTGGCGCTTTGTTGCAACACGGATTGCAATACGACAGCACCATCGTGCCCGGGTATGTGTTTTATTCGCAGCAAAACCGGGTGGATTACCGTAACGTACCGGATAAACCGAATTGGTTTCTGCATCCTGATATTGGCCTTCGGCAGCCAGCAGAAGAAGGGTTATGGGAAGTTCCTGTGGCTTCCGTGCCCAAACGTTTTTTTGAGATGCCCACCGCTTTTAAAATGAAAAAATATGCCCATCGTGCCCCGGAAGAGCGGGGAAGAATGATTCATTCGCCTGAGAAGCTTAGCTTCAAGGAAAAATGGCAAATGCTGATGGCAAACCGGATGCTCACGGTAGATAATTTTACGT
Organism: Bacteroidota bacterium; assembly: GCA_051747665.1. GTDB lineage: Bacteria > Bacteroidota > Bacteroidia > Bacteroidales > JAIPAH01 > JAIPAH01. Next base: position 3,958 of record JBNJGK010000153.1, on the reverse strand, counting down.
ATGCGCAAAAATACCTTAACGGGATGTTTGACAGATACATTGCCAAATATCAGAATTATGAGGAAATATCCCTGGCTTTAATCGGACATCCGAAGTCTATGGGAAACTATGCTTTTGAGCTGCTTGAGGGATTGATACACCACATCCGGGAACATTATCCCGCAAAGGCAAACTTTACCACATTTAGGAAGCTGGCCGAAGAATCTAAACAGGAGGACTCATGAGCATCAGCGAGTTGATTTACAAATTGCTTCCTGAAAGCCTGTTTGAAAAGTTGCAGAAAAGCTACCACCAAACCAGGAAAAAAATTTATCCGCCGCTGGATGAAAAGGGATTTGAAGCAGTTTTAGATAAGCTGAATATCCGGCATGGCGATGTGGTTTTTGTGCACAGTTCCATCGACAAGATAAACAGTAGCTTATCTCCCATTCAGATACTGGAATTGTTGAAAAACAGAGTGGGAGACGAGGGTACGCTTTTGTTCCCCTCATGGAGCTATTCCGGACGTACAGAGGAGTTCCTTAAATCAGGCAAAATGTTCGACGTTCGTAAGTCGTTTACCCGCATGGGTTTGCTGCCTGAAATAGCGCGGCGCAGTAAATCGGCTCTTCGCAGTGAACATCCAACCGCTTCAATCGCAGCCATAGGAAAACATGCACGGGAATTGTTGAACACTCATCATCTATCCCAATACGCCTGCGATGAAAACAGTCCGTATTATAAGATGATGAATCATAATGCAAAAATCATTGGTCTTGGCGAAAAGCCTTCCAGTCTGTCCTTTGTGCATTGCGTGGAGGATGTACTGCGCAATGCGTTTCCGGTGGATATCTACTACTCTGAGCCACAAAAGGTGAGCTACAAGGACGCAGAAGGAAAAATCAAAACCCTGAGCGTGTATATCCACAACGGGAAGCATCACATCCGCAGCATCCCCGGATTTATGCAAAAGCACGTCAGCAAACAAGCCTGTCACCAGTTTAAGGATAAGGGCACAAACTATTTTACGGCAGATGCCAAAACCTTATTTGAAGAAATGAAGGCCTTAGCACAGCAAAATATCACGATTTATGATTAAACTGCTAGTCACCGGAAGTTCCAGTCCGCTGCTCAAAACCTTAGAGTATCTTGTTCCGGATGAGCGGGTAAAGCTTATGCATGTCTTTTTGGATAAAAATCAGGACGCTGAGGCGATGGATTTTTGCGATAGCAATAAAATTCCTTTTGATGATGCAGCCTTGCTGAAATCAGGATCCGGACTGCAGATGTTGCGTGAAAAACCATTTCATTGGCTGCTCAGTGTAAATTCTACAGTGATTTTAAATTCAGATGTATTGTCTCTCCCTGAAAAAGGAGCGCTCAACCTGCACCCCGGAAAGCTTCCCGAATATGCCGGACTGCACACGCATCAGTGGGCCATCCGCAACGGCGAAACAACGTTTGGAGTTACCTTGCATCATATGGAGCCGGGGATAGATACGGGTGATATTGCTTTTCAGCAGATTTTTCCGGTTAAACCCCGCGATACGGGTTTGTCTTTGTATCTGAAATGCTTGCGCGAAGGGATTAAGCTGGTAAGAAAAGCGCTTGATTATATGGTGGAAGACCGTCCGCTGCCCGCCATCTCGCAGGATTTGTCAAAAAGAAAGCTGTATACACACAAGATGGCGTTGAATGGCAGAATCGATTGGCATCAGCCGGCCGAAACGATATTTAATTTTATCAGGGCCGCCGATTATGCACCGTTTCAGTCACCTACCTATATTCCTTATACCGCTTTCGCGGGAAAACGCATCTGTATCACCAAGGCAGAAGTGGTTGATGATATGCTAAAGCCTGGGGAAATCAGGTTTACCCGAGATGCGGATATCATTGCCGGCGCCTCATCCGGAAGTCTGAAGCTGAAAAAGATGCTGGATGAAAACCAAAAATTGATTTCAGCAGAACAATTTCGTCGAATCGTGAACCCAAAAAATCCGTTTTTTGAATGAAGAACGTTTTCACTTTTTTTGAAACTGCCGCAAAGAATTATCCGCAAAACCATGCACTTTTCGTGGACGATGCGTTTTATACGTACAAAAGCCTTTTTCAAAAAGCGGCTTTCATCTCCGGGATGCTGCCGCCGGATTCTTCAGGTTTTGCCGGAGTTTTTGCCCATCGCAGTTTAACTGCCTTTGCTGGTGTTTTGGGTATTCTGAAATCCGGGAAAGGTTATATCCCACTGAATCCGAAATTCCCGGCGCAACGCATTGCAACCATTATTGAGCAATCGGAGATTCAGACTATCGTTGTGGAAGAAGCTTTTGCTGAAAAGCTGGCAGAGGTGTTGAAACTTGTCGATCGGCCGTTGAACTTGGTTTTTCCCTTCGCAGAAAATGCTGACAAGAAGTTTCAGGACATAATTCATCAACATCATAAAATTACTCACTCAAAAGGAACAGATACATTTCAAAAAGAGCAACAACCTGTAGAATCACCATATGCTTACATGCTTTTTACCTCCGGCAGCACCGGAAAACCAAAAGGGGTTCCGGTGAAGCATGAAAATGTGGTGGCGTATGTTGCGAATATGAACAACATGTTTGATTTTTCTTCGGAAGACCGCTTTTCCAATACCTTTGATCTTACCTTCGACTTGAGTGTGCACGATTTGTTTGTGAGCTGGTCTAACGGAGCCACACTGTATTGCATTCCCGGCAAGTCGCTGATGGCGCCTGCCCGCTTTATCAAAAAGCATGCGCTTACATCCTGGTTTTCGGTGCCTTCGCTGGCTAACGTAATGAGTCGGTTGCGCATGCTTCAAAAGGATGCCTTTCCATCGCTGCGCTACACCTTGTTTTGTGGCGAGCCGCTACCTGAAACCCTTGCATTAAAATGGCAGCAAGCCGCTCCCTACAGCCGGATGGTGAATATCTACGGCCCTACAGAGGCAACCATTGGCATTACGGCGTATGAAATAACAGGGGAATCACGAAAATCTCAAAATGGAATTTTGTCTATCGGAAAAGCATTCCCCGGAAATACGGCCTTGGTTATGGATGAGCAACAGCGTGAAGTGAATGGGGATGAACCTGGTGAGCTTTGGCTGAAAGGCACGCAGGTTACGGAAGGATACTGGAAGCAGCCGGAGAAAACAGCAGAAGCTTTTGTTTTCCTTAACGGGATATGGCATTATAAAACCGGCGATTTAGTGAAAAAGGACATGGAAGGAGATTTGTTTTATCTGGGGAGGAAGGACTTTCAGGCAAAAATACAGGGCTATCGGGTAGAAACGCAGGAAATCGATTTTGTAATTACAGACTCCACCGATCTCCAGGATGTGGTTACCTTACCTATTGATGATGGTTTACATAACACAAAACTGGTCACGTGTATTGCGGGGAATGAAACTAAGATTATAGAAAAAGAAAAAATCTATGATATTTGCAAAGCCAAATTACCGGATTACATGATTCCGGAGCATATTTTGTTTTTTGAATCGTTCCCGTTAAATCAGAACGGAAAAACAGACCGTAAGGTATTGATGCAGTGGGTTAAAAGAGAACTTGAGAACTAAGCAATGAAAGAACAGAAAATAAAAGATGCACTATACCGGTTGATGGAAAACCGGCTACAGCGCAAGAATAAAAAGCCAGGTGATATTGATGAAAACAAAAGTTTGCTGGAGCAGGGCATATACGATTCTATGGCCTTTATTGAGTTTATCGCCGATGTGGAAGAAGCTTTTGAAATTGAAATCGATTTTGAAAACCTGGATGCAGCCGATTTTACATCCGTAAATCAGATGATAAAGCTGATTGAAAATTCGCTTGCTTCCTGAGGTATAGGAGGTCTCTTGGTTTTTTAGAAATTTTCAGTGGAATAATCTATCTGATTAACTTTATTATGGATTGAAATCAAGAAAAAGCAATTCTAAAACTTTTCACAGCAATGAAATCATAATATTATTGTATCAGCT
>JBNJGK010000152.1:0-5795 GCA_051747665.1 Bacteroidota bacterium | reverse complement strand
AACAATGGCGTGTAAATGATTCGGCATGATGATATATTCATCCAAATACAATTCATGGCGTATTTCAAATGATTTCAACCATTCTCCCTCAACGATTTTTCCAAACCCGGATAAATTCATTTTGTTATTTTCAATTACCCCCATATTGCATTCCCGGTTTTGTGTAACCAGGGTAATGAAATAAACACCGTTGCCGGAATAATCCCATTCAGGCATACGGTGGGATGCAACCCGGTATTTATTTTGATATTTTTCTTTCATACTGCTTTATTAAGTTGATGTTTAAATGAAGTAATATCGCGATTGTTAGGTGCTTTTTCCTTATTAATTGCCAAACGCATCAATAAAAATAAAAAAACCACTCTAATGACACATTCGTTAGATAAAAACTCTGAAAATATATGTGTTTTTTTATCGGGCACAATTTTCTTTTTTATTACTTTTGGATTGATTACAAGGTGTTAACTACTAATAAAAAAACAATGAAACAATTATTCTCAATGCTTGCTATGGCATTTTTGCTGATGTCTTGCAACGTATCCACAGGCGATCAAAACAACCAACAAACTAAAGCTCCGGCATCAGATGCTGAAGGGGTTTTTATCCACATAACAGAAAGTTATAGTGATGCGCACAGGGTTTTGATGCCGATGAAAATGGCTGTAATGATGGCCAAAGAAAAGGACGTACTGGTATATCTGGATATTGACGCCGTCGAATTGGTGGTTAAAGGTGCTGAAGATCTAACACACGATGGCTTTGATTCCTTTCAGACCTATCTGACCAAGTTGAATGAAATGAACGTAGGGGTTTATGCATGCCCAACCTGTTTAAAGGTTGCCGGCTTTGAACCCGGTCAATTGGCAGAAGGTGTTCAAACAGCTAACAAAGACAAATTCTTTAACTTCACGGATGGACGGATTATAACTTTGGATTATTAAATGGTTTTAACTAACCGGAAACCCTGACTAAGTATCTATGTTTCCGGTTTTACAAACTCATTCTATTTTCCTGGTAGAGGATTTCCGAAGATTTTATAGAAATTATATCTGGAAAAAAATCATTTTCCCCATCTCCTACACTTCCAAACTCCAATCCGCTCCGTCTTTGCGGTCTTTTATTGCAATTCCGGCTTCCTTCAGGGCATCCCGGATTTTATCTGCGGTGTTGAAATCCTTATTCTTTTTGGCTTCTTGTCTTACCTTAAGCATATTTTCGATTACTCCGGCCAGCACATCATCGTTTCTTTCTTTTACCTTCTCTTCTGGTTCCAGTCCTAAAATATCTATCGTAAAAGACTTAAAAAACTGTTTCAGCGATTTTAAATCCTGCGCTGTGATTTTTTCTGTTCCTTCTTTGAGCGCATTAATAATCCTGGAAGCTTCAAAAAGCTGTGCTATGACAATCGGACTGTTAAAGTCGTCATTCATTGCTTCGCGGCTTTTTTCATCAAGCTCCTTAAAAGATACGGTGGTTTTATCAGAAGGCTTGATTTGTTCGAGGTTTTCCAGGCTATTCATCAATCGCTTAAATCCCTTTTCAGCAGCTTGTAACGCTTCATTCGAAAAATCAACGGTAGAACGGTAATGGGCCTGCAGTATAAAAAAGCGGATCGTCATTGGTGAATATGCGCGTTCCAGGAATTCATGTTCGCCATTAAAAAACTGATTCAGCGTAATGAAGTTTCCAAGCGATTTTCCCATCTTTTGTCCGTTGATGGTAACCATGTTGTTGTGCATCCAGTATTTTGCAGGCTCATCGCCATTTGCGGCTCTCGATTGTGCAATTTCTGATTCATGATGAGGAAAAAGCAAATCCAGTCCTCCTCCATGTATATCAAATTTTTCTCCCAGATATTTGGTACTCATGGCAGAGCATTCCATGTGCCATCCCGGAAATCCGTCGCCCCACGGCGATGGCCAGCGCATAATGTGCTCCGGGGCTGCATTTTTCCAGATAGCAAAATCAAATGGATTCCGTTTTTCCTGCTGGCCTTCCAGCTCACGTGTGTTGGCTTTCAATTCTTCCAAAACACGCCCGGATAGCTCACCGTATTTTTGCGTGTCGTTATGATATTTTTGTACATCGAAATACACCGAGCCATTCACTTCATAACCATATCCGGCATTGACAATCTTTTTCACCATTTCTATTTGCTCAATGATATGACCGGAGGCGTGCGGCTCAATGGAAGGACTTAATACATTCATCTGAGCCATATTATGATGATACCGGTTCGTGTAAAACTGCACGATTTCCATAGGTTCCAGTTTTTCGAGCCTGGCTTTTTTTCCTACCTTATCCTCTCCTTCGTCGGCATCATTTTCCAAATGACCCACGTCGGTGATATTTCTGACATAGCGTACTTTATATCCAAGGTGCTGAAGGTATCTGAATACCAAATCAAAGGTAATGGCAGGACGAGCATGCCCAAGGTGAGCATCGCCGTATACCGTAGGGCCGCAAACATACATTCCTACGTGAGGTGAATTAATCGGCTCAAAATTTTCTTTTCTCCGGTTCAGTGAATTGTGAATGAATAATTTACCTTCCATAACCTGTTTTTTTGCAAAGGTAAGAAAACAAGCATAATACAGGCATACCGAATTTATGAGCCAGATTAAACAGAAAACGATTATATTTGTTGATTATGCAACTATTGTATTAACAACAAATCAAAAAAGTGGAAAACTATCAAGAATATAAACTCGCGGATTCGCTGCTGCATTTGCTGAATGTAACAGATAAACTGCTGAAGGGAGCATTAGGTAAAGCGCTTCATGAGCATGGATTTACCATTACGCCTGAGCAATTTACCATTTTGGTTAGCTTATGGTCGCAAAACGGACAATGTCAGCATGAGTTAGCTACATGCCAGGGAAAGGACCGGGCAAGCATTACAAGACTAATTGATGGCATGGAAAGAGAAAATCTCGTGGTGAGGATTCCTTCTGAAAAAGACCGCAGAATCAAACTTGTTTACCTGACTCAAAAAGCCAAAAACTTGCAAAATCAACTTTTAGAGGTGGTTAACAATGCTACAAAAGAAGCCCAGAAAGGCATTTCTGAAAATGAACTGGCCACAACAAAAAAGGTTTTAACAACGATGTTACAGAATTTGAACAATTCGTAATAAAGATTGTATATAGTTGCATAATCAATCATTGATAAATCAATTTTAAAAAACAGCAAATATGAAAACACTTAGAACATTTTTACTCGCTTTCGCTACCCTATTTATTTTTAGCGAAGCTGCTATTGCACAAAACAAAACCGTAGAACTTGATAAGCGATCAGGCACGGTAGAATGGGAAGGAAAGAAAATCGGTGGAGGCCACAATGGCGAAATCGATATTAAAGACGGAAAACTCACTTTTAAAGACGGTGAATTAAGTAAGGCACATGTGGTAATAGATATGAACAGCATTGTAAATCATGATTTAGATGATCAGGAATCTAATGCAAAACTGGTTGGTCACCTTAAATCTGACGACTTTTTTGGAGTAAAAAAATATCCTGAAGCCACTTTCAAATCCACAAGTATTGAGGCTAAAGGTTCCGGAAAATATCATATTAAAGGAAACATGACTATAAAAGAAGATACCAATCCGGTTGAATTTACTGCTGAAGTTTCTACCAGCAAAAGCTCATACAGCGCTGAAGGAAGCTTTGAAATAGATCGTTCAAAATATAATGTCCGCTATGGTTCCAAATCATTCTTTGATAACCTGGGCGATAATGTAATTTATGATGATTTTAGGATTACGTTCAAACTGAACGGAAGTATGTAAAGAAATTTAACGAATGAAAAAACCTGAAATGGCTTCCATTTCAGGTTTTTTATTGCTTTTCTTATTGTGTAAAACGTGTTAATAATTCATTTTATGTAATTGAATATAAACCTCTAATGTTTTTTCAACAATAGTTGATTTCTTATCTACTGGATTTTTAAAAACATTGAGCTATAAAGTAGATTACTTATTGAAATCGGAAAACAAATCTTAAGAGACAGAATTTAAAGTAGATAAAGAAATCCTAAAAAGAAGATTCCCGCCCGAACGACTTTTGTCATTCAGTCGGGCGGGCCTTGCCCATTGTTTCGCTGGCATGGCTTTTAGGTAAGGTTGGTTTTTGGGCATGCGAAACATGGGCATCGGAATGACGATATTTTACTGATCGACACGGAAAAAGCGCGCGACGACGTATATTAAATTTGCTTGATGTCGTCGCGCGCTTTTTCTTTGCTAACTCCTGTTTTTCTTGTCATGAACTTAGAAACCTATTAACCTAAAAACTTAGTAAACAGCACTCATGGTATCATTTTTCCAACTCTGCGTGCATGCCTTCCGCCTTCAAAATCAGTATTCAAAAACACTTTTGTCATCTCCCATGCCTCTTCTTTACCCACAAATCGTCCGGGTAAAGACAAAATATTTGCATCGTTATGTTGCCGTCCTAACTTGGCCAATTCATTTTTCCAGGCCAAAGCAGCTCTAACATGAGGATATTTGTTAGCGGTAATCTGAGCACCATTTCCGCTGCCACATAAAATGATACCCCGGCTGTATGTCTTATTTTCAATGGCAGAAGCCACTTTATGAACATAATCAGGATAATCTACCGAGTCACTGCTAAACGTTCCGAAATCTTTTACATCATAACCGGCTTCTTTTAGTTTTTCAACCAAATATTGCTTAATTTCAAATCCGCCGTGATCACATCCTATAGGTATGGTTTCCATATTTTTAGCTTTTTGTTAACAATTGTATCTTTTCAATGGCAAAAATAAGCTTAATAAATAAGCTCAGTGTGAATTATATCCACGAAATATGATTTATTTATGTATTTGATTTACTATTTGTTATAATAATAAACAAATCATGTTTATAACTTTTAGCATCGTGTTTATAAAATTTCAAAACAAATATGATTTATAAACAAAAGCCGGTTTTCAACATAAACCTTCCTTTTTAAACCCATCTTTTCATTATTTCTTCCATTTCTATTAACATTAAAAAATGGTTTACAATGTATCATTTTATCACCAATCAAAAGTATGAACAAGGTGTTAATAAGATTAAATCATTATCATAATGAATCATTTAAGAAATAATAACTAAAAAAAACCTGTTAATATCAATTCATAATTCAATATTCAAAATATCTTTGAAAAAAATTTTACACAAAGTTAACAGGCTATATATATCAGCTTTAAATTTTAATTAAAAAAGAATAATAATATATATGATGTTGAAAACGGAATCGGTTAAAAGCGAACCCAAAAATAAATATAGCGAATCCATTTTAAGATTAAAGGAAGAAAAAAATGCGGTGATTTTGGCGCATTATTATCAGGTTTCTGAAATACAAGAAATTGCAGATTATGTAGGAGACAGTTTAGGTTTGGCCCGTAAAGCAGAGCAAACGGATGCAGACCTGATTGTTTTTGCCGGTGTTCATTTTATGGCTGAAACCGCAAAAATCATCAACCCGGAAAAAAAAGTGGTTCTTCCGGATTTGGATGCAGGATGTTCGTTAGCCGAATCAGCTCCAGCCGGAGAATTTGCTGATTTTATAGCCAAGTATCCTGATCACATGGTAGTATCCTATATCAACTGTACGGCTGCCGTAAAAACCATGACCGACTTAGTCGTAACATCCGGAAATGCCGTTAAACTGGTGGATGCATTACCAAAAGATCAGAAAATAATCTTTGCTCCCGATAAGAACCTGGGCGCTTACGTCAATTCCATCACGGGCAGAAACATGGTTTTATGGGATGGCACCTGTGAAGT
>JBNJGK010000151.1:0-5943 GCA_051747665.1 Bacteroidota bacterium | reverse complement strand
GTATCTGCCTTCAAACAACCTGGAAGACCCGGCAATCATCGACACGAAAGACCCGATAGACCGGAAGGAGGACGTGCTTAATGAAATCATTCCTGAGAATCCAAACACGCCATATAATGTCAAAGATGTAATTTATGCCGTGGTAGACAACCAGGAGTTTATGGAGTTCCATCGCCACTGGGCCCGAAATATTGTCGTGGGATTTGCTCATATCAACGGGCAGCCGGTAGGTATTGTAGCCAATCAGCCTAACTATCTGGCCGGCGTGCTGGATATCAACGCATCGCGCAAAGCAGCGCGCTTTGTCCGCTTTTGCGATGCCTTCAACGTGCCACTGGTAACGATGGTTGATGTGCCGGGCTTTTTGCCGGGAAGCACCCAGGAATACGGCGGCATAATCACACATGGCGCTAAACTGATGTTTGCTTACGGTGAAGCTACCGTGCCAAAAATAACGATAACCCTTCGTAAGTCTTACGGAGGCGCTCATGATGTTATGAGCTCCAAGCAATTACGGGGTGATATCAACTATGCATGGCCTACCGCCGAAATCGCCGTTATGGGTCCGAAAGGAGCTATTGAAGTGCTCGAAGGAAGGAAAATCAAGGATATGGAGCCGGAAGAGGCGAAAAAGTTCATTGAAGAAAAAGAAGCAGAGTATAAAGACCGGTTTGCCAATCCTTATGTTGCAGCCAAATACGGTTATATAGATGATGTTATAGAGCCGCGCAATACCCGTTTCAGGGTGGCACGGGCATTGCAAACGCTGGCAACCAAAAAGGATACGCTGCCACCTAAAAAACACTCTAATATTCCTTTATAAATAACTTGTCAGAGCAAAGTAAAAACAAAGAAAAATGACATTATTAGAAGTATTTGATCTCGATGCCATAAACACCTTCTCGCTCATCGTAGCGCTGGTAGGTTATGTTGTGGTTTTCACCGTTTTAATATTGATGTTTACAATTTATAATTCTTTACCTAAAATTCTTAACATCAAAGCAAGACAACGTATGCGTAAGCGCGGCAAAAAGGAATGTGAACCTTGTGAGGATATTTCAGGGGAAGTCAATGCCGCCATTAGCGCTGCTTTGCATATGTATTTCAATGAACTTCACGATGAGGAAAGCGATGTGATGACCATTAAGAAAATCTCTAAACGCTATTCGCCGTGGAGTTCAAAAATTTATGGCCTGAATTCATATTTTCAAAAACAATTACGATGACACATCCGGGCTGCTTTTGTGTGCTTAATACGCAAAAAGCAGCTTTCAGGATTATAAAAATAAAAAAAAGATGAAAAAGTTTTCTTTCACAATAAATGGCAACCAATATGATGTTGAGATAAAAGACATCGAAGATAACGTTGCCCAATTGGAGGTTAACGGCACCAATTATGAAGTAGAAATAAACCAGGAGGTAAAACAATCCAAAACACCTACGCTGGTCCGTTCAGAAATCCCCTCGCACCGCAAGGAAAGTAAAATCAAAAAATCAATAAGCGCTCAGCCTTCAACCATAAAGGCGCCCTTGCCGGGAAGTATCATTGCCGTGTTTGTAAAAGAAGGTGATGAAGTGAAAAAGGGCCAAAAGGTTGTGACTTATGAAGCCATGAAAATGGAAAATGAAGTACAGGCTACTAAAGAGGGTACTGTTAAGGCAGTAAAAGTTGCCCCGGGGGATTCAGTTTCAGAAGGTCAGGATTTAATAGAAATCGGATAGTAAAGATGAAAAAGTTAATCACAGTATTAGGTGTAATCCTTATTCTCGCGTCTTTATCGTCAGTTTTGAACTTATCAGATGCTCAGGGCCAGGAACAAGGAAAAGAAGCAAAAGAATTACTTGCACAAGGCTCAGACAGGGACGCTGATGAAAAAACAGCCGCAGGACACGGCATTCAAAAATTTATTGACTACACAGGCTTTAACAACGTTACTGCCGGCCACATGATCATGATTGTTGTAGGCCTGTTTTTTATTTTTCTGGCTATTCGCTACAACTATGAGCCGCTTCTTTTGATTCCAATTGGCGTAGGTGTCCTTATCGGGAATATTCCCTTTATGGAGGGCGCGGGCCTGCAACTGGGCATTTATGAGGAAGGCAGTGTAATGAATTACCTTTATTTTGGTGTAACCGCAGGTATCTATCCGCCCCTAATATTCCTGGGGATAGGAGCTATGACCGATTTTTCTTCGCTGATGTCAAGTCCGCGGCTTATGCTTTTGGGCGCTGCCGCACAAATCGGAATCTTCCTCACATTCCTTGGCGCACTGGCGCTTGGTTTTGCTTTACCAGAAGCAGGCGCTATCGGCATTATTGGAGGTGCAGACGGTCCAACAGCTATTTTCCTCTCCTCTAAACTGGCCAATGGGATTAACGTATTGCCCGACGGCACTACCGTTATGAACCTCATCGGCCCTATTGCTATTGCTGCATATTCTTACATGGCGCTTGTACCAGTAATTCAGCCGCCTATTATGCGCTTGCTGACAACACCCAAAGAGCGGGTTATCAAGATGAAGCCTCCGAGAGCTGTGTCTAAATTAGAGAAGGTTTTGTTTCCTATAATCGGTTTGCTGGTAACGGCTTTTATCTCTCCCAGCTCCCTTCCGCTACTTGGAATGCTGTTTTTCGGAAATATTCTGAAAGAAAGTGGTGTAACACGTCGCTTAGCAGAAACAGCCCGGAATTCTATGATAGACATTGTAACCATATTGTTGGGGTTAACTGTTGGCGCTTCAACACAGGCAACGGTTTTTCTGAAAGACACTTCTCTTTTGATTTTTGGTTTAGGAGCCTTGTCGTTTATGATAGCTACTGCCGGTGGCTTGCTTTTTGCTAAATTCATGAATCTATTTCTTTCTGAGGATAAAAAAATCAATCCGCTGGTGGGAGCCTCAGGGGTATCCGCAGTGCCTGACAGCGCAAGGGTTGTACAGCATGAGGGCTTAAAATATGATCCCAGTAACCACCTGCTTATGCATGCCATGGCGCCAAACGTTTCCGGTGTAATCGGCTCTGCAGTAGCAGCCGGTATCATGCTTAGCTTTTTATTATAAGCCGGGGTTTATAAAGGATATGGAAAGACAGAAATCTGCGCGTGCGGGTTTCTGTCTTTTTTTTAATTTTACAAAAATTTCTGCTCATGTTAATAATTGGGATTGCCGGAGGCTCCGGTTCCGGAAAAACCACAGTGGCAAGAAAAATTATAGAAGATTTGCCCGAAAAATCAGTTACCATTATTCCACAAGATGCCTATTACCGGGATAACGGCCATATTCCCTTAGAAGAGCGCAAAAAAATCAACTTCGACCACCCTTCGTCTATCGAATTCGAGTTGCTGGTAAAGCACCTGCAAAAGCTACTCAAAGGGCAGTCTATTGAAATGCCTACCTACTCTTATCTTACCTGCCTGAGGCAGGAGGAAACTATTAAAGTAGACCCATCCGAAGTAGTCATAGTAGAAGGGATTTTAATCTTAACCAACAAAGCTTTACGCGATCACATGGGCATTAAGGTTTTTGTTGATGCTGCCGCTGACAACCGGCTGATAAGAGTATTGATGCGGGATAAAATGGAGCGCGGAAGGTCTTTTGAGGAAGTTATAACCCACTACAAATCCTTTGTCCAACCCATGCACGAACAATTTATCGAACCCTCAAAAAAACATGCTGATATTATTGTTCCTCAGGGTGGTGAAAACCGCATTGCTATTGATATTTTACGTTCGCGTATTTGCCAGAATATTAACCTGTAACCTTGAAGAAACCCTGAGATTTTCAAATTCTTCGCTCATGCAGGCCGTGTTTTCAGAAAAATAAACTGCAAGGCACCGGATTCTTATAACAAACTGTTTGTTCGCTGACTTCGCTTTAATATGGCTTCAACTCTTAAACGAAAACTGGCAGAATGCCTGTAATTCACGGATTAATTATATCTTTACATAACAAAATCAAAACAGGTTTCATGCAAAGAAGATGGGTACTAAAAAAAGAGGGAGACTCCGGGGTTGTAGCGCACCTTTCTGAAGTGCTGAATATTGACCATAACTTATCCAATCTTTTAGCTCAGCGCGGTATTGAAACGTACGAGCAGGCTAAGGAGTTTTTCCGGCCTGAGCTTTCGCAACTGCACGATCCTTTTTTGATGAAAGATATGGATAGCGCCATTAACCGGATTGAAATGGCTGTTCAGCGCAATGAAAAAATACTGATTTACGGTGATTATGATGTGGATGGAACTACGGCTGTGGCGCTAATGTATACCTTTATTACAAGCTTCTACTATAACGTTGATTTCTACATCCCAGACCGTTATGATGAAGGCTATGGCGTTTCCTTTAAGGGTGTTGATTATGCTGCTTCAACGGGTGTTACGCTGATTATTGCACTCGACTGTGGAATAAAAGCCACAGATAAAGTGCAATATGCTAATGAAAAAAACATCGACTTCATTATTGCAGACCATCACCGCCCTGACGATCAATTGCCTGATGCTTATGCCGTACTTGACCCAAAGCGCCCGGATTGCAACTATCCTTATAAAGAGCTTTCTGGTTGTGGTCTCGGCTTTAAAATTGCGCAGGCTTATGCTCAGGAACACCACATCCCATTCAGGGAGCTGGAAAAATATCTTGACCTGGTTGTAGTAAGCATTGCCGCAGATATTGTTCCCGTTACCGGAGAAAACCGGATTTTGGCTTTTCATGGCCTGAAGCTTATCAATACAAACCCGCGACCGGGGTTCGAGGCTATTCTGAAATACAGCAACATACAGCGCAGAGGCAATAATCCGAAAGCGCGAAACAATAATATTTTCAACAAAGAGCTTACCATCTCGGATATGGTCTTTTTGATTGGCCCGCGCATCAATGCTGCCGGCAGAATAGAAAGTGCAAACAATTCTGTTGAACTGCTTATCAGTGATAACCTGGCTCAAGCCGCCAAGCTGGCAGAACAGATCAATGATTTTAATATCGAACGAAGAAGCCTCGACGCTACCGCAACGCAGGAAGCGCTGAGTATGATAGCTGATCAAATCCCCGGTAAGGAATTTAAAAGTACGGTAGTCTACAACGAGGAATGGCATAAAGGGGTTGTGGGCATTGTAGCTTCGCGGCTCATTGAAAAACATTACCGGCCAACGATTGTGCTAACCAAATCGAACGGCCTTGTTACAGGCTCTGCCCGCTCAATAAAAAGTTTTGATATATATGATGCCATAGATGCCTGCAGCGATCTCCTGGAGCATTTCGGCGGTCATAAATATGCTGCGGGACTTTCTATCAAACCCGAAAACCTGGATGAATTCAAAAACCGCTTTGAGGAACACGCACGCCAAAACCTCACAGATGCCGATATGACCCCTGAAATTGAAATTGATGCCGATCTGCAACTGAAGGATATCAACAGCAAGTTTTTCCGGATTTTGAGGCAGTTTGCTCCCTTTGGCCCGGGTAACAGCGCCCCGGTATTCCGCACCAAAGGGGTTATAGACACGGGTTACGTTCGTAAAATAAAAGATAAACATCTGCGGCTTGGGGTGATTCATCCTAAGATTTCCGGATTCCCGATTGACGCCATTGCGTTTGGCAAAGCAGATAACTTTGACCATATTAAAGCCGGAAAACCGTTTGATATCTGCTATCATATTGAAGAAAATGAGATGAACCGGATGTTACAGCTCAATATCAAGGATATTCATCCTGTTGAAGAGTAACCTGTACTAACCAAACGGGCTGAAAACGCGGTATATCAGAATTACGCCAAAAACCATCAGCAGAAGTCCTATACCCCGATTGATCCATAGTGTAACCCGGGGCCTGAGTAATTTTTTAAACCGAAACCCTACATAACATTTCAGCAAATCAGAGGCAAAAATGGTTAGCAATGCTACACCAAAAAACGTAATCACATATTGATGGAAATTCGTCTCATCGGTTCG
>JBNJGK010000150.1:0-6096 GCA_051747665.1 Bacteroidota bacterium | reverse complement strand
CGAAAACTACATTTTTTCACTATCTTTGGCTAACATGAGTAACAGATTTTTATCTTTGCATTTTTCTTATTATCAGTAATCAAGAATAGAATCATGGCAGAACAGGTTCAGTTACACGACAAAGTGTTTAAAAAGTTTATCCATAAAGCAGCGCTTCAGGAAGCCACACAAAAAGTGGGCGAAAAGATGAATGCAGAGCTCAGTGACAAAAACCCTTTGTTTTTGGTTGTGCTGAACGGCGCTTTTGTGTTTGCTTCAGATTTATTGCGTACGTTCCGCTATGATTGTGATATTTCATTCATCAAACTGTCTTCATACATAGGTACGAAAAGCACACATACCGTAAGAGAGGTCATTGGCCTTGACACAAATGTGAAAGGCCGAACCGTAGTGCTGATTGAAGATATCATTGATACGGGAATTACGATGGACCACATTATCCAGCAAATGAAGTTATTGGAAGCCAAAGATGTAAAAACGGCTACCATGCTGTTTAAGCCTCAGGCTATTGAAAAAGATTTCCCGATAGATTACATCGGACTGGAAATACCCAACGATTTTATTGTTGGCTACGGACTTGACTATAACGGAAAAGGCCGGAATCTTCCGGATATTTATAAAATCATAGAATAACCCAAATCATCATGCTATGTTAAACATCGCATTGTTTGGCCCTCCGGGCGCCGGAAAAGGCACACAATCAAAATTACTCATAGAAAAATATAACCTGACTTATATTTCTACGGGAGATATTTTACGACAGGAGATTGCCGAGGACAGTGAGCTGGGAAGGCAAGCCAAAGATATCATCGCTAAGGGAAACCTGGTTTCTGATGAAATCATTGTGCAGATCATTGAAAAACGTATAAAAACCGATACGGACACCAAAGGCATTCTTTTCGACGGATTTCCCAGGACACTGGTACAGGCGTATATTCTGGAAGGCTTGTTGCTTAAGATGAATACCTTCCTGTCATGCATGATAAGCCTGGAAGTACCCGATGAGCAACTGATAGAACGATTGCTTGAGCGCGGTAAATCCTCAGGCCGCTCCGATGATAACCTCGATGTAATTAAAAACCGGCTTAACGAATACAAAACCAAAACAGCGCCGGTAGCTGCCTACTACGATGAACGCAATATCCTTTACAAGGTTAACGGAACCGGCACTATCAAAGAAATTCATGAGCGCATTATCAAAGCCATAAGCGCAACGCTGAAGCGGGAATGGATGAACATTGTTATCGCAGGAGCACCGGGAGCAGGCAAAGGAACGCAGGGAAGGCTCTTAGCCAAAAAATACAACCTCTTTTACATCTCTACAGGTTCAAAACTCCGTGCAGAAGTCAAAGCCAACACTGATATCGGCAAAAAGGTAAAACCTTATCTGGAAAAAGGAGAACTTATTCCTGATGAGATTGTAATCCAGCTTATTGAGCGGGAAATTAAAAAGCACCCGAACGTAAACGGATTTGTTTTTAAAGGATTCCCGCGTACGATTATCCAGGTTTATATCCTCGATGGCTTATTGAGAAAGCTCAACAGCTCTGTATCGGTTTGCATGGATTTAAAAATTCCTACGCTGGAATCGATTAAACGCCTTTCAGCACGCGGAAAAACAGAGAAAGGCAGAAGCTATGACAAAAATACCGACCTTATCGTAAGACGTTTGGAAGAGTTTGAAAAACGTACGGTGCCCGTCATAGAATATTATCGTAAAATTGACAAGACCATGACTATAGATGCATACGGTTCGCGGGAAGAGGTCTTTGAACGCCTTTCTGAAGCAGCCGATAAAGCTTTTAAACACGTTCGCTAAATGAGCAGTCCGAATTTCATTGATTATGTTAAGATTTACTGCACCTCAGGCCACGGCGGCGCCGGCTCAGCCCATCTGCGCAGGGAGAAGTTTATCCCGAAAGGTGGCCCTGACGGAGGCGACGGCGGGCGCGGCGGTCATATCATCGTAAAAGGATCGCGTCACAAATGGACGCTGTTACACCTGAAATACACCAAGCACGTAAAAGCTGATAAAGGCGGTGATGGCGGGCCTCAAAGGTCTACCGGCGCTGAGGGTGAAGACCGGATACTGGAAGTGCCTCTTGGTTCGGTGGTTAAAGATGCGGATACGGATGAAGTTATCTGCGAGGTAACAGAGCAGGACGAGGAGTATATTGTTGTAAAGGCTGGCCGGGGCGGACTTGGTAACGACCACTTTAAAACGTCTACAAATCAAACACCGCGATATGCCCAGCCCGGCGAACCCGGAGTTGAACGAACCATTATCATAGAGCTGAAAGTACTGGCCGACGTTGGTCTTGTTGGATTTCCCAACGCCGGAAAATCTACCCTGCTATCCGTTCTCTCGGCCGCAAAACCCAGAATTGCAGACTATCCATTCACTACGCTCACGCCTAACCTCGGTATGATTGCCTACCGCAACGACCAATCCTTTGTTATGGCCGACATACCTGGAATTATCGAAGATGCGCATACCGGAAAAGGACTTGGGATACGCTTTCTGCGTCATATTGAGCGCAATGCCGTATTGCTTTTTATGATTCCGGCGGACACTTCGCGTGAATTCCATGTAGAATATGAGATTTTATTGAATGAGCTAAAGCAATACAATCCGCAACTGCTTGATAAACAAAGAATATTGGCCATCTCGAAAAGCGATATGCTGGATGAGGATTTAAAGCAGGAAATCGAAAAAACCTTACCTGAAGACGTAGAAGCAGTGTTTATTTCATCGGTTGCACAAAAGGGATTGCAAAAACTAAAAGACATTATCTGGAAAATGCTGCAATCATGATAGAAACGCTTGAAAAACTCGATCAACAACTGTTTCTCTTCCTTAACGGGATACACTCGCCGTTTTGGGATACGGTAATGTATTGGATCAGCGATAAATATTTCTGGTTTCCGTTTTATGCTGTGCTCATTGGCATCATCATCTATAAGGAAAGAAAGAAATCCATCCCGATCCTCATCGCCATAGCGGTCTTGATTACCCTGGCAGACCAGCTCAGCGTGCATTTGTTTAAGGAAGTGTTTGAACGATTCAGGCCATGCCGTCCTGAATCACCTATCCACGAAATGGTGCACATCGTAAATAACCACTGCGGAGGACAATACGGCTTTATTTCATCGCATGCTACCAACAGCTTTGCGGCAGCTACGCTACTTGCCGGCGTTCTTGGAAAGTATTTCAGAGGCTTTGCTGCCTTCATCATGATCTGGGCCGCTGTAGTTTCCTACAGCAGAATTTATCTTGGCGTTCATTATCCCGGCGATGTGTTGGGTGGAGCCATTTTCGGAATCCTGCTGGGGCTGTTTATACTTTTTTTACTAAAGCAGGTTCAAAAATACACTGCAAGCTGAAAATTCCTCCGGTAAAGCCAAGCCATATTCAAAGCAGTGAGAATTATTATGCTGTAAGCTTTTCGCAAATAGGAACTAACTAAAATTTCTTCTAACAGACTCCTGGAATCCTTTTTCAATCCCGCCAATTTGCATGCATTTTAACATAGGTTAACGAATCCCCGAAAGAAATATCAATTTCTTAATTTTTTTTGATAATATAACTACCTAAATCACAATATTTTTAAAAAAAATACGGGATTTTACGTAATTTTTTTGTCAGTTTTTTTGCGTAGTAAAGATTTTTGTTATACTTTTACAAAGCCTAATACAATTATCTTCTTCTTAATAATTTTAGTTAATGACGGGGCCACGCTAAATTTCCTTTTAGCGTGGTTTTTTTATGTCCAATTCGAAAATATATAAGTCATTATATTTCAGGATATTCAGGATTATCAGATCACACTGTTAAACCTGTATCGTCATATTGGCTGCACTATTGAGAGTACAGCAAAAGCATAGTAAAACAAATACTGTACTTGTTGAAAGCAATGAAAAAGACAACCAAGGAGTACATACTGAATCCAATCAATACCCAAACGTGCGGCCATCCATTTGGCTGATGTTTACTTTGAAGATTTTTACGTTCGTAAGCGCCGGTAAGTTGTAGCTAAATTCTTCCTTGCCAGTGTAGTGTGCCATTATCTTATTCAGAATCCGTCTTTTCTCATCAAGCTGGTCGATAAACTCAACTTCGCCATAGACCAATACACTGCGATATTTCATGCTGTAGCTGCAGGCTACCTCTTCATTTTGATGATACAGCTCATAATCGGTACTAAAAGAAATACAAACGCGGGGATTCTTTGTCAGAATATCTATTTTCCGGCCTTCGGGTGCAGAATGCAAATACAGCACGCCATCGGCGTAAGCAAAATTAAATGGCAGCACATACGGATTCCGGTTTTCATCGGCCATAGCCACGTTACAAACCTGACACCGTTTAATAATGTCTTCTTTTTGTTCGGGATACTGCAGGGTTTTTACGCGCATTTCTATCTGTTTTTATATTAACAAGACAAATGTACAAAAAACCATCAGCGGGTTTCATCAACGCCAAACAAAGCATTCACGAAGGTCAGCACCAAACTGAATGCCAGCGCCCACCAGAATCCGTCAACGGCAAAACCCGGAACCAGGTTTCCGGCCAGAAGAATGATTAATGCGTTAATTACAAGCAAAAACAGTCCGAATGTAATAACCGTTACCGGGATGGTCAGGATAACAAGAATCGGTTTTAGAAATACATTCAAGAACCCCAGCACAATGGCTACAAGCAGCGCTGAGAGGAAATTGTTTAAGTGAACTCCTCCTAATAAAAATGAAGTAACAATTATGGCAAATGTGTTGATGATTAGTTTTATCAGCATATCAATAAACATTAAAATTCATAGATAATGTGAACTCAAAGGTAACAGATTCAGCGGAGAAATCATAAATACCTCTAAAACCCAGATTAGCCGGTGTAATCAGCCGCATTAAATGCGTATCAGCAGATACCTCAATGCCTGTTGTTAAATGGCTTGTTTCATTTTCCGGATGACTCAACCATGCACCATCCAAAAAAACACCTCCTTTTAATCGCTTAAAATAGGCTAATGGTCCTATGTTCCATTCAGGATAACCCAATGGCAATGTGTATGTAGTTTTAAAGGAATACAAATGATGATGATGCCTTTGACCGATTCCCCTGGGAAAAGAAACAAATCCCGACAAAGGCTGCGCATATTGGCTTTGATACTGATATCCGTTATAAAACCAAAAATGATGATTCTTTGAAAAGCCGGGCAGGTAAAGAATGGCTTCTGCGGCAGCCACAGAGCCGGCGCCCGAAAGATTAAACGGTGTATGCAGATAATTCAGATCCAATACCTGCCCATAACGCGGATGCAAATCTCGCTGACTTTTGCGGCGAAGATTATGGAAATAGGCATTATATTCCAAAGTATGCACTTTATCATACGTAAAGGACAGCGTATCCGGATTGTAAATATCATTAACACGATATCCGGTATGAGCTGAGAAACTGGCAAAACGCTGCATTTTTCCGGAATTAAACCGGTAAGGCAATTCAAAACCACCCGAAACGCGATATCTGTCCCATTCTACAAAAACAGATTGATCATCGTAACGCGCATTGCCCTCGCGACGACCATAAGAAGCATCCAGTTGCAAAACAGGATACCAACCCCGGTATTCCAGGTTAGTAAACCACGTTCCGCCTTCTTCATCATAGTCATAAAAGTAACCTGCTGATGTAAACATTGTCGTCAGAATATCCTGAGAATGCACTGAAATCCCGGGTCCTCGCATCATGTTTTGCTTATCATAAGCAAAAGGCGTAACGCTGTGAAACCTGAAAAGATGGTTTCCCTTTTTTAGTGGCTTTTCGTTGACCGACATTTCCGGAAGAGATGTAAAATCCAGTTCCTTTTGTTTTGTAGCAGCAGCTTGCCTGAACGGATCGCGATGCGGGAAGTTTACAGGCTTCCATGCCAATTCTGATACCTCAGCTTCATAAGGTTTATAGCCTTCTGCGCTGTATTGCGAGAACCGCACGGCCTGACCAGGCCCCAATGCCGGATATCCTATCCCGTAAGGCGAATCAGCCAACCGGAAAAGCTGGCGGGTCTTCCGCTTCATCGCGTAAAGCTCATTTTTTCCCCGGAAAGG
>JBNJGK010000149.1:0-6220 GCA_051747665.1 Bacteroidota bacterium | reverse complement strand
TTTATGTGCAGATTCCCGCCTTCCTGTTTTGGAAAAATTCCATGCCGCAATGCATTCTCCACATGAATAAACAACATCATCTTAGGAACCTGCATCTGAAGATCAATGAGCTCATCCACCTCAATTTCGTAATTTAATCTTTCATTATACCGCATTTTCTGGAAATGAAGGTATTCAGAAACAAAACTCAACTCCTTCTTCAAAGTCAAAAAAATCTGGTTATTCCCATGTAACATCACGCGCATTAATCCCGAAAACCTGACAAAAGCCTGATAAGCCATTTCCGTATTACCCGTAAGAATCACACTTCCGATCGAGTTTGAAGTATTTAAAATAAAATGCGGATCCAATTGATTCTGCAGCGTCCTGAGCTTCAGCCGCTCAACCTGGTTCTTCAGTTCATATTTTTCTCTGAGCTGCCGCTCATAAAGTTTACGAATAGCGAAAATGAATAAGAAAGCCCCACCGAATATTCCTAAATAAACAACATATTTCCAATAAAATAAAGCATTTCCAAGATAGTTAAACTTATAAATAAACCGGTGACCTATAGCCCATAATTGCACTCCATTTTCAGCAGTCTTAAACCGGAAAGCAGTTTGAAGTTCATCATTTTCATCAATTTTAAAAGTTGTTTCATGCCTGAAGTCGGTAGACAAAACAACTACGCCTGTGTTATCATTGCTAATTCCAAATAGCTCTTTATCGTCTCCTGCTCCCAGATTATCCCAAAAATATCTCTTCGCAATATTATTAATCATAATCAGGTTTTCCGGCACATGGTATTGCATATTTCCAAAACGCTCAAAAGGAATCTTTAGTAAAGCAGGGCCTGGCATAATTAAGGAATGCTTACTGGAGCTTGTATCGATAAACGCTTGTTGTGAAAAATCTTTTTGATACTCATTATCAAATATTTTCGTTTTTAACAATTCTCCCTTAAGGCTTCGTAACTCAATTCTGCTGTTTCTGCCATCAATCCCTTTGCTTCCATAAGCCACTAAAATTACATTTCTCTTTTTCCATCGATACGGAAAAACATACACTTTTGAATATTTTCCTTTATAAGGTACGGGCTTAAAAAGAAACTCTAAGTCGTGGGTTAATGCTATCAGCCAGGGATGCTGGTCTGTAAACTGCAAATCCATGGTATCAGGAACATTACAGCTCGCATATGAAGATAACAAAATCTCCTTCTTCCCGTTTTCGTTTAAATCAACCAAATAATTTGGCCTTGAAGAAGAAAATCCCGGTAAGGATTTACTTGCCAAACTATCCTTAAAAGGATAATAAACATATATCTTACGTGGCTTTAGTGAATATCCCCCTTTTAAATAAAAAACAAACTCATCTGAGCCATCCCCGTCAATATCACTGAATTTTGTGAAAGTTACAATTAAATCATCCTTTTCATAGTATTTACGGCATACTTTATCTACAAACCGCATCTCAACATTCATTTTACTTTTTGTTGTATCAAAAGGCTCCATACTGTTAAGGAAAACCGAATCATTACGCAGCGTAAAGCCCCATATTTCAGCGAAACCATCTTTATCCATATCGCTGAAATAAACCTTGTTAAGTCTGCTGTTAAAATTCCCCTGAAAATTATACTGATCATACAACTTCAGTTCTCCGGAACTTACTTTCACGGATAACCGATCTATGTATTCATGGGAAACGATATACTCATCCGTTCCATCTCCATTCAGGTCATGAACATATTGTTCAGAATTTGGGCCTGAACCCTCTCTGAACTGCGTTTTTTCTTTATCGGTTAATACAAGCCTATACTTATCAAAATTCATTGGAACAACCAGAATAACAGCCAATGCCACAATGGCTGCCTGCACATATATGCTCTGTATGAATCGGAATAAAAATCTTTTCACTGAGGACCATTTCATAGGTCTTGCAAGTTAGTAAAATCCGGTAATCTAGATAATAAAAAAAGAATCCACACGCTGCAAATTCAAAAATGCTCAAACGCTGAATAAAAAGATGCCTTCACTTTACAAGCTACAATGTGCTTGAATCCTCATCTTTAACGAGTTCAAATGTGTCGCCCGGAAGGTATACCGACATATCAAGATTCCGGCCTCTAAGGAGTCCGTTTTCTTTCGAAACGGTTTCCATAGTATTTCTTACAACAATAACCTGGCTTTCCCCAACAACACGTGCATGATTCCCTGAAACCACCACGGCTGTTGATTCGTCAATCCCTGCGCCTGTGATGCCCGGATGCTCAAGAACTACTGTCAAAAGCCGGTTCATCCGCATGCGTTCAACAAAGTGCTGATCAATAACAACATTTTCAAGCAAGCCAAGTCCTGATTTTATAATCATATTGTCCGCCTCAATGGTTCTGAAATCTCCCGTATATTCGGGATGCTTCCTTTCGTCGCCGGTTATCATTTTCTCACTCATCATAGCTGCTCCGGCGCTTGTTCCGGCCACTACTGAACCCTGTTTGAAAGCTGTGCGGATAGCTTCTTCCACTTCCGTATCCCGCACAATATCCATAAACTGGCGCTGATCTCCACCGGTGATATAAATCAGGTTTGCTTTCCTGACAGAGTCCAGCCTTTGCTGACTTACAACGCTGGCATCCTGAATATTAAAAACATGGATATCTTCTACACCCTGCTCTTTGAATTGTTTTGCACTGTAATAAGCTGAAGTATCAGGCTCACTGCTCGACATAGGCAAAACAACCATGTATCCGGACTTATCCAATCCTGAAATTCTTATTAATGAATCCACCATATAATCAGGCCGGCCACCACCGCCGATGATAAAAAGCGTCCCACTGGCTTCCTCCTGAATATAATCACTATTTTGAGATGTTTTGGAAACATCGGCCTCGCAGGAGACCAAAACTCCGATAATAACAAATGCAATCAGGTATTTCATTTTTACTGAATTATGATTTTCTTATTCCATTGATTAGCTCCCGTTTGAACCGTAAGGAAATATATGCCAGCCGGAAGACCCCTGACTTGAATGGTTTCCGGTGGGTTTTTAAATTGTCTCATTAATTTACCACTTGCCGTGGTAAGATTTATCCGCGCATTTTCAGGGATAGATTTGATATGTAAAATTTCTTTGGCAGGATTGGGCCAGACTTTTATCTTTTCAACCCCGGAAGTTTCCTCAACATGATGAATCATCCCCATGGATTGTTGTGTTGTTTCATCCATCAGCCGCATTCTCATTTCCATAAAACCAGCCACGTTCCTCGGGTCGCCGGAGCTTACAGCCGAAACTTCCCCCAGGTTGCCCTGAGTGCCATCATTGATAAGCAATATCGCCGGAAAATCCCTCTCGGCTGTTAATACTGCTTCATTATCTTCAACAGAATACTTGAGCATGTTGCCTTCTGATAACCAAACACCAAACCTTAGCCTATAAAGGTTCATCAGGTAAGGAACCGCTGTCATGGTATTTTCCCAGTAATCCGACGAAGAAAATGTCTCTGGCTGAATAGTGGTTGTTTTCAGCAGTCCCAGCCCCTCATCAAAGTCAAGCAGCCCATCGTAAGAAGCATAAAGCTGCTGGTAATTTCGGCAATAGGCTTTTCCTGCCAGCCGGGCATCATCGCCGGCAAACGCCGCATAACCCTGCTCCATTTGATTCCTTAATGCCTGGCCCACCTCAGTGTCTGATACAAAAGCCTTCAGGTCTGACCCCGAATTAGAAGCAAACAGAAATTTATTATGCTCCTGAATTTTGTTTTGCCATTCTTCAGAGTCCCCGTCCACGGTGTTTATGTTTAGGATGCTTATGTCATTTAACCCCTCAGCAAAAAAATGACTTTCGTAGGTTTCTGCCTCCGTCATATCAGCGCTGATAATAATCACTGATGCCTCGGAGTCTCCTTCATCAATTAGTTTTCGAATAAGCGGAAGATTATTGTTGGCTCCCTCAACAGACGAAAGCCATAAAGTTCCGGCATAGTCCTCATGCATAATCTCCGGAGTAATATCTTCAGTAAGTCCCGCCGGCGTGTATGACTCCATTTGAATCGCATCATTATGCAAAAGATGGGTTACACGAAGGTTATCAGCCAGCAAATGACCGTCATTCAGCCTGAAATCATTGTTTTCGCCTGTGCGGTATAGGCGCACAGCGCCAGTGCCGAAGGCTCTTCCTACTCCGTCTTTGCCAATACAAAAAGCCGTTTTGTCATCAACACCTACACCGGTAATATTCTCATCATGGTTTATTTTCCGGTTTCCCAAAAAACCCACTAAACGTCCAAAGCGTCCGCGCTCTGCAAAATGAGAATCAAAAATAAAACCCGGAAATACCGACAAAAAATCATCTTGCAAGGTCATGTACTGATTATTTGGATCGCCGAGGGCTTCATGCGAATAAACCGTTCCGTTTTCAGCGCTGAATATCACGCCAGACAGGATAGCAAGTCCGGCAGAAGTTCCACTCAGCACTCCACCCCCGTCATATATCTCTTCCACAGCCTCCTGTAGTCTCGTATCTTTGTAGTATTCATAATATCGCGATTGGTCGCCTC
Organism: Bacteroidota bacterium; assembly: GCA_051747665.1. Lineage (GTDB taxonomy): Bacteria > Bacteroidota > Bacteroidia > Bacteroidales > JAIPAH01 > JAIPAH01. The sequence goes on along the minus strand of JBNJGK010000149.1, from coordinate 1,689 downwards.
CTTTAAAAAACACACCATCAAAAGTTTTTAAATCCTCATAAAGCGCTTCTTCATCGGCTTCTGCTCTCGAGGATACCGAAAAGTTTACTGCCTCTTCGGCGCCAAGCCATTCAAAGTACTCCGTCATCCACGAAGAAGGATCTTCATCATATGTGATAACTGCAATACGGCCATTACCGGCCTGCTCAGCTACCCAGCCATAGGGAGTATCACTCCATTCATTATAATTTTCTGTGCCGCCACCGGCAATCATTATCGAACCCGGATACTCGTCTTGCCCGAATAAATGCAATGAAATCAACACTATTAAAATCAGCACAAACGTAGATCTATTCATAAGCCCCCTTTTTCATCATTTCATAATCTTCAATCATCATTTCTCCTAAGGCTGTCATATAGCGAATCCTGTAATCGTCATCCAGCAGAATCAGGTCTGCATCCTTGCCGGGATGAACATATCCTTTACCCTTTAATTGCAGAATATCCGCAGGATTAGAGGTCACAACCCTTATGGCATCTTCGAAAGGCACTTTTTCCTCTTCCACGGCATCCTTTACTACCTGTAATAAAGATGAGGGATATCCCATCTCCAGTCTTTCAAGATTTCCTTTCTCATCAAAATGAGGCAGCGAACCCAGCCCGTCTGAGGTCATCGTAAGGTGAGCAAACGGCACTTTGCTTTTTAAAATGCGGGCAATGGCTTCAGAGGGTTTTATCTCAATATCCGGAAAATAAGGATAAGAGCTGGCTGTCAGGTCTATATAGCCCTCTTTTCCATATTCCAGTGCATCCTTAAAAATATACGGGTTGCGGTTACAATGGGTCGGCAAAAACTGGGCGTATTTTAGCTCGCTGCTTTCTACAACCTCATGCAAAGGCCGGAATGGGTCTTCTGCATCGCCCATGTGGATATTGATGATACCGGATTTCCCGCCGAGCATACCACCAACACGGGCATGAGCCGCAAGCTTAGTCAATTCATCCTTGCCGGGATGGCTTGAACGGTGATCAGAGAGCGCTATTTCACCACATCCTATCACTTCATCTATCAAAGCTATATCTTTCCCTACGTCTCCCAATAAAGTTGGTGTGGGCACCTGGTACGCTCCAGTATACATCCATGCCGAAACGCCTTCCTGACGTAATGCTTTGACCTTCATAAGAACAGACTCCGGGTTACGCGTCATGCCATCGGTTCCCAGGCAACCTACTACCGTACCCACTCCTCCGTCCAGCATGTGCGAAAGTTGTATTTCAGGCGTTCGCGAAGCCGGACCACCCTCACCACCGGCTCCCGCTATATGCACATGTCCGTCTATCAATGCGGGGCAAAGCTTTAATCCCTTGCCGTCAATTACCTTTACGGGATAATGTTGCGGAATATCAAGCCGGCGCTCTATAGCAAGTACTTTTTGGCCGCCGATTAATACATCATACTCACCTTTATTCTGTGGCGAGTATAAGCTTACAGATTTGAATAGTATCATAAACTATGTTTTTTTATTATGAGGTTCGATCTAAAAAGAATGCTTTTTATGGAATTATTGTGAATAATAAACTTTAATAATTAAATTGTTGAATTTCTAATCAATAATCTAAAAACATAAAAATACACGAACTTTTTAAACCGAACTCAATATTGCTTTTACACTTAACAAGGCTCTTGCCCTGAAATGCAAAATCAATTTA
>JBNJGK010000148.1:0-6323 GCA_051747665.1 Bacteroidota bacterium | reverse complement strand
TGCAAATCCAGGTTTCCGGACAGGGTGTGGGGATACGGGTGCCTGTTCATTGAAATGTTTTTCTGCATTGCGGTTGAAAAGATTACGGTGCGCTGCAGCAAGGATTGAAATTTGATTTTAGTGCTATTGACAAATATACAGACGGTTTGGTTTTGCCAGTAGTTATTTCTAACAGCATACCCTTTGCCATATTTTGGTGCGGAGCACCGCAATATTTGTAGCAAAATATCTACCTGGGCATTCCCAAAGGTGCGGAGCACCGCGACATTTTTATGCATTGTAGTTGAAAAGATTACGGTGCTCCGCACCTTTTAAAGACCATGGTAACATCCTAAACTACAAAGATTGCGCTGCGCTGCAGCGAGGGTTAGATTTTGATTTTGCACCAGAATCACACATCCGTCGATATTCAGCTTTTTAGAAAATGTATTCAATTGTTTATTAATTCCCCGGAGATTAGAACGAATTGGTGCGGAGCACTAAAATATTTGTAGGTATGATGAATTAATTTGGTTTCCTGAGGTGCGGAGCACCGTAATATTTGTAGCAAAACATATATCAAGGCATTCCCAGAGGTGCGGAGCACCGTAACGAAAATCGGGTCAGATTGACTATACGATATTAAATCGTGTAATAATTGTCATTCCCATCCATACACATCATCAAAAAAATCAAACAAATATTCTTCTTTATATTCTATCTCCAATTTCTTAAGAATCATTAGGTATTCCTCTCTGAAAAGCTCTTTCTTGTGATGCTTTTCCTGGTTTAGAATATACTTTATGACTGCGTCAATCTGTGACCGGGAATACGTGAATGCCCCATAACCATTCTGCCATCCGAATCGAAACCGCGACAAGCGATTTTCTTTAACCCAGGCATTGCTTGAGGTTTTTATTTGCTCTACCAAATCAGGAATTAACTGATTCAAATTATACCCAAGCAAAATATGGATGTGATCTGGCATTGTGCCTACGGCGAGCACTTTATGCCCATTATTCCGTATGATTCCGGAGATATATTTTTCTAATTGATCTTTCCATTCTCTTTTTATCAATGCATTTCTGTTCCTGACGGCAAATACCAGTTGGAAATAACATTGCGTGTAGGTGTCTCCCATAATAATAATTTTAAAGGTTTGTATGTCATAAAATTATAGAAATTATTTTAAAATAAAAACAATATAAATATTCAGTATTTAGGCAAGAATATTACGGTGCTCCGCACCTTTTAATGACCATGGTAGCAACATAAGCTACAAAGATTGCGCTGCGCTGCAGCGAGGGTTTGACTCCGGTTTTGCACCGGATTTCACTCATCCGTTGTTATTCAATGCTTCAAAAAATGCATTCAGTTGCTTCTAAATTTCCCGTCGTTTAGAGCGCGTCGGTGCAGAGCACCGCAATATTTGTAGTGATGATGCATCTATCGGATTTCCTGAGGTGCGGAGCACCGCGACATTCTTATGCATTGCAGTTGAGAAGATTTCGGTGCTCCGCACCTTTTGATGGCTGTGGGAACAACCAAAGCTACAAAGACTACGCTGCGCTGCAGAGAATATTGCACCAGCCCAGAAAAGCTACTGATCTAAATACTAGTTATCAATAAGCTCATCTAAAGTGAATTCAAGAGCCTTCGATGTATCAATCTTAACATCTGGCACTACACCTTTCTGCTCAATCCTTTGACCGTCTGCCATATAAAAATCAGCTATAGGAACGATGATAGGATACTTATCCGTAATTTTCTTGTCAATTGCACTCAACATAGCCCCGGATGTTTTTTGACCGATGACTTTTGTGCCTGTTTGCTTTTGCATAGGTGCGGATCACCTAAATCTTGTTCTATTTCAAATAGTTATTGTAAATTCAATAATAGTTTTTTATAAAATGAAGAGTTCCATTTTTTAACTCCCGTAAACTTATACGCTATGGCATTTTTTTCGTCAATAAGGTAGGAAGTGGGGATTGATTTATGATTGATGAAATGAGGCCTGAGTGAATCACTATAGCTACTAAAAGGAAGGTCGATCTCGCGTTCATTAATAAAATCGTTGATTTTATCATTTTCTTCGCGGGAAACAAAAATAAACCGGATGTTTTCGAAATCTTCTTGATTGGATGCGATAAATGTTTCGAATTCAGGGAGTTCGGCTACACAGGGAGCACACCAGGTGGCCCAATAATTAATAAAGGTATAATCAATCGTATCATCGGTTATCGTGTAATTCTGCTCACGATCAAGGTCAAAAAACTTTAAACTATCTAAAGATGCTTTCGGAATTGTAAATGCCTTTAACTCTACTTCGTCACCCTCCAGGGATCTCACCGCTTCCTTCATTTCCTCATCACTCTTCTTTACAAAAATAAAATAGAAGCCCACAAGAATTATGATCATGAAAACTATCCCAGAGGCAAATCCGAAAAAGAAGGGCTTTTTTTGTTTCATAATTGAATGTTTATATTTCAAAGGTTTATCCTACTGATCACTGATTCAACATCCGAATTATTTTAGATGAAATACTATCTGCATAAAATAAAGGCGCACATGTGTGACACTTGTCAACCGCATAAAAGTATTTTGGTTCATTGGCGTGGTTAAAAAGCTTTCGTCCCATTTGAAAAGGAACGACTTCATCATTTGTGCTATGAATAACCAGAAGCGGCTTTTTATATTTCTGAACCGCTTTCACTCCACTGTACTTTTCTGCCACCAGCATCCTACCAAAAAAGCCACTTCGTTCGGAAGCAATATCGCGGTGAGAAGAAAATGCTCCTTCTGTCACCACACCATCTATACTTTCTTGTTTCCGTGCCGCCACCACTAAAGCCAAATGTCCTCCTAATGATTGTCCGTAAAGAATCAGTTTCCCGGTATTTAATTCTTTTCTGTTTTCAGCGTAGCTGAGAGCAGAATAAGCATCCTGCAGAATATTATCTCTGGTAGCTTTTCCTTCTGAAAAGCCAAATCCGCTGTAATCAAATAAAAACACTTTAAAGCCTTGGTTAATCAAGGGGACGATTTCTGTATATTGTGTAAATATATTGCCCGCATTTCCATGAAAAAAGAGTATGGTAATTCCATTCCAGGCACTGTCGGGTGACATTATCCAACCATGAAGTTGGTGTTTGTCAGGATGCTCGAAAAATACACTTTCCACCTGGTATCCCGGTTCAAGGGTATCATTCTGTAAATTTGTAAACACAGGCTGCTTATTCCTTTCGAGGCGGATAAGCAAAGTATCCTTTTCTTTATTATTTACCACATTTATTTTTTCAGCCTGCGCAGGAATTTTGTAAGGATGCAGGAATTGCTTGTTGAAGCTGCAGGCAGAAAGCAGAAGAAAAAGTCCTGATATTGCTATGAAAGAAAATCTATTCATAATAAAAATATATTCGTTTTGCTTTATTCTCAAAACCAAGCTGATTATTGAGAATACTCATTCCAGATAAATCAGCTTGGTTTTCATAGCTAAATTAATCATTTTCAACTTTCAAACTCCCATGTTACTGTTTTACTTACGGTATACTCTCCACTCACAGGATCCCATTCTCCACTCACTTCCTGGCTCGAAGGGCACCAGCCTGAAGCTCTTGGATTAGGTTCACCAGGTGGTATAACTACCTTTAGTGACCAATTTCGTTCTTGCAATGCAAGAGCTATAGTATAACCATATTCCTTTTTCAAAGATGTAGGCATGTTATCTAATGCCATAGCATAATTCTGAGTAAACGAAAACTGTGATTTTAACCATTCTGTAAGATCATTGCGAATCTCGTCAGTTACCGTTTGCTATTTACTTGAAAACATTTTCTCAATTTCATTGATTTTTGCATCAACATTCTTTTGATTAAAACTTGGTAAACTCATGATGTCAGTTATTTTAATTTAACGTTCTCCTATGCGCACTATGCGCACTCGGAGCCAGAAGATTTTCTTCTGTCTCTACAAAATTAATTCGAAAAAAAAAAAATAGCCACACTTTATTTTGTTAAAATATGTTAAATTTTATTAATGCTCCGCTCCTTTTAATGGCTATGGGAACAACATAAGCTACAAAGATTGCTCTGCGCTGCAGCGAGAGTTAGATTCCGGTTTTGAACAGGGTTTCACTCATCCGTTGTTATTCAATGTTTCAAAAAATGTATTCAGTTGCCTCTAAAATTTCCCGTCGTTTAGAGCGCGTAGGTGCAGAGCACCTCAATATTTGTAGCGATGATGAATTAATTTGGATTGCCTGAGGTGCAGAGCACCGTAATATTTGTAGCAAAACATATATCAAGGCATTCCCAGAGGTGCGGAGCACCGCAACAAAAATTGGGTCAGATTGACTATACGATATTAAATCGTATATAAATTTTCATTCCCATCCATACACATCATCAAAAAAAAAATGACTGAGTTTTTCTTTTTGATAAGATTCAATTCATACCAGTAACCTCTCGACTTCTTTCTTTAAAATAGGTAGATGTCTTATGATTATTCCCCAAACAATTTCATCATCAATTTTATCATAACCATGAATTACACGATTCCTCACACCAATTATCTGATGCTTGCTACTGATTTCTACATTTGGATCAATTTTATGGATTTTATTCATTGCCTCCCCTATAATCTCAAACTCTCGCTCAACAGCTCTTCTTAGCATTTTATTTTTCTGATATTCCCCGAAAATTCGTTTATCCCCCAGATAGCTTTCAATTGAAATGATACAGATCTGTATATCATACAGATACTTTCTTATCTCCGGTTTCATAGAGAAGGATTTTTGTGTTTTCTACAGCTTCAATGAAATAGGGATTGGAAAGCGATTTGTCTGTAATCAGATCAACCGTTCTCCCCAATCGTTTTTCCAGGTTTGCAACGAATTCAAAGTAATTATCAGCATATTCTGCGTAATCCATCGGGTAGAATGAAACAAGGAAATCGATATCACTTGATGCATCAAAACGATTTGTGCCAACCGAGCCAAAAGCATACAAGTATTTTACCCGGTGCTGGGAGCACAGACGCTTTATCTCCTTAATATTTTCTTTTAAAATTCTTTGCATTTCATCCCCAAAGGTATTGATTTCTTGTTTCACTAGCAAATAATTCAGCTAATCGGCAATTTAAAAACCTATAATAAAACCATTCAATTATGCTACCATAATCCGCAATACCTAATTCTCCAGCAGCTCCTCCGGCTCAACCTCGATTTCGCGGTCCTGCTCAAAATCGTAGAGGGTTTCCTGGCGCAGGCGGTAATAATTACGCCAATAGTTTTGCAGGGCATTGATATAACCCAGGCGGGCATTGTCGCGCTCTTCCTGGGCGATATTGAGTTCGGTGACGCTGATTTTGCCAATCAGGTAGCGCTGTTTGGTAACCTTGTAGCGTTTTTGAGCCACCGTGTCGCTTTTAGCGGCGATGCGCAGTTGGTTGGCCTGCATGTTGAACTGGTCTACCTGGTAGCGCACTTGCTGCAGGAAGTCGATACGCTCCTGCTCCAGGTTGCTGAACACCAGCTCCCGGTTCGACTCGGCCATGCGTATCTTGCCCTTGGCCAGACCCCAGTCAATAATCGGCACGCTGATGCCTACCGTAAGCTGCTGGCTTTCGGAGGGGTCCTGGAAAGCATCGCTCAGCGCCGCAGCGCTTTGGGTGAGCCCATACCTGGCATACAAGTTCATGCTAAAGCGGCTTTCCCGCTTAGCGCGATTGACCTCCATGCGGGCTTCCATTTCGCGTCGCTCAAAAGCCAGTGCATCGGCACGGTTTTCCCGGGCCATGGCGGTTGCCTTATCCGCAGAAGCCATAAAAGTTTTTTCAGGAGTAGGCACGTTCAGCATCAGCGAATCATCCTCAGGTAACCGGAGGTATGATTTAAGCTCAAAAAGCTTGTTTTCCAGATCCAAAGCCGACGACTCCACGTTGGCGTTCGACTGCAAGAGCCTCAGCTCCAGTTGCAACAGTTCGTTCTCTGCGATGGTGCCGATATTGTACCGGCCACGGGCGATTTTATACAGCGTATCGTTATTGGCCTGGTTCATCAGGTTGATGCGGTGTTGCATCTGCGCCTGTAGCACGGCAAAAAAGTAATTGGCCGTCTCCAGCTTCACCCGCTCAAGGGTTTCTGTGTAATTCTGCTTGGCTTCCTCATATTCCAGCGGCACAATGTCTTTATCCCAGCGGTATCGGTTAAACCCGAACAGCGGTTGGTTAAACCCGATGTTGATGGGCGTGGTCAGGTAAGAGGTAACGGTGCTGTCGTTCAGGAACAGATCGAGGCGTTCCATGCCCGAACTGAGGAAAATCTCACCTCCCGTAAAACCGATTTT
>JBNJGK010000147.1:0-6323 GCA_051747665.1 Bacteroidota bacterium | reverse complement strand
TCCCGATTCACCTCAGCCGCTTTGCGTTGCTTGCCGCGATAGTTTACTTCTCCTTCAGAAAGCATCGGCAAAGCCAGATGAGCCAGCGGGGCCAAATCACCTGAAGCACCCAAAGAACCTTGCTGATACACTACCGGCAGTACATCATGGTTATACATGTCTACTAAGCGTTCTACAGTCTGCAACTGAACGCCGCTATGGCCGTATGCCAGCGACTGAACCTTTAAGAAAAGCATCAACTTAACCACTTCCTGAGGCACTTGCTCACCTATACCACAGGCATGCGACTTCACAAGATTTATCTGCAATTGCCCCAGGTCTGCCTTGGATATTTTTACATTATAAAGCGAGCCAAAACCTGTATTAACACCATAAATCGGTTCTTTTTCTTCCTCAGTTTTACGCTCCAGATAATTGCGGCATTTTACGATACGCTCTTTCGACTCATCAGAAAGTTTTAGAGAATAGCCTTCTTTATGAATTTCAAAAATTTTTTCAAACGTCAGCTTACGATCGGGCCTGATGATATATTCCATGAGTTGAGTTTATAAGTTCGTCGGTTTCAGTGTTTAAAAGTTATTTATCTGTTAATCAATAATTTAAATGAAAATATATTTTCATAATATTATACCTTTCAGAATATTATATATTCAATACAAACAATGTGGCCTTTTTACATCAGGTTCTTTCATAAAGTTGCATTTTCAGTATCAAAAATTTTTCACCTGAGTAATGATTTCTTCAGCGCTAAGCATGTTTTGCTCTCCGGTCTGCATATTTTTCAGGGTGTATTTCTTCTCCTGCATTTCATTTTCACCGGCCATCACTACAAAAGGAATTCCTTTATTATTGGCATACGTCATTTGTTTTTTCATTTTGGCTTTCGCCGGATACATTTCTGCCGGAATGCCGTTTTTCCGAAGTTGTGCCAGTAACGGAAGACCATAATTCTGTTCGGTTTCCCCAAAATTCACAAACATAATTTGCGTTGTGGTCTGCACTTTTTCCGGAAAAAGATGTTCATTCATCATCACATCATAAATGCGATCGGCGCCAAAGGAAATGCCCACGCCAGATACATCCTTCAAACCAAACACGCCTGTTAAGTCATCATATCGCCCACCGCCACAGATACTGCCCATCGGGGTATTTTTCGCCTTGACTTCAATGATGGCTCCCGTATAATAATCCAGTCCGCGTGCTAAAGTTAAATCCAGCACTACTTCCGTGGAAACGCCTATTAAGCTCAGTTTTTCCAGTAAATAAGAGATTTCCTGCAATCCTTCACGAGCAAGCTCTGAAGATTCAAGGATTCCGCTGAGTTGATTAATTTTTTCCTGGTTGGTACCCTGAAGCTGCAGCACCGGCTTTACTTTATCTATGGCCTGCTCATCCAGTCCGCGTGCCTTAAGTTCCTGCAGCACTTCCTCCATCGGGATTTTATCAAGCTTATCGATAGCTACGGTGATATCTGTCAGCTTATCGGGATGTCCGATGTATTCAGCCAAACCGCTAAGGATTTTCCGGTTGTTGATGTGGATTGTGTTTTCAATGCCAAGCCGCTTAAACACTTCATCTATAATCTGAATCAGTTCCATTTCATTCATCAGCGAATCTGAACCGATAACATCGGCATCACACTGATAAAACTCTCGGTATCTTCCCTTTTGAGGCTTATCAGCACGCCAAACCGGTTGAATCTGATAGCGCTTAAACGGAAAAGTAATTTCATTTCTGTGTTGCACTACATAACGTGCAAAAGGCACAGTAAGATCGTATCGCAATCCTTTTTCTGCAATTTTAGGCGTAAGCGCTGCGCTGTCGATGCTTTTCAGGGCTTCCCTGTTAATTTTTGACAGGTAGTCGCCTGAATTCAAAACCTTAAACAATAGCTTATCGCCTTCTTCGCCATATTTTCCCGTTAAGGTTTTTAGCGTTTCCATGGCCGGTGTTTCCAGGGGCAGAAAGCCAAACAACCGGTAAACCTGACGGATAGTATCAAAAATATAATTTCGCTTCACCATGATTTCCGGTGAAAAGTCGCGCGTTCCCTTAGGTATGGTTGGTTTCATAAATTTCGGTTTTCGGGAGGCAAAGATAGTGTTTTCGTTAAAACCTGCATTGGTAAGCGCAAAGCCAAAAATCAGGCATCCGGCAATGTAAAAGCAAAATCGCTGCCGCTTCCTTCCTTGCTGTGCACCCAGATTTTCCCATCATGTTTTTCTACAAACTCTTTGCACAGAACCAAGCCTAAACCTGTACCTTTTTCATTATCCGTACCCGGGCGACGGTAATCATTATCTATATTGAAAATTTTTCTGACATAAACTTCGGGAATACCCATACCTTCATCTTTAACATGTATTTCAGTATTTCGCGCAACCTTAAACGCTTCCACAACCACCTTTTTGCCATGCGGGGTAAATTTGATGGCATTGGTCAGCAAATTGTGCAAAACAGTATATAACATGTTCCGGTCTGCAAAAACGGTCAATTCTGCAGGAATATTCATCTCAAGGCTAATCTGCTTAGTTTCAGCGCGGTGCTTGTTCACGTTTATGACTTCTCCGGCAAGCTTATTCAAATCCTGGTATGCCGGTTCAAATTCTATCCTGCCATTTTGAGAACGCGACCAATGCAGCAGGTTTTGCAACAACTGGTATGCGCTTTCAGAAGCAGTGTTTATGCCTGAGGCATATTCTTTGATTTCTTCCTCACTAAAATTATCGATTTCCTGAAACAACAAATCTGATAACCCCAGAATAGCATTGAACGGGCTTTTCAGATCATGTGCAATAATGGAAAAAAACTTGTCCTTCGCCTTATTGGCCTCTTCAAGAGCCTTTTCTTTTTGACGGCGTTGTGCCTGTGCTTCTTTAAGTTCCTGGATATCGTCAACTATCCCAAACATTTTATGCGTCTCTTCTTCATCCAGGGGCTTAATCATGCATCCGCGCAGCTTTAGCCACCGGTATTCTTTCAAACTATCGAGTATCCTGAAATCCAAATTCAGCTCACGGCAATTTCGCGACAAGCAATTTTCTTTTGCTTCCCTTAAAAGCGGCAAATCTTCGGGGTGAACCGGGATATCATCATCTTTTAGGTTTTTGATATTCCATTTTTTGGGTTGATATCCTAACAGGCGGGCGACCCCTTTCCCCATAAAGAGTTCTCCTGTTTCAATATTCAACTCCCACATGCCGGCAGAGATCGATTCCAATAATTGCTTCATCCGCTCATACTGAGTATAGTACTTTGTTTTTTCCTTTTCCAGGTCTTTTACCGTATCTGATAGCTGTTGCTGGTTTTGGCTTAGAAGGTCATTTAACCGCTTATAGCTTCTGTACTTCCTGAAAGAATAGATAAAAAGCACCAGAGTAGCGCCGCCCAGCAACATGATTATGCGGCGGAGTTTCCTTGAGGCCCGTAACTCATCTTCTGCAGATTCATATTTTGTTAAAATAGTTTTGAATGCTACTTCTTGATTTTCCTTAATGCTTCCGCCTCCATAATCCAAAGCATAATCTGCTGCTGAAGAAGTCCTTTTGCTATGATCATTCAGAATTTGCCCGGATTGTAAAGAAGGATGTATAGTTTGCATAGCTCGTCCATGCGAACAAGCATCAGTTGATGTCATCCACAAAAAAAGAAAAAAGATGATTGCAGGTCGACCAAGCTCCATAATCGGGTCTTTAATAAGATGTAAATGTAATAAAAATCATTTTCTTATGTACACAATACATAGAAAATTATGCTGATGATGCCATTAAGGCAGCCAGTTTCTTGGTGTTTTTATACCAGTTATAGTTGTCTGTAACAAACTTGTATCCGTTTTCTGCCACGCTTTCGTAAGTTGTCTCGTTGCTAAGCAATTCTGCAATATGAATAGCATACTTTTCAGGGGTTTCTGCAATCAGAATCTCCTCGCCGTCTACAGCGCCCAGCGCCTCATTAGCCAAAGGAGACGTGATACAGGGTATCCGCATCGCCATGGCTTCGAGCAATTTGTTCTGCAATCCTGTACCAATTTGCATCGGAGCAATAAACACTTTCGATTGCAGATAGCTGTCCCGGATATCATCTACCCAACCGCTGACCTCTACGCCGTTTCCGGCTAATCTTTTTACCCGGCTATGCGGATTTGCTCCCGAGAGCAGTACTCTTATCTCACCATATTGCTTGCGCAACACCGGCAGGATTTTCCTGACAAGATACTCCGCCCCTACAATATTGGGCCGGTAATTCATGTTCCCCACGAAAACCAAATCATATTTTTTTTCTTTATCCTGAGGATAAAAAAAGCCGGTATCCACACCATTAGGAATGATTTCAATTTTTTCCTTGTCGGGATGATTTATCAGCAAGCGGTCGGGTTCGGAAATGATGGTTTTATGCTCAAAAGCATCAAAGATGGTTCGCTCATACCTTTTTAAACGATGCGCCTCAAAATAAAACAGCGGCTTAAACAGAAAAAACTCCCGCGAAGCCCGCCTTGCAATATTTCCTGAAAAAGCGTCCTGGTAATCTAAGGTTTTGGGGATGTCCCGGTTTTTCACATATTCAGCTACTCTGATGAGCTGAGCGTAGATATGATCGGGTTGATAAAAGTCTATAAGCTCATCTATCCGGTTCTGCGCCTTTTTGCTGTAATAATATCCCACTTGCAACGGCTTCCCGGAGAAAAATGCTTTGACAATATTCATGGCCGATGCGCCTTTAGATACAGGAATAAAATGAATGTTATCCACATATTTAATCAACTCCGGATACGCATCAGGATGCACTTCGCTGTCGTTCAACGCACACACAATCACTTCATGGTCTTCTGAAAGATGCCTGAGCTGATGAAATGCACGCAGTTTATCGCCTTTTTCAATGGGATACGGCACGCGCGGAAGCAGGACAAATATTCTCATATTTCATTTTTAAATCCCTTAACGGGAAAATCCTTTACCAAAACTCAAGGATACATACTTGGTTAATGACACAAAAATATAAAAAGTATAATGTGTTCAGAGATTTTTATAAAATTCCGTCAAATATTCCATTAGCGTAGCATTATCATATTGTTGCCCGATAGTTTTCCGGGCTTTTTGGCCTAATATGGCTGCGGTTTGCTTGTCTTTCACCAATGCATCAATGGCTTCACTGAATTTTTCAGGCTCATCAGCCAGCCAGATATCTTCCTGATGAGTTACATCAATACCTTCAGCGCCTGTAGAGGTAGCAACTACAGGTTTTCCGCAGGCCATAGCTTCGATAATTTTAATGCGAATTCCGCTTCCCGACAGCAGTGGAACAATCATCACTCCTTTCTGCATCATAAAATCAACAGCAGAGTCAACCTCACCCAACACGATGAGGTTTTCATCCTCGATCTCATAAATCCAATGAGGCATGTGTCTGCCTGCTAAGTAAAGCTTAAGCCGGGGGTTATTCTGCCGCACCAAGGGCCATACCTTATCCAGAAACCAGCGTATTCCTTCCTCATTGGGCATCCAGTTCATAGAGCCGATGTGGAACAGCGAAGGATATTCCCACATATCCGGGTCAGAAACGGGATATTCATCTGCATTAATACCAAAAGGAACAGCAAGGGTGTTTCTGTTGTAGTTACGAATAAACGCCGCATCGTGATGAGTAATCGCAACTACTGCATCAAAGTGCGGCAAGGTGTTCAGCTCATACCGTTTCAGCGTGTTTACAATATGACGGAGATATTGTTTTTTTAACGGGTTCTGTGTGGTTAGACGAATGCGCTCCCAGATAAGATACTCTATGTTGTGAGCCCTGAGTACAATTTTTGTTTTTGGTGATATACGCCTGATTGTATCCATGTAAGGAGCTACATACAAGGTTTCCATCTGTACAATATCATACTGCTCCTGGCCTGCAAGCTGCTCAATACGCTTTTGAAAGTCTTTGGAAATAAAACGCTGAACATGATACGATTTTTTAGAAAAAAGATTTAAAAACGCATCCCAAACCTTAAGCCTCAAATCCAGCATAATGAGCTCAAGTCCGGTTTTTTCGCGATAAGCTTCAGGAACGTCTTCGGGTTTGACGTAATATTTGTAGGAATTGATAGCAAGCACCTTAACCTGATGCCCCTGCTCTATCATGCCTTCAATCATCCGGTTCATAGCTATAGGCCCACCCTCACGATGCGGATACGGCGACTTATTGCAGATAAAGAGTATTTTCATGAGTGCAATAATAAGCGAAAAGCACCAAACATAAAATTCCAAATTCCAAAAACGCGAATTACGCGGATTTCTGTCGGATTACACGGATTTTTGGCAGATTACGCTGAACCCAGGGAA
>JBNJGK010000146.1:4084-6442 GCA_051747665.1 Bacteroidota bacterium | reverse complement strand
CCGGTTTCCATATTTGCGCTGCTTTTAGCCATAAGCCTTCTGAAGCATACCGGTTGGCCCTAGACATATCATTCGTGTAATAATCAAAATAGATGCGCTCAACCTCTTTCCAGTGGGGCGCAATTTGCTGCAAGATTTTTTTTCCGCTGCTGTAAGAAATTTCATATAAAGCATCCTTATAGCTAATCAAGTCTTCATAAGCGCTGTTTCGCGAATAACCATATGAACTGAAAAAAAGCGTATCGCCCAGGTAAGTTTGGTACAGAGGACTGTTTTTGTTTTGGCTGTATACACGCCATACGGTCATAAGCGTGGTTTTTCTTTCAGCAAGGTAATACCCTTCTGAGGTATTAAAATAGAGGCTGTCGAAGCTGTGAAAGGTTTCTAATGAAACAAGCGAATTGGCTTCCAGATTTTGACATAAACGGTTGATATGCTGTCGCGGCAGAGGTTGTAAAAACTTCTTATCAGAAGATGAAAACTTCACTATCGTATCGTTTTTTACGGTATTTCCTTTTGGAGCTACGTTTAAATAATGGGAAAAGGTATATAAGGCATTGTCAGAAACAATGCTATCGTAATACTGCTTGCTTTTTTCATAATAAGACCCCTTATATCTCAGGCCGGATTTTTTGCGTTCTTCAGCCGGGAGGTAACTGCGGTTGATCATAGCCACACTATCCAGGTTGTTAACCAGATTCTGTTGTTCTGCCGGATAAAGAATCTCTGCCGTAGTTTGGCGAGGCGCATAGCAGCCTTGCAAAACAAGTATTGTTACCGTCAATAAACTCAGATAAAGAATAAAAAAATGTTTATGCTTCATATCCCCCAAATTGCATAATTCTAAAAATCGGTTCAAAAGTAAATCATTCAGGTGAAATAACATTTTTTATCCTGAATTTGCTCAATGATGATTTTAAAAGATTGATAAAATCTAAAAGCATCATCGGATGAAATGCTGTAAATTTCCCTATTTTTGCCCGCGCAGGTAAGGGTATCATCTGCATACAGAAGTTTTTTAATAAATAAATCATGATATATTCAATCTTAAAAATCCTTTTGCTTCCGGTTCACCGGCTTTATTACAAAAGAATAATTGTAGAGGGTAAGGAAAACATTCCGAAAGGAAGTGTAATTTTCACTTCCAATCATCAGAATGCCATGATGGATGCGATGGCTATTGCTGCAACAAGCGGTCGAAAACCCTGGTTTATGGCACGTGCTGATATGTTTACTTCGGCATTTTACCGCTTTTTGCTTTCAGTTTTCAGAATATTGCCGATTTACCGGAAGAAAGACGGGAAAGACGGATTGAAGAAAAATGATGATGTTTTTGATGATGCCGCTGATATCTTATTGAAAGGCAAAAGCCTGGCCTTGTTTCCTGAAGCCGGACATGCAGAGTACCGGCGCTTGCAGGCTTTACGAAAAGGGTTTGTAAGGATTGGGTTCAGAGCGCTGGAAAAATCAGAATTCAAAAAAGAAATTGCGATTGTACCAGTTGGGATATATTACTCTGAGTTTTCGCAGTTTCGTCAAAACCTTCACGTACGATACGGAAAGCCAGTGATGCTGTCACATTATCGCGAACTATACGAGAATAATCCCCAGAAAGCGTTTAACATCGTAAAAAGCAAGGTGGCCAAACGGATCATACCCATGATTATTAACATCAAAAATTATGATTATTACCATACTTTTGAACGCTTAATTTCTTTTTATACCGAGCGCATTTTACCGAAGCTGGGCATAGGTCCGCGCAATGAAAGAAACTTGTTTCTGGCCAGGCAAAAAATCATTTACCTGATGAACCATATTTTGGAGCATAAGCCTCAGCAGTTTCATGAGCTGCGTTTAGCTTTAGATGACCATTTCAATGAAATCAAAAGGTTGGGGTTTGAAGTGCAGGAAATAGAACGCTTTGAAAACAAACCGGTTTCGATTTTGCCGCGTATTTTGGGATTGATTTTGCTGTTCCCGGTGGCGCTTTATGGCTTTGCCTGGAATGTGATACCGTACTACATAGCCCGCATTTCTGCTAAAAAAGCCGGCGATCCGCATTTTTTGAGCACATATAAGTTTGGCGTGGGCGCACTGGCCTTTCCACTGTTCTATCTTTTATCGGGGTGGGGGCTTGCAACAGTATTTTCCAACCCCGTTGAAGTTTTGTCGTGGCTGCTCTCCCTGCCTTTGGCCGGACTTATTGCCTATAAGTGGCGGCATTGGTTGCGGGAATGGAATGTAAACCGAAAGCTGAATAAAGCCGTAAAATCAGGACAGGGAGATGAATATGAGATGCTTAAGCAACGTAAGGCTTTGTTGGAGCAAATAGATGCTTTGATAGAACCTTATTTTTAA
>JBNJGK010000146.1:0-3984 GCA_051747665.1 Bacteroidota bacterium | reverse complement strand
ACGGCTTTTTTTTCATCAGAATGAGTATTTAATTCTTTTTGAACGGTTCAATAATTTCCAGCCCCCGTTTGATGGCCTTTTCGTTCATAGGCAGCAGGTGATGATAACGCTCCGGCAAAGACTTTTTCAGTCCGTCTACCACGTTTTCAAGTTTTACCAGCGGTTTTACCTTGAGGTAGCCACCCAGCACAATCATATTAAAAACCTTATTCATGCCCATGTTAGAGGCTTCCTGTGCGGCAGCGATCTGATATACTTCTATATCTTCACGTTCCGGATGACGCGTGATGCCGTTAGGGTCATAAATCAATGTTCCTCCGGGTTTTACTGCCGACTCAAACTTATCCATTGATTGTTGGTTGAGGATAATGGCAGTATCGAACGTTGACAGGATAGGTGAGCTGATGCGCTCATCGCTGAGAATCACGGTTACATTGGCTGTACCGCCCCGCATCTCCGGCCCGTAAGAGGGCATCCAGCTTACTTCCTGTTCCTGCATAATACCTGAATATGCCAGGATTTTACCCATTGAGAGTACTCCCTGACCTCCAAATCCGGCTATAATGATTTCTTCTGTCATAATATTCTTTTTTATGATTTATTTTTCCGGTGTTTTGATGTCTCCAAGCGGATAGAACGGGAACATGTTTTCTTCCATCCATTTGTTGGATTTCACCGGTGTCATCTTCCATCCTGAATTGCAATTTGAAACTACTTCTATGAAGGAAGTTCCTTTGTTTTCCTGTTGCAGTTGGAATGCCTTTTTCAGGGCTCGCTTGGTTTTTCTTACGTTCCCCGGCTTGTGTACAGCCTGGCGTGTTACATAACATGTTCCGGGCAGCTCTGCTACGAGTTCTGTCATCTTAAGCGGATGCCCCATCATTTTAGCATCACGTCCGTAGGGTGATGTGGATGATTTCATCCCTTCGAGTGTTGTCGGCGCCATTTGCCCGCCTGTCATACCATAAATTCCATTGTTCACGAAAATGATTGTAATGTTTTCTCCGCGGTTGCAGGCATGAATGGTTTCAGCAGTGCCGATAGCCGCCAGGTCGCCATCACCCTGATAGGTGAAAACCGTTTTTTCGGGCCAGACGCGTTTGATACCTGTAGCCACTGCCGGAGCCCTTCCGTGCGCAGCCTGCTGCATGTCTATATTCATAAACTCATATGCCAGCACAGAGCAACCTACCGGGGCAATCCCGATGGTTTGATTTTCCAGACCGAGTTCTTCAAGCACTTCCATCGTGATGCGATGTACTACGCCGTGACCACAGCCCGGGCAGTAACTCAGCACCTTGTCGGTCATTAAATCGGTTTTTTGATAGACTATATTCTCTGGTTTTTTGATGTCTTCCATAAGTTATCCTCCGATAATTTTTTGTTCTAAATTCTCCAGTATTTCTTCCGGTGAAGGAATCATGCCGCCAAACCGACCAAAATGCGCTACAGGCACTCTGCCGTTTGCAGCTAGCTGAACATCTTCAACCATTTGTCCGGCACTCATCTCCACAGAAAGGATCCCTTTCACGCCGTTATCAATCAGGCGGGCGATCTCTTTTTTAGGATATGGCCACAGCGTAATCGGGCGTAGCAGCCCCAGCTTGATACCTTTTTCCCGGGCCAGTTTTACTGATTGCTGACACAGGCGGGCGCTGGTTCCGTAAGCTACCAGGAGGTATTCCGCATCCTCACAGGAGGATTCTTCAAAAAGCACCTCATTTTCTTCGAGCTCTTTATACTTTTCCTGCAGATGCAGGTTTACTTTTTCCTGTTTGGCAGGATCAAGTTCCAGAGAAGTGATAATCCTTCTGTCTTTTCCGCTGGCTCCTGTTGTTGACCACGGAAATGCCTTTTTGATTTCCTCTTCTGTCCGGCGTTCTTTTTGTTCACTCAGTACGACTTTTTCCATCATCTGACCGATCGCTCCATCTGATAAAATCATGGCCGGGTTTCTGTACTTTTCAGCCAAATCAAAGGCAATGCTCAGATGATCGTACATCTCCTGAACCGAATTAGGCGCCAGGGTAATCAGTTTGTAGTCGCCGTGGCCTCCACCTTTTGTAGATTGGAAATAATCAGCCTGCGAGGGCTGAATGGTTCCCAGTCCCGGGCCGCCTCGTACCACATTACACAGTACGCACGGTAGTTCTGCTCCGGCGATGTAAGAAATTCCTTCCTGCATCAGAGAAATTCCAGGGCTGGATGAAGAGGTCATTACACGTTTTCCGGAGCCCGCAGCGCCATACATCATGTTTATAGAAGCTACTTCACTTTCGGCTTGCAATACAGCCATGCCGGTGCGCTCGTGGGGCTTTTCTGCCATCAGGTATTCCATCACCTCACTTTGAGGAGTGATAGGATAACCATAATATGCATCGACACCTGCGCGAATAGCCGCTTCGGCTATCGCTTCGTTGCCTTTCATTAATCTTAGTTCTTGTTCCATTATTAAGATAATCTTTTATATTAACAGAAAATTATTGACGTACCCTGTAAACGGTTATGACTCCATCAGGGCAGACTACGGCACAATTGGCACAACCAATACATGTGTCGTTTACTACTTCCATGTAATGATATCCTTTGCCATTCACTTTTTTCGACATTCCAATGGTACCTTCAGGGCAAGCATCGATGCAAACCTCGCATCCCTTGCACCTTTCTATGTCCACGACAATGTCTCCTTTTGCTTTTGCCATATCGTAGTAATATTTATGTGTTGTATTTATTAGTTATTTTTTGTGTTTACGAAATTACGTATTTTTCCTTTCATTTATTGGACAATAGCTTCTAAATAGTGCTTTGTTTGTCAATTTATATCAGGTTTAAATTAGCATGAATTATTTTTTACAGCATCTCTGTTATTTAATTCACACATATTAAGAGTGGTGCTCATAAAACTTTTTGAGCCGCTCTTCCAAAGCCGGAAACTGTTCGCGCTGAACCAGCGAAACACAGGCACGAAGCCCTTCAGTGCGGTCACTTCCGGTTGACTCAAGCGAAATAGCGCTGATACCATAATAGATCAACTCTTTATTCAGCTCATCACCGGTAAGACCGGGATAAGAAATCGTAAAATAAAAACCATCCGCGATGGGCTTGTCTTCATCTTTATCATAAACAATCTCAAACCCGTTTTCCGTAAATAGTTTTTTCATGATTTTGGCTTTCTCACCATACTCTTTGGCTACTTCTACAAAATCATATTCACCATCGTTAACCGCTTTTAACATGGCAGCTACGCCGTATTGGGGTGAGTGGGCTGTTCCGGCGCTGAGCGGATAAATCGTACCGAATACCATAGCATGCCCAAAATACTCGCTGTTATAAAAGCGCTTTAAATCAGGATATTGCTTGTTAAACAACTTGTCTGACAGAACAAACATACCCAGCCGCTGCCCGGCATAATTAAATGCTTTGGATGTGCTGATAAGCAAAATATACTGATCGGTATATTTGGCTACAGTATCCTGATAAGGAGGCTCTCCAGGTTTTGACATGTCTTTGCGGAAGTCCATGGCAAAGTAAGCCAGGTCTTCTATCACCACTATATTGTATTTGTTGGCTAATTCACCAATAATCTGAAGTTCATTATCCGTAAAGCAAATCCACGATGGATTGTTGGGATTGGAATAGATGATAGTGGAAATATTGCCTTTAGACAGATATGACTCAAGTTTTTCCCGAAGTTTCTCTCCGCGGTATTCATAAACATCAAAACGCTCATAAGGAATATTCAATACCTGACACTGCATTTTTTGAACCGGAAACCCGGGATCAATAAACAACACGGTGTCTTGCTCCCTGATGCGCCGCGTTGTAGTTAAGAAAGCTGCAAAACCTCCTTGCATAGAACCTACGGTAGGCAGGCAACTGTCCGGGCTTACATCAATGTTCATAAAATTCTTTACAAAACGGGAAATCTCCTTTTTTAGTGGCGGTATTCCCTGAATATCGGGGTATAAAGAGGCAACGCCATTT
>JBNJGK010000145.1:0-6702 GCA_051747665.1 Bacteroidota bacterium | reverse complement strand
TCGCAGTTGATCCAAAGGCCTGGTCATTCTATTTGTTCCAGCTTTTTATCCCGCTATCTTTTACAGTAAGCAGGCTGGTTAACAATATCCGTAAAGAAAAATTGAAAGACATAATAATTGTCGCCATAATTCTATCCATTGTTTTTGAAAGAGTTATATCATAATGCTAAAAAAATTTCATACTGAAAATATCATTGAAGCAGGTGTGGATGAGGCAGGCCGGGGATGCCTTGCCGGGCCCGTGTTTGCTGCAGCAGTAATTCTGCCAAAAGATTATCACAACAGCTTACTGAATGATTCCAAAAAGCTTTCAAAAAACAACAGATACGCTTTACGCGATGAAATTATCCGCGAGGCTGTCAGTTATGCCGTAGCTTCGGTTAGTGAAACGGATATTGATAAACTCAACATTTTGCAAGCAAGTATCCGGGCCATGCACAAAACCATCAGTAAACTCACTACAAAACCTGGCTTGTTGCTGATAGATGGAAACCGGTTTATCCCTTTTGAGGATATTCCGCACCATTGCATTGTTAAAGGCGATGGCTTGTATTACAGCATTGCGGCAGCTTCAGTATTAGCCAAAACCTATCGTGATGATCATATGATATCTTTGCATGAAACTTTTCCTGAATATGGCTGGAACCAAAACATGGGATACGCTACGCGCAAACACATTGAAGCGATAGAAAAACACGGGTTTTCTCCGCATCACCGAAAATCCTTTCATCTCAAAAAGCAGATTAAATTGCCCTTTTCCTGATTTTATTAAATGTGATTGGTATAAAAAGCACTAAATATTTTAATAAATGGCATAATGCATTTATTATCTGAATGTTATAAAATCACATTTTCTATTTATGTTATTGAAGCTCAATTTATTAACATACAAACCTAAAAACTCATGAACTTATTAAACTGAACACATTGCAATATTAATCGCTTTCGCGGATGTTTTTTTAAAGGAATTGTACCATTGTTATGGCTTTTCATTAATTTTGAAGGCATCACTAAAACCAAACAGCACATGCTTAGAATCGTTTTTACCGGATGGGTTACCCTGTTGCTGCTTTTCAGCGCCTGCAGCCAGTTTAACCAGGACCAGGAAAATCCGCTTAAATACATCCCCGAAGATGCACCGGTTATTCTTACAACAAACAACTTTTTGTCATTGTGGAATACGTATGCCCAATCCTCAGTCTGGTCTATCCGCGATGAAAACCCGGACTTTCAAAAAGTTTACCGCGAAATGATGGAGCTGCAACTGCTGGCAGACCAGAACCCAGGCATCGAAAAAACATTCACTTCAGGAAAAATTACGCTGGCTGTTACGGTAAGTAATAAATACAAAGCAAGTTTGCTGATGGCAGCTCAAACATCCCTTACCACCGATCAAATTGAGCAGATGATTCGTTCTGAATTTTCTAACCTGGCTTCAGTAACCCAGGAAAGTTACCTTGAAAAACCTTACTACAGCATTGTGTTCTCTGAGCGCGATGTAGTTCTTTACTATGCAATACGCAACGGAACATTGCTGTTAAGTTATGATGCTTCGGCTATTGAGCGGGCATTTCAGCAATATGTAATGAAACGAAGCATCTTGGATGAGCCTGGTTTTAAAGAGGTAAGCAAAACCGCCGGACAGTTTTCAGAAGGCAATGTTTATCTGAACTTTAAAAAAATGCATCGTTTGCTTCTCAGCGGTACATACTCTCAATACGGAAATCTGATTGGGCAACTGGAATCCTTTGCGGGATGGGCATCCCTTGACCTCACAGCGCGAAAAGATAAACTGATTCTGAATGGCTTCACGCAATGCGATTCAACAAACTACTTAAACAGTTTCAAACATAATCCGGGAAGTATTGATCTGCAAAACATCATTCCTTCTTCAGCATCCATAGCTCTTCTGCAAAACTATCACAGCGAAGCAATACATTACAAACGGCTCAAAAAAGACAGCGCATTTGCAGTAGCAGACAGCAAATTCAATCTCCGCGACAATTTCTTTAGCTGGTATTCCGGGACAAATGCACTGGTGCTTGATAATTCAAGACTGAATAACCTCTCTGATAAATCTGCAGCCATATTCTTGGCTGAAGACAGCGACCAAGTTTATCAGGGGCTTGAGGCAATAGCTTCTGAAACCGGAGATGATTTCTACGATAAGACAGGCGACGACGGAAAGCGTATCATTAGAATCCCTTCTGAAACACTAATAGAAGATGCTTTTGGAAAAATGTTCATGCATTTCCAATCACCGTATTTTACAGTTCATGAAAACCTGGTCATTGCTTCCGCAAGTCTGACACACCTCACAGAAACCCTCCGGAAACTGGAAAATGAAGACGTAATTGCTCACGACGATACATATCAATCGCTATCGGCCGGTATTTCAGAAAACAGCAACATGGTGCTTTATTTAAATATGAAACATGCCTTGCAGCAAGGTAAAGACATGAATCCAGGCCTCAAGGAAACTATTGAAAGAAACAAAACCGCGTTTGACCAATTCAGCGGACTAACCGCAACCTTTTCACGCGATGGCGATTTGTTTTTCACGAACCTCTACAGCAGCGCCGGCGAGGCTCTCCAGGCCAAAAAAGAAAAAAGCTGGGAGCTAAAACTGGATGCCAAAGTGGTTGGAGAACCACAAATTGTAAATGATCACCTTAGCGCCGAAAAACGAATTATTGCATTCGATGCTCTCAACAACATGTACTTTATCAGCCATGACGGTAAAATACTCTGGAAACACACCTTATCCGGACGGCCCCTTGGCAAGGTTCATTTAGTGGATGCCTTCAGCAACAACAAGGTGCAATACCTTCTGAATACGGAAAACCACATTTATCTCATCGACGTGCTGGGGCGCGATGTAGGCGATTTCCCCATAAAGCTTCCCGCAAAGGCTACCAATGGAGTGTCTGTTTTTGATTATCACGACTACAGGATAGTGATAGCCGGAAACGATAGAAAAATCTACAACTACGACATAGAGGGAAATCCCGTAAAGGGATGGTCGAAAGCAAACGCTCCCGGAAAAATTACAGTCCCGTTGCAGCATCATGTTTACAATGGCCGTGATTATATCTTTGCACAAACCGAAAACGGCAAAGTGCTCATTCTGAACCGCCGCGGAAACACCCGTGTGAATGTTCAAGACCAGCTTGTAAGCGCACCGCAATCGCAAATCTACGTGAACAGAACCAACAGCAAAGCGCCCTTTATAACCACCGAAATCAGTGGTGCGATCAAATACCTGAAGCTAAACGGAAGCATTCTTGAAACCCTGTTTGATCGGTTTTCAAACGATCATTATTTTTTCTATGAACGCTTCAATGACGACCGCCACTACGATTTTATCTATTTCGATAAAGGGAAACTTGTGGTTTATGATAGGTTTAAAAACATTATACTGGAAAATCAGTTTGATGAAGAAGTTTTTACAACCCCCGAGGTTATCCGTTACAACCAAACAACAGCCATCAAGTTTACTTCTCTCTCCAAAGAGCAGTGTTACCTGGTTACACAAGAGGGGCTGGCTGAAGAAGTAACGGGCCTGAAGGCCACTACTTCCTTTGATATCGGAAAGCTAAAGCAATATGGTAAAACTACCGTTATTGCCGGCGATGGCGAAAAGCTGGTAAAATACATCCTGTAAAAATTTGTTTTCAGGAATAATTGCTAATGCCTGATAAGCAGTTTTGCAGTGGTGGTTTCAGACCGGTTTTGAATGCGAACAATATAAACTCCTTCCGGAAAATGACTGACCTTAACGGGATGATTTGGCTTAACCGATCCTGAGTAAACCGGAATTCCGGAGCTGTTGTAGATTTTGATATCAACTTGTTTTGTAGCAGTTCCATGAATGTAAAAATAATCCCTTGCGGGATTGGGAGCAAGCTTAATGGTATTTTTGATGATGTTTTGCTGATTCGTGTTAATGCCTAAATACCGGTGTTTTGCCGGAATATCATACTCATTGGCAGCTAGTGGGATTCCGATGGAAGGCCATGGCATAGAGCCCGCCCAGAAATCCGGAACGGTATCAAGGTAATAAGAATTGTCTGGTAATGAATCCGTTTCTTCTGGTAAAACATCACCGGTTACAAAATTGCCGTATTCAAAATGGTCATCCCCGTTAAGGGTATACAATCCATAAAGAAAGTTTTCATTTGTAA
Source organism: Bacteroidota bacterium (assembly GCA_051747665.1). Lineage (GTDB taxonomy): Bacteria > Bacteroidota > Bacteroidia > Bacteroidales > JAIPAH01 > JAIPAH01. Next base: position 2,518 of record JBNJGK010000145.1, on the reverse strand, counting down.
CTTCGAGACCGACAATATTTTGCTGGTTTGTAGGATTATCACTTTCCGTAATCACAAACCCATAAAGTTCTGCCCTATTTCTGAAAAAGGTATTATGCAGACCGGAAGGGCCCCAGTAATGATCAATAAATATGTTTTGCACGATGTTTCCCTCAAAAAGATTGGCATAAGCATAATGGCCGTGCAGCGATATATCGCCTGTATAATCATGTATCGTTTCAGACCGGTATGGTTCAATGGAATAATTGTATCCAAACACATTGCCATTGGCTCCGGTTTTTACCATCATGGCATGCCTGAGCTTCTGAAAAACATTGTTTTCTATCAAACATTCGCCGGAGTGCATATGAAGCGTGATACCATATCCACGTGTTCCCGACCCATCGTAGGTAAAAGCATGATGAATATAGCTTCCTTCCAGCCGCACTTGAGTAGAGCGATATGCTGCGATATGACTTCCAACGCTTTTATAGCTTTCAATGTCTTTCATACGGATATTCGCCGCCATGTTGATATAGATGTTCGAGCCGGCTCCTTCTGCCGGCTCATCTAAACGCTCTATCTTAAGCTTTTCTATAGCAACATTCGTTTTGGGCTCCACAAGCCTGATACGGGGTTGCAGCTCGCCGCTGTAATCTATTCGCAGCGGATGCTCCAGTGTAAGCGTTTCCCCTTCAACGTTCGTTATCTTAACAATTTGCCCGACGGAATTTTCAGCCCATGAGGCCGGCTCGGTGTCCCAATCGCCATTATCCTGAACAATCTCCGCATAATCGCCGGCAGAAAATGCTCCGTCATGGTCGGCCGTTAACTCATCGCTTCCTTTCTGATAGCCCGAATTAAGCGAAATAAAATCCGAGCCGGCTTGCCCGGAAATGCGCAAAGCATGTATCGGATCACCTCCAAAATCTATAAGGATGCGGGTAGAGAGCGAATCTATGCCTCTCATCACAATACCGCTATTTAGTGAGAGTGGACTTTCTATCAGGTAATTGCCTTCAGCAAAATGCACTATTCCCGGTTCGCCATCAAAGGAATCTATTGCCTGCTGAATGGCTTCGGCATCATTCGTAATGCCGTCCCCTTCAGCGCCAAAATCCGATACATTTACAGCATTTCCGGGGTCTTCAAATAGTGCATAACTCCCTGCAAAACTCCATGCATAGGTTCTATCCTCAGGTATTATCTGACTAGTTGCTTTAAAACTTAGCAGCATCAAAATAAAGAAAACAGTACTATATTTTATGAAAATTCTAATCGTCGTATGCATCATCAATTTATCTCAGCTTTTGCATAAAGGTAAGCAAAATTACAGCATTAGAAAATCCGAAGCCGGATTTTATCGCCTGGTTTTAAAGCGCTTTTGCCAATATTATATAAATGAAGCCATGAGAGACGAATTCCATAAAGCTGAGCAATGGTATGCCACGTTTCATTTTTCCTTACAATATGATGCTTATAATCCTGACTTCGCCAGCGTTTTTTCTCAAGATATACGAAGTTCTCTGAGGGCAGGTTGTTAACACTTACCAAATCATTATAGTACCTCAGGTCATAAAGCTCCACCCCCAAATCACGAGCCACAGCCAGGTAAGAATCCTGGTCACGCGCAACTACAAGCTCTTTTCCGTTATTCTCATAAATTTTGCGTCCCTTAACCCGGTCAACCACTTCAAAATCATCATAAGTAGGTACGGCCACTGCCTTCAGGGGTTTACGATAAGCTACCGGCTCCGGGCTGTAAAGCTTATCAAACTTATACAACTTATGGCGCTCTATAATGTCAATCAGAAGCCTGGCATAGCGTGGATTCGTGGCATAGCCCGCTTTCCGGAGCCCCCTGGCCCATCCTTTATAATCTTTTATATCCAGTTGAAACAACCGAGCATACCTTGAACGACCTGTCAAAAAGAGAGAGTGATCACGGTAAGAAAATGCCGGGTCGTCGTATTTCCGAAAGCACTCTTTAAATGCATCATCCGTTTTTCGGATTGTAGGGCCATTCCATCCGGTATGGCATTTAATGCCAAAATGATTGTTGGCTTTTACGGCCAGGCGACTGCGTCCGGAGTTGGTTTCCAGTATGCCCTGTGCAAGTTTTATCGATGCCGGTATTTTAAACTGGTTCATCTCCTCAATGGCAATATCTTTATAAGCTTCAATATAAGCTTGCTGGGCTTCATGGTTGGTTTGGCCCGAAAGCACCACAGCATGCAGAAAAAGAAACCATAAAGAAAGAATAAAGGTCTTGTGCATAAATGAATTTCCAATGGTGCTTAACGCGATTAATAACGGATAACAAAAGTAAAAAATTATCCATAAAATTGCCGTGCATCACTAAATTTCATTCTCCCTGAAAAATATGTTTCCAAGTTTGTTGCTTGGGGCAGTGTGTTTACGTGTTTAAGTGCGTATGTGTTTAGGTGAAGTTGGCAGTCAAGAATTCCGGGTTTTGAATGTATGATTAAATATCATCTTTAATGAGTGGTCATTGATTGTCATTAAGTAGTCATTGATT
>JBNJGK010000144.1:2386-6794 GCA_051747665.1 Bacteroidota bacterium | reverse complement strand
GTACCGATGTTCTGTTCCTCATTCCGCGCCGGAATCAGTACCGAAAGCAATGGACTGGATTTTAGTCCGGCGTTTTTGGGATAGGATTTGCTGAGAAAGTTTACCACAGAAATTATTAGCCTGAGGACAGCAAAACCCGCAATAAACCACGTTAAGTAAACCATGCAATGGGAATTGAGTAAAATTGTTTTCCGTTAAACAAGCAAAAGGGTTACAGGTTCATGAAGCTGGCTTTTTCGTGTAAACTGTTTAATGGAAGTAACAATTTATTGTATTTTTGTTTCCTATAGTTAACAATTATAGCTTATTTTTGTAATGTATAAGAAACAAATTAAAACAGATGGACAAGCTGATATCAAGACATGTTGAATTACTGAGGAATACAAACCTTAAATTTGAACGTTATGCTATTGATACATTACCCTGGAATCAAAAGCTCGTGGGTATCAAGGGAGCCAGAGGTGTAGGTAAAACAACCTTGCTTTTGCAATACGTCAAAAAGACGTATGGTTTTGATGAGTCAGCGCTTTACATTAAGCTGGATGATGTTTATTTTTATGACAACAAGCTGATTGATTTAGCTGATGACTTTGTAAGCCGCGGAGGGAAACATTTATTCATTGATGAGGCTCATAAGTATCCAAACTGGGCTGCTGAGCTGAAAAACATTTATGACTATCATCCGGATTTAAAAGTAGTTTTTACAGGCTCTTCTTTACTTCAAATACTTACAGCTAATGCTGACCTGAGCCGCAGAGCGCTTGTTTATACACTCCCGGGGCTTTCTTTCAGAGAATTTCTGATAATGAAAACCGGGCAGTTTCTCCCTCCTTTTCCTTTAGAAGATATTCTTTTTGATTCTGTGAGGATTGCCGTCGATGTCAATGATAAGGTTAAACCTTTAAAGTATTTTGATGAATATTTAAGGATAGGGTATTTCCCTTTCTTTAACCAGGAAAAGCATCTTTTTTATCAAAGATTGCAAGAGGTTGTTAACCTGATACTTGAAGTTGAGCTGCCTGGATTGCGCAAAACAGGCATTTCAAAAGTTCATAAGATAAAACAATTGCTGTTTATAATTGGTAGCTCCGTTCCATTTCAACCAAATATTAGTGCTCTGGCTGATAAAACACAAACTTCAAGAAAAGTTATCTTAGAATACATACATCACCTGAAAGACGCAAGAATTCTTATGCCCCTTTATCGTAATTCCCGCGGCGTTAGCTTGCTGCAAAAACCACAAAAAATATTTTTGGAAAACACCAATTATATTTACTTGTTAGCCGAAGAGAATGCCAATAAAGGAAATTTACGCGAGACTTTCTTCCTCAACCAATTATCGCATGGCCATGCTGTCACTTATGCTGAGTCTGGTGATTTTGTGGTTGATGAAACATACAGTTTTGAAATTGGGGGTAAAAACAAATCCTCAAGCCAAATAAAAAATCTGGATAATGCATTTTTGGTTTCAGATGATGTTGCAACCGGAACAAAGAAAAGAATACCCTTGTGGTTGTTTGGATTTATGTATTAAGTTCACATTCACCGCTCCCGGTCATTTTCTGCAATCTTGCGTCTGAAAAAGTCATTATACTTTTCTTCCAGCTCCCGGGTGCTTGTTTTTGAGCTCAGATTGGCTTTTTCAAGATAAATATCCAGTCGGGGCTTTTTTTCAGAGAAATAATCCACCAGTGCTGCGCTAAAAACAATCTGCGGAGAGTTCCCGGTGTTTTTTAAAATCGTTTCCACCCCTTTTTCAAACTCAAAACTGCATTTATGATGCGTCTGGATTTTGCCCTGCGGAAACATCAGCATCAAATTATCCTTATCAGAAAGCACCTGCCCGGCGTATTGCAGGGATGGAATCAGGGAGCGGCTTCCCTTGCGGATCGAAAAGGCTCCGGCTTTGTTTAAAAACATCCGCGATTCAAGCTGGTCCTCGAGCATCATTACGTGAAAACGTTTTTTCCATAACCTCCGGTTAACTTCTACGATGAAAAACCCATCCCACCAACTAAAGTGGTTTCCGATAATCATAATAGCTTTACCCTCGTCGGCAGGCTGACCATGAATTTCCATCGCACGGAAGTGCCTCCGAATCATCCAGCGGCTGTAAACATTAAAAAACCACACATGAAAAGGAACATGACGGGCTTTAATCATGACTTTTTGGTTTTATAGAGTTGCCACCAGGGTGTGTGTGGTGCATCGTGGTGTTCATAATGATACCCGAAAAAGTAGCAGGAAAGCATGGCCCACAGGTGATTCTTTGATTGCGTGCGGGCTTTATGGGGTTTCATGGTATTGGTGTGCGGTTCGCGGTGCGGCAAATACGTGCCGAAAAAGAAGAGCTGCAAGGTGCCCAGAAATGCCGGGATAATCCAGAAAACGATGATGGCAGGCTCTTCTATTCCGCCTAAATACTTGAGGGCATTATAAACCACAGCCATAATCACGATTTGCGTAACCGTTAAGTAGCGCCACATAAACATGGCCCACCACCTCCAGAAATTTTGCGATTTCACATAGTAATCCGGGTCTTTTTCCGTTGCCGGATATTTGTGATGCTTACCATGATTTACTTTCAGCCTTTTGTAGCTTAGTCCGGCAAACAAAAACACAGCAATATTGCCAATGATTTCATTGACTCTGCGTTTTCCGGGAGCTACAACTCCGTGCATAGCGTCATGCCCTGTAATGAAAAGTCCTGTATAAAAATAAGCCTGAATTATGAGGTGCGCATACATCCACGGATTATCCAGGGCCACTTCCACACCGGTTAAGATGTAGTAAAGATGCGCGCCCCAGGCCAGAATTACCATTATTGCTATTAAAATTCCCATATATAGAATGCTTTAAAGTGTCAGATTTAAAATTAAGAAAAAACTCATTTGCGTTGCCAGCAGTGTATTCGATACCGGGTTGGTGGTTTTGGCTTTCGCCAGATTCCATATCAGCAAAAACACAAAAGAAATCCCAAACCAGGCCAGATAATTTTGCAGCGGAATGGCGCCTCCACCCCACTGCCAGAAATCAAGCCGGATGGCTACCGGCTCCAGGAGCAAATCGTAAGCCACCATCATTAGCGCTCCGATGATGGATTTCAGAAAAAAAGAAGTTTCTAAATCCTGCAGCAGATGGTACACCATATAAATCAGCATTAGCCAGTTAAGACCTATCAGCAAGGGCGTTCCGGCTATTTTCAGTCCAAGCGCTTCGCCATATGCATAGCTGCCGAAGACCAACCCGGTTTGTACTCCGGCCACTTCCACACCAAAACCACCCAAAAAGACCAACAGAAACAGCAAAGCGGGTTTTAAGCTATAAGGCCGGTGAAACAGAAAAAGCATAAAGCCTGCAAAAAGCAGGTTAACGGGCGTTAGTTGCTGAAACAATCCTCGTGTTTCAGGAATTGACATCCCCAAAATTCCAACAAGATAAACGATGCCAATTACGGCCTTAGCTGTGTTACTGTACTTTGATATCATGATTTTTTTTGCTTTTCTTCAATCCGTTCATGCATGATTTTTGCTGATGACAAACACAGCGGAATGCCACCGCCGGGATGCACACTACCCCCAACAAAAAACAGATTTTTAAACTTCGGTGTTTCGTTTTTATGCCTTAAAAAAGCGGCAAAGGTATTATTGGAGCTATTACCATAAAGCGAGCCTTTATAAGAACCCGTGGTTCGTTCAATCGCTTTCGGATTTAATTGCTCCTCAAACAAAATGTGTTTTTCTATGTCCGTTTCAAGCATCCGGTTGATTTTCTGAATAATCCGTTTGCGCACTTCTGCAATTTCATAGTCCCAGTTCTGACCTTCGTCAGCAGGAGCATTAATCATGACAAACCAGTTTTCGTGGCCGTCAGGAGCATCTCCAGGTACCGCTTTGGCGCTGATAAAGATATACACTGTGGGGTCAGAAGGCAATTGCTTTTCCTGAAACAGCTCTTCAAACTCTTTCTGATAATTTTCCGAAAAAAGAATGTTGTGCAAATCCAGCTTCGGGAAAGCAGTGTCTATACCCCAGTAAAAAATCAAAGCAGAACTTGACCGTTCCTGACGGGCCTGCACTTCAGGCAACTTAACACCCTGAATCATTTTGCGATATACCGTAAAAATATCCGCATCGCTCACAACAAGATCAAAGTCCTGGGTGCGTTGAGTGGTTTGTACTGTTCTGATTTTACGCTTATCGCGAATCAGTTGCAAAACCCGCTCTCCGAAATGAAAGCGAATATCTTCCTCTTTGGCCAGAGTGTAAAGCCCTTCCACAATCTGATACATGCCCTTTTCGGGAAAATAAGCGCCGGCATTATGTTCAAGGTGCGAAATCACAGCCAATGTTCCGGGTGTTTTGTAGGGATCAGAGCCATTGTAAGTAGCATAGCGGTCGAAAAGCTG
>JBNJGK010000144.1:0-2286 GCA_051747665.1 Bacteroidota bacterium | reverse complement strand
AATCCATCACGATGAAATTCATTGATTTTTCCTCCGGGTTTGTCAGCAGCCTCAAACACAGCAACATCATATCCGGATTTTCTGAGCCTTAAGGCCGCAGCCAGACCACCAATACCTGCACCAACTACTGCTGCTTTACGCTTCATTGTTTATTTTTTAATGACCAAAGTTTTAACAAAAATTTTGCATTATTGTTGCTGAAAAAATCTCTCCTTTAAACAGTGCATTTCTAAATTCGTCTAAAAATCAAGTTTAGAATTGAAAAATTTTATTGATTCCAACTCCTGCACTATTGTTAAAAAACCTATATTTGGCTGCATTACAAAATCATTTTTTTATGGATCAATCCGCCATTCACAAACTCATAGAATCATGGCTAAACCAGGCAGGGATCAATACAACAGATTTTCCTTTTCTGGTTACGCTGATATATCTTGCAGCAGCAGGAATTTTAGCTTTAATAGCGTATCATCTCGCTAAGTACATCCTTATCAATATTCTGAATCGTATCACCAGAAAAACCGCCACGAAGTGGGATGATATTTTAGTAAAGAATCATTTTTTCAGAAGGCTGGCAAACTTAATTCCGGCGGGGATTTTGCTTGCGTTTACACCACAGATTTTCGTTGAACTCCCCGGTTGGGAGAATTTTGCTACGGGAGCCATCTACATTTTTATCATATTCATCATCCTGTCATCCATAGATGCTTTGCTGAACAGCTTTACGGAAATATACCAGGATTTTGAAATTGCCAAAACCAAACCTATCAAAGGGTATATCCAGATTGTAAAGATCGTGCTGTACTTCATCGGGGCTATAATCGTGGTTTCTATCCTATTGGGGAAATCGGCCGCCACACTTTTGACCGGCCTGGGAGCCATGACCGCCGTGTTGCTGTTTGTATTCCGCGACCCGATTCTGGGATTTGTTGGCAGCATCCAGCTATCGGCCAATGACATGGTAAGGCCCGGCGATTGGATTGTGATGCAAAAGCATAACGCCGATGGTACGGTCATAGATATGAACCTGACTTCTGTAAAAGTACAGAACTGGGATATGACGATTGCCAACATCCCGACATATGCATTGGTGTCTGATGCATTCACCAACTGGCGGGGCATGGAAGAAAGCGGCGGACGAAGAATCATGCGCTCTGTTAACATCGACATGAAAAGCATCCGGTTCAGCTCTCCGGAAATGATAGAAAAATTCAAGCGCATGCGTATCCTTAAAGATTACATCGAAGAAAAAGAATCGCAGATAAAAGCTTTTAATGAAAAGCATGATATAGACACCTCGCAGATCGTAAATCTTCGCAGGCAGACCAACATTGGGGTTTTTAGAAGGTATTTGCTTGAATACCTCAAAAACCACCCTGATGTAAAACAAAGCATGATTATCCAGGTAAGGCAACTGGCTCCCACTGAGACAGGTTTGCCGATGCAAATTTATTGTTTTTCGGCCAAACAGGCCTGGGTGGACTATGAAATGGTTCAGTCAGACATTTTTGACCATATTCTGACGGTCATTCCTGAGTTTGGGCTCCGCGTATTTCAAAGTCCGACAGGTGATGATTTCAGATCATTAAACAAAACTACGGAACAAGGTAAAGATGATGATAAAGATAATGGTTAATAGCGCGGCCACCTTTTACCGGTGCGCTTTAGCAGCCACTCGAAAATATTTACATTCATCAGAATGAGCAACATGCCATACACGGAATCTTCTATGGGAATGGTAAACAGCCTGATGCCAAGGTTTTCCGCATTATCATAATACACTACTTCCTGCTCAATAAATGATCCGGTAAGGATGCCATTAACCAAAAAGAAGGGAATCAAAATAAGCGCGTAAGCAAAGTAGAACTGCCCCAGATATTTTGCTTTTAAAACCCAAAGGTTAAACATCAGGTAAAAGGCAGTAAGCAGAAAAGTAAAAGAAGTGTACCACTTGCCGAATGAAATGATACCCACGGCCAGCAGGATAACAATCAGGACATAAGTTACCGGGCGGGCCACATTTTTAAGAAAATCCTGCGGAAAATGATAGTTGATCACTTCATAAGTAAACAGGCTGGCAAAGGGAATGGTTACAAAAAACATCCATTCCTCTATGGGCAGGTTGAACAGGTTTATCCCGGCAAGGTGCAGCGGATTAAAACCCCACACGCCCATTTTGGTGAACTGTACATCCCAAACAATAAAAAAGGCGCCCACCGGAATGATAGCTAAAATCACCGCCCAAAATTTCCTATAAAACGAAAACCGGGGCTCAAAGCTGAGCAA
>JBNJGK010000143.1:0-6844 GCA_051747665.1 Bacteroidota bacterium | reverse complement strand
GTTTCTTCCTGCAAATGAAGCTGGGTGTTTCGGGCTATACGTGCTGAAAAATCTGTTGGAAGCGCAATGGCTTCATCCAAAGCATTGGTATGCAACGACTGCGTATGGCCCAGCGCTGCAGCCATAGCTTCTATGCTCGTGCGGGCCACATTGTTGTATGGGTCTTGTTCCTGCAAACTCCATCCGGAGGTCTGCGAGTGTGTACGCAGCGACATGGATTTTGGGTTTTTCGGGTTGAATTGTTTTACCAGTTTAGCCCATAACATTCGTGCTGCTCTCATTTTAGCTATTTCTACAAAATGATTCATTCCGATAGCCCAGAAGAAACTCAGCCGTGGTGCAAAAGAGTCAATATCCATACCTGCATCCAGGCCGGCGCGGATATACTCAAGCCCGTCGCAAAGCGTGTAGGCCAGTTCGATGTCAGGCGTTGCGCCTGCTTCCTGCATGTGATATCCTGAGATAGAAATGGAGTTGAACTTCGGCATGTTTTTCGAAGTATACTCGAAAATATCCGCGATGATTTTCATAGATGGTTTAGGCGGATAAATATAGGTATTCCGTACCATAAACTCTTTCAGAATATCATTCTGGATTGTACCTGTTAGTTTATCTAAGGATACGCCCTGCTCTAACCCAGATACGATATAAAATGCCATTACGGGCAAAACAGCGCCGTTCATGGTCATAGACACCGACATTTTATCCAGCGGGATTTGGTCGAACAAGATGTTCATGTCAAGAATAGAATCTACAGCCACGCCTGCTTTACCCACATCGCCTTCAACACGGGGATGATCTGAATCATAACCACGATGCGTTGCAAGGTCAAATGCAATGGAGAGTCCTTTTTGGCCGGCAGCCAGATTCCTTCGGTAAAAGGCATTGGATTCTTCGGCAGTTGAAAAACCGGCATATTGCCTTACTGTCCAGGGGCGCATAGCGTACATGGTGGAGTATGGCCCTCGCAAAAACGGCGGAATACCGGCAGCGAAATCCAAATGCTCTATTTTTTCCAGATCATCACTGGTATAGGCGCTTTTGACATTAATTTTTTCCGGAGTTTCCCAGTCGGCTTTTACGTTATTGCGTTTTTCCCATTCTTTACTTTCTATCGAAGATTCGGGAGCACGCTTTATATTGATGTTTTTGAAATTTGGTTTCATAATTTCTTTGTTTTTCTCAATTATTCAATACCCAGTTCACGTTGAAACTGATATAATGTCTCCAACAAGTTAGATTTGATATGAATGAAATGCTTGATGCCTTCCTTTTGGAGCGATTCTATGCTGTTTTTCGGGTATCCTGCAATGACCATAATAGCTTTGTCATCCAGTAGTTTTTTGGCTTCCGTTGCGATTTCGGCATATTCTTCGTCAGAGCTGCAAAGTACTACAATATCTGCCTCTGCATTCCGGGCAGCTTCCGTGCCTGATTTGACAGTTTCAAAGCCGTTATTGTCAATGGTTTCGTATCCTGCACAAGCAAAAAAGTTCCCGGCAAATTGTGAGCGTGCACGCCGCATGGCCAGGTTACCGTATGTAAGCATGAAAACTTTCGGGCGTTTATGATTACGGGAATATTGGTCTGTATGATAACGCATTAGTTCAAAAGCCTGAGCTCCCCGGTACGTTGTCAGCGGTTCAGCTTCCGCTGATTCAGAGTTAGCTGATTCAGGCTCAAAAACTTCAAAAGGTACTTCTTTAGTCTTGTATTCAGCTAAAGAAGGATATTGGTTTGTGCCTACCAGGATTTCTTTACGCGTAGCAATGGCCATATCACGTTTACGGGCAGCTTCTTTGATTTGCTCCTGGATATGGTTGCTTTTGAATGCAGCAATAAAACCGCCCTGATCCTGGATTTTCAGAAATTCATTCCATGCGTTTTCAGCCAGGGCATTGGTTAAGTTTTCTATGTAATATGAACCAGCACCCATATCAGCTACTTTGTCAAAGTATGCTTCTTCCTTTAACAAGATTTGCTGATTTCGTGCAATGCGCTCAGAGAATTCACTGGGTTCTTCGAAAATTTCGTTGAACGGCATCACCGAGGCTGAGTTTACGCCACCCAAAACCATAGACATGGTTTCTGTTGTGGTTCGCAGCATATTTACATACGGATCATACAGCGTTTTATTCCAGCGCGCATTGGTTGTATGTATAGTCATGCGGGTGTGATCGGCATGGCTTGGCCCATATGCATTTACAATATTTGCCCATAATAATCTTGCTGCGCGGTGTTTGGCAATTTCCATAAAGTATACAGGTCCGGTGGCCATGTTAAACCTTATTTTCGGTGCAATGTCATCTACCGTTAATCCTTTTTCAGTAAGTTTGGTAAGGTACTCCGATCCTGCTGCAAGGCTGTAAGCCAATTCCTGAACAATTGTACCGCCGGCATTTTTGAAAGTATCAGCATGAACGGTTATGGCATCAAAGTGGGGGAGGAGCTCAGTGGCCAAAATCATGTTTTTGGTTGACTCCATGGCTTTGTCTTCTGAAGGGCAGAACTTGCCTTTTTTCACTAAGTCGCCAATCGGATCGCAATTTACAGAGCCATATATATTGTTGAGGTTTCTGTTGTATTTTTTCGCCAGCTCCTCAACAATGGCAATGATTTTATGAGAATCACCATGGATGAAGTTCATCTCAATGGCTTCAGCGTAAATGTTTTCTAAAAGCTTTTCAATTTCGTCGGTGGTAGGATGATAGTCCTCCTCAAAAACAAAACCCAAAGAATCAACTCCTTTCATGAGTATATCCAGGGCTTTTTTATTGGCGCTTTTGATGTTTTTTACTTTGATGTCCTGCCGTATCCGCCAGTCATTTCGCTTTTCTGCGTTACCACGTGTATACGGAAAATCGCCGGGATAAGTTTTTAAATGGTTAAGGTTATCCAGATCTTCCCTGCGGTAATATGGCTTTATCTCAAAGCCTTCTCTTGTGCGCCAAATAAGCTTTTTCTTATAATCGGCACCCTTTAGGTCTTTATGGATTTGCTCTTCCCACTCCTTAGTGCTTACAGGAGGGAATTCTGCAAAAAGTCTTGAATCTTTTTTGTTTTGATTCATAATATTGATTTTTGATTATCAATGATATCTTATTATTATCACTTAAAATAAAACACCTGTTAAATTTTAAGGCATTCTACTCATTAACAGGCTATATGTTTGTGTGCAAAACTACAATAAAAAAGTTATAGAAGTTATTATAACGAGTATAAATTGTTATTTAATTCACAATGTTTCATTAATAACGGCATCATGCCAAAACATAAATGATTCAACAACTGTTTTTATCTTTGAATAACAAAAAACTATGCTGCCATGAGTTTAATAGCAATTAGCGGGAGTACAGGTTTTGTAGGTTCAAATCTTACAAAATCCCTGAAAGAAGAAGGTCATCAAATTATACCATTAACGCGGGCTGATTTTAGAAAAGATGCCCAAGAGATGGCCACAGAAATAGAGGGGGCAGATGTTCTGGTTCATCTTGCGGGAGCCCCCATTATTAAGCGTTGGAGTAAATCTTATAAAGATGAGATTTATCATAGCCGTGTAGATACAACACATTTGCTGGTGGAGGCGATGAAAAAAATGCGGGAGAAACCTTCCTTGTTTATTTCAACTTCGGCTATTGGTATTTATGAGGATGGCCGGGAACATACCGAAGAGAGTGCTGATTTTTCAGAATCTTTTATGGGGGTTGTTTGTAATGACTGGGAAGCTAATGCGCGTCTTGCACCACCTGATATTCGTACAGTAATTTTCAGGCTGGGTATGGTGCTGGGCAGAGAAGGAGGAGCCTTGAAAACCATGCTTCCGATTTTTAAGGCAGGATTAGGCGGAAAGATTGGCACGGGAGAGCAAGGGTTTTCATGGATTCATTTGCAGGATTTGATAAATGCATATCATTTCGTTATGGAAAAGAAATCCTTACATGGCGTGTTTAACCTTACTGCTCCTCAACCCGTAAGCAATAAGGAGTTTACACGACAATTGGCGAAAACGCTGAACCGTCCCGCCATTTTTCCTGTGCCGGAATTCGGACTGAAAATGATATATGGAGAGGGCGCACAGGCGCTCACATCCGGAGCTTTTGTAAGACCAAAACGACTCAATCAAGAGTCTTTTAAATTTAAGTACCCAACCTTGCAAAAAGCATTGCAAGATTTGCTGTAATAAAAAAAGCACCCCATATTGGAGTGCTTTGTACAGATAAAATTATTAGCAAATCAATTATGAACGATGTTCATTTCGTCAACCAAGTGGCCTGCTCCGGCAAACTTATCAATTATAAAAAGTGCATAGCGAATATCGAGTGTGATATTCCGGCACATGTCCGGATCATACATCAAGTCGCTCATAGTTCCCTCCCAGTTGCGATCAAAATTAAGGCCAATCAGATGACCATCAGCATTCAGGACCGGACTACCGCTATTACCTCCACTGGTATGGTTTGAGGCAATGAAACATACATGCATTTTTCCGTCATCAGCAGCATAGTCACCATAATCCTTAGTTTTAAATAAGTCTTTGAGCTTGTCTTCTACTACATAATCATATACCTCAGGATCTTCTTTTTCCATGACACCCTTAAGAGTGGTAAAATGCTCATATTCTACTCCGTCGCGAGGCTCATAACCGTCTACTTTACCATAAGTCACTCGCAATGTAAAATTTGCATCCGGATAGAATTGTTTGGTTTTTTGATACTTCTTTAAACCGCGAATATAGATTCGCTGGAGGCTGTCTAAATCCGTATTCCATTGCGATGTAGCCGGAGAGATATTCTGAATGTAATGATCGAATAAGGCGGTAGAAAGTTTATGGGCCGGGTCTTTTTTGATTTTTTTGGCTTTTCGTGTCTTATATCCATCAAGAAAATCCAAAACCGATTCTTCAGAGTGCATGAACGTATCGTCAAATAAAGCATTGGCATAAGCAGAAAAATCGCCGTCATAGTTTGCAATAATTTGCTGCATAAAATCGGGCTGCAAGTTATATTCAAGGTTGTGGAAATACATATCCATCATTTTGGCTGTGATTTCACGGTCTATTGAAGCATGATAGTTTTTGAAATAATTTTTGGTTTTCTTTTTCAGGCTTTCAATTTCGTCCTGAATCTTTTTTTCATCTGGTTCTTCCTCATCACTAAGTTCTATAAGCTTGTTAAAGTTGCGTGCAAAGCGCACTATTTCAATACCATAAATGGCTTCAACAAGATAAGCCCTTGCTCTGCTGTACGGTTCCAGGTCGTTATAGATTTCTTCAAATTCCGAAATTAAATTGCTGTACTTTTCCTCACGATCTGCATCCATGGAGGCCCATTCCGTAAAGTGTTTCTCAAGATGCTTTTTGCGTTCTATTGCATCCATACGCTTAATGCCACGGTTTTCACCCTGCCACTTTTTCCATCCGTTAGAAGTTCCGGCATATTTGGCTGAATATTGAATACGCGTTTTCTGGTCTTTTTGCATATAGCGGTCCATAATATCGAGCCGCTCTGTACGCATATCTATCCGGATAGGATTGACTTCTTCAATTTTGTTTTCGATAGCAAAAGAAGGTAAGTACTGTTCAGTGCTGCCCGGATATCCGAAAACAAAAGTGAAATCATCTTTTTTTGCGCCGTCAAGAGAAATTTTCAGGCTTTTTTTGGGTTTGTAAGGAACATTATCTTCGCTGTATTCGGCAGGTTTGTTTTCTTCATCAGCATAAATGCGGAAAACACTAAAGTCTCCTGTATGGCGCGGCCACATCCAATTATCGGTGTCGCCACCAAATTTACCTATGTTTGACGGAGGAGCTCCTACTAATCTTACATCTTTAAATTCTTCATAAACAAACATATAATATTCATTACCATAATAAAAAGGTTTGATAACAGCATTGTAATGATTTTCTTCTTCGGCTTCTGATGTAAGCTGCTCAATAACTTTATTAACTGCGTCTTTTCTTTGCTTCTCAGTCATATCTGAAGAAACATCGGCAAGAACTTTATCGGTTACATCTTCTATACGAATTAAAAAGGTAGCTGAAAGCCCTGGGTTAGGTAATTCTTCTTCGAGGTTCATTGCCCAAAAGCCATCGGTAAGGTAATCATGTTCTACTGAACTGTGCGATTGAATGACGCCGTATCCACAATGATGGTTTGTGAGAAGTAGCCCTTTTTCAGAGACTACTTCGCCTGTACAGCCACCTCCAAAAATTACAATGGCATCTTTCAGACTTGCCTGGTTGATGCTGTAAATATCCTCGGCTGTCAATCGCATACCCATGTCCCGCATATCTTTTTCCACAAATTGGTTTAAAAGGGAGGGAATCCACATTCCTTCCTTGGCAATGCTTTGAGCTGAGAAAATGAGGAGGAGTATAAATACACTAATTATTTTTTTCATGATATTGGATTAAAGGTTTATAATTTATTTTCGGGCAATGGTTTCAATTTCTACCATAACATCCAACGGCAGTTTACCAACCTGATAAGCTGCTCTTGCCGGAGGATTTTCAGGATAATACTTGCCATAAACTTCATTCATGTCCTTAAAATCATCCATGTTTTTTAACAGGCATGTTGACTTGATGACGTCTTTGTATTCGTAACCTGCCTCAGAAAGGATGGCACCAATGTTCATCATCACCTGTTCAGTTTGTTCCCGGATTCCACCCTCAACTACGCTGCCGGTAGAAGGGTCTATGGGAACCTGCCCGGAGATGTATAAAGTTCCATCTGTTTCAATGGCTTGACTGTATGGGCCAATAGCCTGGGGTGCCTTTTTTGTGTTTATTGTTTTTTTCATACGAACTCATGTTTTTGTTTTATGGGTCAAATATACAAAACAG
>JBNJGK010000142.1:0-6851 GCA_051747665.1 Bacteroidota bacterium | reverse complement strand
TTGTTTTAATGGTCATTTATAGTCATTTGTGGTTATTGATGGTCATTCTGTTGTTTTTAAGATTTGGAATTTATACAATTCACCAATTAACGAATTAACCAATTAACGAATTAACAATTCAACAAATAAACGATCGGCTTATCCCGAAAACAGGTTTCAGAAAAAGCAAGCAAAATCAGAATAATGAAAACCCGGAAAATGAGATTACAGCGCGTCCTCTTCGGTATCTTTTATAGTGAAAATGGAAGAGAACCCAGATATATCAAAAATTTCTTTGATCGCGTCCTGCATGTTTGTAAGCACTAAACTGCGACCGGCAGCTTTCAGCTTTTTTTGGGTTATCAGAAAGACCCGCAGCCCAGAGCTGCTGATAAAGTTAAGCTCACTGCAGTTAATAATTACGTCTCCTGTGGTATTGTTGATTTTATCCGTCATTTGGTTTTCAAACTCATTGTAATTGGTAGTGTCCACTCTTCCACTTACATATGCAACAGTAGTGTTGTCTTTTTCTTTAAATTGTAATTCCATATTTATTTTATTGTTTTTTTCAAAGTTAAAACATTCTGATTTTCCTTACGCTCATATTTCATGCTATCCATAACTTTCCCCATCAAAAAAATACCTAGTCCTCCTATTTGTCGTTCTTCAGCCGGCAAATCAATTTCAGGGACTTTTGATTTTGTTGGATCAAACGGCTTTCCGTCATCCATAATGATCACACAAATTTCCTGATTGTTCAATCTCAAAGTAATTTCGATATCATGCTGTTGCTTATCTTCAAAAGCATAAAAAATGATATTGCTTACAGCTTCTTCGAGCACTAAATTAAGATTCGTAACCAAAGCCTGAGACAGTTCCCACTCCTCTCCGGTTTTCTCTACCTCTCCGGCCAGATTATGGATCTGATCCACATCGTTTTTAATAGTGATTTTCTTTTCCATAACTCATTGGCCATAATAAATTACACACAACATTGTAAGGTCATCAGACTGTTCATTTCCATCCACATGGGTTGTAACCTCTTTTTCCACGTTTTGGATAATTTCTGCCGGCACAAGCGTAGATTGACCATTCAGATACTCCAACAGCTTTTTGTCAGAATACAACTCTGCCTGCGCATTTTCAGCTTCAGTAATTCCATCTGTATACAAGAATAACCTGTCATTTTTGCCAATTGTCATTTTCATATCCGTGTATTCAAAATCCTCGATCAAGGCTACCGGAATATCTTTCGTTATTTCAAAATATTCAGCTCCTTTGTCTTCGGAAATCAATACCGGTGGATTGTGACCTGCATTAACATAGCGGAGTTCACCGGTTTTTACGTCGAGAATTCCAAGAAAGAAGGTTACAAACATGCTGGAGTCATTTCCCTGCGAAAGCGAATAATTCATAGCCTCTACAATGGCTTTAGGTGATTGCTGACGGGGCGCCAGCGAGCGCAACAATGTCCGGGTTACAGCCATAAACAGCGAGGCAGGCACCCCTTTTCCGGAAACATCACCAATCGCAAAACAAAGATGCCTTTCGTCTATCAGGAAAAAATCATATAAATCGCCACCCACTTCTTTGGCCGGCTCCAGCATAGCATATAAATCCAGTTGATTTAAATCAGGAAACGGCGGAAAAGTGTGCGGGATCATACCCATTTGAATTTCTTTGGCAATTCGCAGTTCACTTTCAATCTTTTCCTTGGCAGAAGTCGTTTCCTTGAGATGCACAATGTAATCGGCCAATTCATTTTGCATATAAGCAAATGCATTGCGCAGCTCCTTCATTTCATCGTTAGTTTCAACTTTAGGCAGCTCCACATCAAAATTTCCTCCGGCAATTAGCCTGGCCGATTCAGCAAAACGAGACAAAGGCCCTGTCATTTGCTTTATTATTCTTACGGTGAAGAAAGTGAGCAATATAAGCCCCACCAATGCAATGGAGGCGATAAGCCAATTAAACTCGCGTAAGCTTGCATACATTTCATCATGTGGATAAACCACGCCCAAAGCCCATTCTGTAGAGGGTAATTGCTTATGGTACACCAAAACTTTTCCGCGGTCATGTAAATCGATGGACGTCAATTTGCTGTTTCCGCGAATCATATCCCGCCCGATTTCGCGCATCTTGGGCTGGTTTTCCTCCTTTGCGCGGGTAAATATGGTTTCATTCATGATGTGCCTGGAGGATGGGTGCGTAACATATGTGCCATTACTGGATACCAGGAACGCATATCCGGTTTCATAAATTTCTACTTCATTTACAATTTCCCGCAGCCACTCCAGTGATATATCTATGGTAATAACACCCCAGAATTTTCTTTCTCCATCCACATTACGATAAAACGGCACAGAGTAAGTTGTCATAAGCGCATTCCCGCCGCCTTCATCATAATACGGCTCTGACCAATATGCTGAATCTATGGTTTTGGGAATCTGATACCAATCTTTCAAAAAGTAATTATAGTCCTCACCTCCCAGATTAGTCGTGTCTGTTTCACCATCGCTGCGGTATGCATAAGGAGAATAAAACTTTCGGGATTCATCAAAAGTATAAGGCTCAAATGCTATAGCCGTTCCATAAACTGTAGGGTTATGTTCTACTATTTTCTTCAAAAAAGGAAAAACCGAATCTTTTGGCAGCGAACCGGCTTCTATCATCCATGATAGGTTTTCGGGGAGCTTTTCTACCGGCTTAATAATTTCTTCTATTTCATTTACGGTATTTCCGGCGAGATAAATTGCATTTTCCTCCGTCATGCTTTTAATCGTATCGCGTGAATAAAAGTAATACACAGAGATGGTTACGGCACCTAATATTCCGGAAAAAACCAGGATACGGAAGATAATTTTGAAAGCCAGGGTATTTTTTTTCATCATCGAAGTCATTATCGGCGTTTCTATTTAGCGAGAGGTTTATAAAAGTCCTTGAAATCTATGTTTTTATCAGGAATATCAGAGTCACTTTGTTCTATAATAACTTTAGCTGCATCATGAAAGTCCTGCTTCAGCAGATGCCCCTTTCTCACATTTTTATCTCCCGGGGCAAGCATTTCAAGGACCTTTTCAAGCATCCATCGCTGGTGAGCGCGGTTATTCGGCAAATGGGCGCGATTCATCCGCTCCACTACCAGGTCGAGAGCGTACTCTTTGTTTTCAGCAGCATAATCCCATCCACGCATTGTAGCTTCCACAAACTTTTCCAAATCTGCTTTCCGTTTATCATAGGTGGATTCAATACAGTAAAGCCCATCTTCAGGTATATCATATCCTTCATAATCCTTCAGAAAATAAGTGTATAATTCATAGGGGTTCATGCCGCTATTAATAATCTGGTCATACTCATTATAGTGCATCACCGCCATGGCATCCACACCGTCTACCAAAAACAAATTGATTGTACTGAGAATCGGCACCAATTCCACGTCTATATTATGTTCGTTAATCAATGCCTTGGGCAGCTTGTCAAAACCACTGCTCCATATGGCCATGCTTTTATTATCAAGCTCACTAAAGGAATCGATCCCACTACTTTTTTTAGCCACAATCATCATAGAAGAATGCTGTGAAAGCTGGGCTATATTAACCATAGGAGTTCCTTGCATCCGTTGACTGATGCCATCCATCAAAAAAGAAGAAACCACATCAGAAGTGCCGTTTTTCAGCATCTGAATGGCGTTTGTGTTAGCCGTAGGATGTTGAATCATCACATTCAGACCTGCTTCCTTGTAGAATCCCTGGTCCTGGGCAATATAATAACCGGCAAACTGCGCCTGGGGGAACCACTGGGGTGTAAAAACCAACGGATCTGATTGTGCTGTAGTATAGGTACTGCTAAACAGCAACACTGCAAAGAATGCAGCACTTAAATATCTACTGAAGAATTTATTTCTCTTCTGAAATACGGTAATTCGCAGATGATTCTTCATAAAAACTTATTTTTTTACCAATGCAGATATATCCTGAATAAGATATGGATCTGAAAATTTGACAAACTTTTTACGTTGTTCTGTAATATCGAAATTGGATATAGCAAAATCTATCTTTTCAGCTTGTAAAGATAGAATTAAACTGTCAAAGCTCATATCGATAATTTCAATTTCTTTACCTAGAAGGTTTGCTATTCGAATAGCCAGATCCATGTCAAACCCGGTAATTTGATTATTATAAACAAACATCATAGGAGGAAACTGAGCACATACGCCGATTCTTAACACGTCCTTTTTATCTGATGTATTTTGGTTGGTAGTGTCGGGAATCATATTGTAACCAGAATGAGGCGAAGTAGAATAGAGCGTATACTTTTGATTTCTATCCGGTAGCTCAGGAACTGTTGTATAACCCGGATTAATCCACTTTTCTTTCAATATTTGCAAAGTTCCGTTTTTTGTTAATTGTTTGAGAATTACGTTTACTTTTTCAAGCAAGACAATCCGGTTTTGTGGAAAGGCAATAGCTATGGCTGCTTTGTCAACAGGCTCATCAAGTAAAGAAAGTGAGGGATATTCCTTAACGATGTTTTCTAGTACCACTTCATCAAAAATAAAAGCATCGGTTTTGCCTATGTTCACATTATAAGCTGCATCTGTGGTGGCATAAAAGTCGCGGATTTCAGCCCCTGGAAATTGCTTGCGCGTGGCAATATCTGCCGCCGTGCCTGTTATAACACTAATCCGTTTATCATGCAGTTGATCAAGCCTGGTTATCTTTTCCTGCTTTTGCTTATCTGAGCAAGAGGAAAAAATCAAAGCCAGAAAAACTAAAATTAAAATATTCTTCATGAAAACAAATTGTGTTAAAACAATACAATGTTTATCACCATCAATCTTTTATTATGTATCTGCATTTATGCAACATACACCCGGAATTATAGTTTAGATCCCCGTTTTTATCAGCCTGTTTGTTCTTATTTCTTAACGAGCGCCGCATTCTCCTGCACTAAATACGGATCAGAAAACAAGACAAAGTCTTTCCTTTCTTCAGTAATATTGAAGTTCGATATGGCTAAATCAATTTTATTTGACTGCAACGCTGGAATAAGCGCTTCAAAGTTCATGTCAACAAATTCTGTTTTCACATTCAAAATTTCGCTTAAATACACAATAAGTTCCATGTCGAATCCTGTTAACTCATTGTTAGCCATAAACATAAAAGGCTCGTTTACAGAAGACACCCCTATCTTCAAAGTTTTTTCCGGATCAGACACCTCCACCTCCGGCAACTTCGGGATATTGCCGCCAAAATCACTGAACCACTTTGAACGCATTTCTCCTAATACGTCTTGCTGTTTGAGTTCACTTAAGGCCTGGTTAAATTCATTGGCAAGCTCTGTGTTGTCTTTATTAAATGCTATCGCTACGTCCACTCTCGAAACCGGCTCATCCAAAATCTTTAAATCATCGTTTTGCTGAACTACATTGTTTAATACCTGACGATTAAACACAAAAGCATCAGCTTTGCCAATCTTTACATTATACGCTGCATCAGCAGATGTTGTCAGGCCCATGATTTCCGCATCAGGAAATCGTTCCCGTGCGGCCAAATCACCAGCCGAACCTGTTAGAACACAAATTTTTTTATCGGAAAGCTGATCCAGGGTCTCTATTTTTTCACGTTCTGCAGAACAAGAAGTTAAAATCAAAACAACTGCAAAAATGAAACTAAAACGCATACTTACTTAATTTTTAGATACATACTTAATTTGTTTTTATCTCCGAGCTCAGAATACTCAATTTTTTCGGTTTTATTCTTGATAATCATTGCCCCGATATCCTCCTCATCAGCCTGCTCAAGGATATTTCCCCTCGCGCCTTTGCTTTCAAATATGATTCGCACATTTTTCTGCTTTTCAGAATAAGCAATTCGGATATGAACATCCACAGATTTTGACTGCGACTGATAAAGCACAATCAATTCTTCCACAAGCAGAAGTATATCATTGGTAATCTTTTTTGATAAAACGTGCTTCTCGCAAAACTGCTCAATTTCGGCATTCATCTTATACAAGTCATAGTCAGGGCTATCAATGTAATAATTGAAGCTGCGCACGCGGTTTATAAATGCTTGTGTTTTTTCCTTTTCGGGATTATCAAAGATTTGGTCCGGTGGTCCTTCTTCATAAATCAATCCTTCATCCATATAAAAAACCCTGTTGGATACATCTCTGGCAAAATCCATTTCATGAGTAACAATAGCCATCGTCATGCCTTGTTTCGCCAGTCTTCTGATAACTGAGAGCACTTCACTAACCATTGTAGGGTCAAGCGCTGACGTAGGCTCATCAAAAAGAATAATTTCCGGGTCCATAGACAAGCACCGGGCTATGGCCACTCGTTGCTGCTGCCCTCCGGATAATTCATCGGCAAAGCTATCAGCCTTTTCTCCCAATCCCACCAGTTTGAGTAATTGCATACCCTTTTCCTCAGCTTCAGATTTATCTTTTCTAAGCAATTTCATTGGACCAACCGTAAGGTTTTCCAAAACCGTCAGATGATGAAAAAGATGAAATCCCTGAAACACCATACCCATCTTTTGGCGCATCGCAGGCACGTCCGTTTCCGGGCTCATAATATCCACATCCTCAATATAAATCTTACCAGAAGTTGGTGTATCCAGGAGGTTCAGACAGCGAAGAAAAGTACTTTTCCCTGTTCCGGATGGCCCTATAATTGAAATGACTTCGCCTTTTCGTATCTCAGCGTTGATATCTTCCAGTACGGTAAGATCGCCGAACTTTTTTTGTAAGTGTTCTACTCTAATCATTTTTTATGCCGTTCTTTTTTGCAACTTTGGGTTTGTTTTTTTCTCAGCATAGCCTAAGGCCAGCATAAGCAACCAGGAAATCAGGAAATATAATACCGC
>JBNJGK010000141.1:3083-7013 GCA_051747665.1 Bacteroidota bacterium | reverse complement strand
CCGTAGTTTTGAAAAAGAGGCTACTGAGATCATTCCAATATCGCAAGGGTATATTTGCAATGAACAGGATAAAAATGTCCGCATTAGAGTTGCAGGAGACCACGCATTTATAACCATCAAAGGCAAAGCTTCAGGTTTTAGCCGGCCCGAATTTGAATACCCTGTTCCGGTAGAGGATGCCTATGAAATCATAGATTTACTTTGTGATGTTACAATCCAAAAAAAACGGTATTTGGTTCATTATGATAATAATACCTGGGAAGTGGATGTTTTTGAGGGAGAAAATGAAGGGCTGATTCTTGCTGAAATTGAACTGCCTGACGAAAAATTCACGTTCAAAAAACCAGACTGGTTAGGGTGGGAGGTTACCGGCAATCCGGATTACTATAATGCGATGCTGATTAAAAAACCCTATAAACGCTGGAATAAAAAAGGGTAGCCCTTTTACAGACCACCCTTTTTTTGCCTAACTACTTCTTATTAATTTTACTTAATGACGGAGACACGCAAAAACTACTAATTGCTTAATCCGCAACCGTAAGACAAAACCAAACCATAAAAGTTGCATGTTTTCACATTTTTTTAAAAACAGAAACTGTAACTTTTATTCCTTATTTCACGTCAAAACATAAAATATAAGTTGCCTGCATTGATAATCAGCAGAAAATGGATTAATTTTACGTTGTGAAAACGTAAAAAAATGTGGAAGGAATTTTATGAAAAAAGCAACTTAAATCATGTAAGGCAGTACTAAAACAACAGCGATTAACCACATGAGATATATAGCCATATATACCATTATTCTTCTCTTGATATTCGGAAAAGCACAGCCGGTTCAGGGTGAAACCATTCAGCCTAAAGAACTGACCAAAGCTGTTTATTTAATAAAATCGGGTGACCATGAACTGGCTATCGCGTTTTGCTGCGAAGCCTTAGAGGAAAACCCCGATCTTACACAAGCCTATTATTTAAGGGGATATGCTTATTTCCAGATGAATCAGTATAAAAAGGCGATTGAAGATTTCGATCAAACACTGCAACGAAACCCCGAATACGCAGACGCTTATTACTACCGCGGAATTAGCTACAGAAAAGAGGGTAAGATCTGGTCTTCGGCGCGCGACCTGAAGAAAGCCAATGACCTGAACCCTTCCAGCACTCAATCTTCTCTTTTCGTTGAACTTTTTAAGTCTATCTTTTGATCCCTTTCTGTTTTTAGTAATTTACGCCAACAAATGGTTAATTTTGCAGTGAAGTAAAAAATACGTTCTTTTAAAGCACTGATTTTAAATTAATATTATTTATTACGTATGTATGAGGCCGGTATAAAAGAGGTAATATTCTTTAAGTGACATATTGTATTGATTATCATTATATGATGAAAAATGTGCTTATTGATTAAATTGATGAATACCAATGCGATAATGTGCAAACCTGCAAGATAATCAGGTTTTTGTATTGAACCGAGGTTGTCTAAAAACCAGACGCTGACAGGTCTGTCGACGCTGTCAGGTCAAATTAAAACGCTGATTTAAAACCTTTCAGCGTGTGCAGCTCCTGAAAGCGTTCAAATCAAAAATAATTTTTTGGACGGCCTCAAAGCACACTAATAATCTTAAAATTGTATTCTCCGTAAACACTTCTGCACCTAAACACTTAAACACATTACAAACCTATAAACTTACTAAACTGAACTCATGGCTGGTATCTATATTCATATTCCGTATTGCAAAACCAAATGTCATTATTGTAATTTCTATTCTTTGGCTTCCAAAAAATATTTTGATGATATTATGGCAGCGCTTTCGCGCGAATTGGTGCTCAGAAAGGGTTTTTTACCGAAACAGGATATTCAAAGCATCTACTTTGGTGGAGGGACCCCGTCACTGGTTTCCGTTTCACAACTCGATAAAATATTACAAACAATTCATCAGCAATATAACATAGCGGATAATGCCGAAATCACATTAGAAGCCAACCCGGACGATTTGCATTCAGGCATCATTAGAGAATATAAAGCCTTAGGCATTAACAGGCTAAGCATGGGCGTGCAATCGTTTCATGACGATGAACTGGCTTACCTGAATCGCATACACAGTAGCCGCCAGGCGGTGGAAAGCGTTGAGCAATCCCGGTCAGAAGGAATAACAAATATTACCATAGATTTGATTTATGGTTTGCCTGAAAGCACACCCCAAAAGTGGCAAGAAAACCTAAATATGCTGAAAGAGTTAAGCATTCCCCACCTGTCGGCATATGCGCTTACTGTGGAACCTGGAACGGCGCTGCACCACTTTATCCGCAAAGGAAAAATAAAAGCCCCGGGTGAGGAAATGTTTCTGGAACAGTTTCAGCAGCTTCAGCAGTTTGCAGATGATAATGGCTATGAGCATTATGAAATCTCTAATTTTTGCCAAAACAAACAATATGCCCGGCATAACACGGCCTATTGGTTCGGGAAACCATATTTGGGCATTGGCCCGTCAGCGCACTCATTTGACGGGAAAAAGCGCACCTGGAATATTGCCAGCCTGAAAGCATACCTTACCGGGATTAATAATGCGAATCCAAACATGCAACACGAAACCCTGAACATGGAGCAACATTACAATGAGTTTGTGATGACAAGGTTACGCACAAGCTGGGGCGTTTCAATCAAAGAACTGAAAAGCCGCTTTCCGGAGGACTTTTCGAAACACTTTTTCAAGGCTCAGAAGAAACACCTCGAAAACAATTTGCTTTATCAAAAGGAGGATGCTGTATTGCTTTCGCGGAAAGGCATTATGGTATCAGACTCCATCATTTCCGATTTCTTTATGGAGGAGTAAGTTTAACCCTCAAGTAAACCGGCTCATGGTCGCTGAACTCAAAATCCATTTGTAAAACCCTGACTTCTTTTACTTGTAATCCCGGTGAAGCAGCAAAAAAATCAATCACGGTATTAGGCGTAGAAGAGGTGTAGGGCTCTGCAAGCGATCTGTTGGTCGGGCTGTTTTTACTCCATGCCCATTTCCAGCGTTTACCCAATAAGGTATCGCTAAGCTGATGGTCAAGACTGAAAAAAGCCCCAGAAGCATTCGTTTCAAAACCCGGAGGATTCTGATTCCAGTCGCCGCCAATCACGACCACATGGCCGGCTTGCTGTTGCTCCCGGGCATATTTTCTGATAATACCGGTTTCTTCTTTTAAGGCTTCTTTATCATCTACATAAGCTGAATTATGGATGTTCATCACAACAAGCTTCTGGTTTTGAGACAATGCATGTTTTGTTACCACGACAGCCCGGTCTAACATAAAATATTTTTGCGGCCACGGGTGGATTTGAGGCAGGGATAAACGCATTGCGGTGTCAGCAGGGTGCTTTGAGAAAGTCATCATGCCTGCTTTAACACGGCCAAGCGGATTGAAAACGGGTAACGGAACGAAGGGCACATCATAGTTTTTGCTGAAAACACTGTGGTATCCGGGTAAAATATTTCTTAATGCAGCAACCTGGTTATGATAATAGGTTCGCCTGGAATGCCGGTCAACTTCCTGTAAAAGAAGAAAATCAATACTGTCGTGCGCTTTCAGAAACTTTTCAATGCCCTGATGATATCTTTGATGTAACGATCGATCAGCGCGGGTTCGCTTTCCACCATCATAAAAGAAATCCATTTCTGCTCCTAAGCCGGCATAACCAATATTCCAGATAAGAAAAGAAAAGGTACTGTCATGCTTTGCTGGTTTAGCTTTTTCAGGTTCGCTTACAACAAGCTGTTCTTTTTCAGGAGGGTTATAGTCCTGATAAATCGAGTAAATAATGAAAAGCACAACCACTAAAAAGGCCAATTGTATGAATGAAAGCAGCAATTTTAAAAGAGAATACAGAAATGTTTTAAGCCTCATAACCTCTTTTTGAGCAAAGATGCATATTTTCCGGTATTGTTT
>JBNJGK010000141.1:0-2983 GCA_051747665.1 Bacteroidota bacterium | reverse complement strand
AATAACCTACAAACTTAGAAACATACCAACTTATTAACCTGAACTTTTGTATATTTGAATTTATTTCCTGGTTAAACCGGAGCAATCCGATTAAGAAAATTATATCTCAAAAAAGCATGGATTATGCGTAGCTTTAGAATACTTATGATTATTTCAGGGATTTTATTGATGATGAATCAATTAGAAGCTCAGGATTTTGACATGTATAAAAAAGAAATCAATGATCGCTTTGAAATGCCCCAAATCAGTGAAAGCATGACTTTTGAGGAGTTTCAGTTGCTATCAAGAGACTTGCGAATGAAAGATATGCTTTACGCGATGGTGGTGCCAGGCTATACCCATTTTTATGCGCATAAGCCCAAAATCGGTTACGGGATGCTTGGGGCCCGTCTGATAGGTTACGGAGGGCTAACGTATGTTTTGATTAAAGGAGACAACAACGTTAACCTCAAAAATATTCTGGGCTTTGACCTGGGAAAAGATGATTTTTCTGACGGGAAAGACGGTTTATACTCGGCAATAAGTGCCGGTTCCATTGCAGTGATCATAGGCAGTTATTTATTTGACTGGATTCACGGACAGCATGCTTTGCAGAAACAGCAGGAAGAAATCCGATATAAATACAGCATCATGATGAATTTGCAAACAACGAGAGAACCTGTAAATCAGGGTGTTAATGAAAAAGTTTTTCCGGTAGCCGGAATAAAGGTGCGATTTTAACTTGGGTGAATTCCGAAATTGATTGCAACAGACCACGCAAAAATCACAAACCAAAAAAGGTGCTTATTAAAAAGAGTATTGTTATTGTCTTAAAACCAGGCACATTAAATATTTATGAACCTCATTACATAGCGAATGATGTTGCATTAAATTTTTTAATTTTACCTACAATTCAAAATTGTCATCTATGCCCATAATAGGTTCAGTTATTAAGAATGCTATTGCTTTGAGAAGCAAGTTTCCGTATGACAATCGCAAGGCGAATCCCCGTTCTTTGCAGGTTCGTACTTTACGTAAGCTTATCAAAAAAGCACAGCACACGAAATTTGGCGAGGCCAACCATTTTCAGCAAATATTGCATTCTAAAGACCTTGTGGCAGGTTTCAAAGAAAAAGTTCCGATATATGACTATAAGCATCTCTATCGCGAATGGTGGTATCGTACGCTCAACAATGAGCCTTATGTTACCTGGCCGGGCAGAGTAAAATACTTTGCTTTGAGTTCCGGCACCTCAGAAGCTTCCAGCAAGCATATACCCGTTACCAATGATATGCTCAGGGCGATAAAGAAAACCAGCATCCGGCAAATCTTTTCACTGGCTAATTTCCACTTTCCACATTCTTTCTATGAAAAAGGCATCCTGATGCTGGGCGGAAGCACTCACCTGCAATACAACGGAGCTTATTATGAAGGCGACTTGTCTGGGATAACTGCAGGTAACATACCCTTTTGGTTTCAGCATTTTTACAAGCCGGGAAAGCGAATTTCCAAGGAGCGTGACTGGAATACGAAACTGGATGAAATCGTAAAGAAAGCCAAATCATGGGATATTGGCGTAATATGTGGCGTGCCGGCATGGCTTCAGATTTTGTTGGAGCGCATCATTGAGCATTACAATCTGAACAATATTCATGAAATCTGGCCTAACCTTAACATCTTTGTTCATGGTGGTGTTTCTTTTGCTCCCTATAAGGAAGGGTTTGAAAAACTGCTTGCTCATCCCTTAACCTACATCGAAACGTACCTGGCATCAGAAGGATTTATTGCTTATCAGAGCAGGCCGCAAACAGAAGGCATGGAACTGGTGCTCGACAATGGTATCTTTATGGAGTTTGTGCCGTTTACGGAAAAAAACTTTGACGAGGAAGGGAACATCTTAAAGGATGCAGAAACACTGTTGATAGACGAGGTAGAGGTGGATACCGACTATGCTTTGCTGATTTCAACGGTAAGCGGAGCTTGGCGTTATATGATTGGCGATATGATTAAGTTTACGGACCTGGAAAGGCGCGAGGTGATCATTACCGGTCGGACAAAATTCTTCCTGAACTGCTGTGGTGAACACCTGTCGCAGGAAAACATGAACCGTGCAATAGAAATGACGGCTAAGGACTTGAACACCACCATTAGAGAGTTTGCTGTTGCCATACAAAAGCATGGTTCCATGTTTGCCCATAAATGGTACCTGGGAGCAGATCATGAAATATCTGCAGAGAAGGCAAAAATGCAATTAGATGCACATCTGAAAAAACTAAATGATGATTATCGTGTTGAACGAATTGCAGCTATTAAAGAGGTTTATGTAGAGGTTTTACCGGTTGATTTGTTTTACCGGTTTATGAAAGCCCAAGGCAAAATCGGGGGACAGCACAAGTTTCCACGGGTATTAAAAAACAATACTCTGGATGAGTGGAAAGCGTTTCTTGAGAAGAATCGCGAAATACAATTTGAGAAATAGAAAGCAATGCTTCAGATATTATTAGAAGGATTCGGGTTGGGACTGGTTGTTTCATTTTCGTTTGGTCCGGCATTTTGGGCGGTTTTACAAACGGGAATCGACCGTGGATTCAAGTGGGGTGTGTTGTTGTCGCTGGGTATTATTTTAAGCGATGTAGCCTTTATTCTGATATCTTATATCGGCGCAGCCAGCTTGTTCAGCGAAAGCAATAAAGTATACATCGGCATAATCGGAGGTGTCATATTAATTATTTTTGGAATCTTTACCTATACGAAAAAACCCGAAATACTGCGTCGCCGGAGTCCTAAGTATAAAACACCTAAAGACCCGCGGCCACACAGTTTGCTTTTCAAGGGGTTTTTCCTGAACCTGGCCAATCCGTTTATCTTTTTTTTCTGGCTGGCAGCTATGGGTTTTATTACGGCACGAACCGATGAGACGAATTTCCATCAATATGTGATTACGTTTTTTGGTGTAGCATTGCTAACCATTTTTGCCTCTGATTTGCTGAAATGTTATGTAGGG
>JBNJGK010000140.1:0-7083 GCA_051747665.1 Bacteroidota bacterium | reverse complement strand
TTTTTTAACATTTTTCCTGTATCGTTTGCGATAGATAATGTATCCCGAAATGGAAACCATTATGCTTACTGTCCCGGCCAGCGGGACAATCAGAATATAGAAATCACCCAGCAAAGCAGAATAAATTCTGGCCGTATGTACTTCCAAAGAAGCATTCCATAATGAGATTCTGCCGTTACTGGTAAGTTTTTCGGGCATTTTACCAAACTTCCTGTTGTGCCCCAGGCTGCCTGCGCCCTTGTCATAATCAAAAAGATAAGCATGGTTTTGCGCGTCAACCACAAATCCTGATACCGCCGTGCCCCCGAATGGATTTCCGGTTCCTCCGCCCTGTGTGGCCGGTTGTCTCAAAACCATGTTCATCACGTAGTTTTTGCCTGGAATCCAACGATATAAACCGCTAAAAGAACCAACAAGGTAATCTCCGGCAGCCAGTTTATCAAAAACGGTTATACCCATCACACTTACCGGTGGCTGTGATGAAAATCGCTTCACAGGCCCTTTGAAATCCGTATCCGTATAAAACATGCCTTCAGAAGTAGAAAACAATACCCTATCCTTATCCTCGTCATATAACATAGCTCTAAGTTTATCAAACCACGGATTGGGGCGATCGTAATGCGTATATGGAATCACCGGAACCGAAGTACCGGCTATGGGTATCAGCAGCGGCGGACGTAAAAACATCCCGGTAAGGGCAATGAGTCCGATAACAATGAACGTATATTTCCCAAGCCAGTTATGGTAGTGTAGCGACCAGCGCGTAATTTTCCTTGTAGGCGCATTGCGGTAATGCTTAAACCAGCGGCGCAGCCTGGGATTGAAAAAAAACAAAATACCGGTTAACGAAAGAATGAAAATGATAACTCCCATCAAGTCAACGAAAAGTCTTCCCGGCAAACCCAAAAACTCACCGCTATGGATATCCCAGAGCGTGCGGAAAAGACTCAGCTCTTTCTTCTGCCCGGCCGCAGCCGGAAGTTCAATAACCTCCCAATTCCCAGAAGCGGTATTCCTTATAATATGCGAACGGGTTAAAACATGCAATTTTGAATGAATTACATGTAAATCCACTATCCTTTCTTCCTCAACAGGCAGTTTTACATGTTGCCAATCAGTTTCCACTCTCGTATAGAGACCATAATGAGTTGCTGCCCAGAGCTTGTTTTTATGCTCAATCATCTTATAGGTTTTCAGGCGATCAGCAGTCTGTGGAATGCCTGAAGAGAAATCTGAGAAAGATGTAAAAAGGCTGTCTGTTTCCCAGATTCCCGTATTGCCATAAAGATACGTTTTGCCTTGTTGCGTGGATAAGCTGCCCTTTATTGAAGCGAGATTCCAGTTATCAAAATGATAAGACCGGGGCATCCACTTGCGTGGGATGTCTGTATTGGATATAATTTGCCTATGGTTTAAAAATATTCCGGAAACGGAAAAAAACAGCAAAAAGAAAGCCAGTATAAGGCCCGGCCATTTATGAAGTTTGCGTGCTGTTTTAGCTCGTTGCTTTTTCATACCACAAAACTATAAAATTATTCTGGTATTGCTTTACTTCTTTACGGTTATATCTGTTGGATTTGCCAATTTATTTTTAGTCTTAATAATGATTTTGAGGATTAGCGATTGTTGGTCAGCTTTAATGAGAGACGCTGACAGTTCTTTCGACACTGTCAGCGTTACTTATAACATATCAACCATTGTGGACAAAAAGATGCTATTCTGCCTTTTTTACAACATTCCCTTTTAGGTAAAGCTTGGTTACCGGGTTTTGTGGGTCATTGGCAATGATGGTAACTCGTTGCCTTTGCTTGCCTTTTTTCCCGAAGCTGTTGAATTTAACGTCTATTTTTCCCTGCTCGCCGGGGGCTAATACTTTTTTATCAGGCTCTGAGGCGGTACAACCGCAACCGGCTTTTGTGTTTCTGATAATCAAATCCCGCTGCCCTTCATTGGTAAAAACAAAGGTGTGATTGATTTTTTCGCCCTGCTCTATTGTTCCAAATTCATATTCTGGCTCTTCAAAAGAAATCACCGGGGCGTTTTCGCGCTCTTCATCGGTTAGTTGCGAAAAATCCTCTTTAATATCCGGACTCACAATCAAGCGCTTCCGGGGCATCTCATCATCATTGGTTTCCATATAAAAATAATCAAAGGTAGGCCCGTAAGTATCCTTGATTTTGGTATCATAAGCCACTGCGATTTTTCCTTCAGATTTTGCCGGGATAGTGGCCGGAATCATCTGTATTGATAAAAACTCAGGTGGATTATTAAACTCATACTCGAGTGGCTTGTCCATATTATTATAAAAATAAATGGTATCGGTTTCGGTTTGCGGATACAGTATTCCATCTTTAAAACCATACATCAGGCGTGTAGCTTTAAACCAAACGTTCCCCTTTTTGATAGAATAGTAGCGCTCTACTGAAATATTGTCAGGACGCTGGGCTTGCGCGCCAAAGGCCCAGATAATCAAACTAAAAATCAATACTTTTTTTATCATAACTTTTTGTTTTAAAGATAATCCAATGCATTTTTTTCCAAATTTACAAAAGGTTCAACTGCCCTGTGGTAAATACCGTGCATATAAGCAATCGCCATGCCGTAGTTCGTTACCGGTATTCCGGCATCCACGGCGGGTTTCAGTCGGTTGATAATTTGTTTTCTCGTGATAACACATCCGCCGCACTGAATCACCATGCTATAATCGTGAATATCGCGCGGCAAATCGTTTAATCCTGAAACCACTTCATAATGCAGTTTCTTTCCGGAAAAGTTATTCAGCCAACGGGGAATTTTCACTCTTCCGATATCATCACAGGACACATGGTGTGTGCAGGATTCCAGAATCAACACGCGATCATTCTCCTTCAGTTCAGACAGGTGAGGTGTTCCTTTCAGGTAATTCTCAAAATCGCCTTTATAGCGAGCCAGCAAAATACTAAAACTGGTCAGCGGGATATCGCGGGGCACGGAGGCGTCCGCTTTCAGAAACACCTGGCTGTCGGTAACAGCCAAGGCCGGCCGAGGCTGCAAGCGCTTCAGCAACGAATCCACCTCCCGCTCTTTTGCCACAACAACTACAGCATCGTTATCCAGAATATCCCTGATGGTTTGCACCTGAGGCAGTATCATACGTCCTTCAGGAGCTTCTATATCAATCGGGGTGATCATAAGTACCACATCGCCGTAAGAAATCAAATCACCTATCAGTGTTCCGGACTTATAAGCGCTTTCCGGCATATTTTTACGAATCACGGGCACGATTTCATCTGCGTTTCCGGTAAGCGCACTAAAGGTTACTACATCAGTTTGATAATTATCGCGCCACTGCCTGTGTTTTTCCTCGTTTAAGGGTTCCTTATCCTCCTTGTTGTGTATAATCACAAAAGGCACCTTAAAGGCGCGAAACTCCTTTATCAACTCTTCTTCTTCATGGCCAAACTGATTGCCGGCTACTATCAAAATAGCCAAATCAATAGTTTTGATAACCGACAGGCTTTTCTGTATGCGCTTGTTGCCCAGTTCTCCTTCATCATCAATTCCGGCTGTATCCACCAATATCGTTGCTCCAATTCCGGATATTTCCATTGATTTTTTTACCGGATCGGTCGTAGTGCCGGCATAATCCGATACGATGGCAATATCTTGACCGGCCAGCACATTAATAATGCTGCTTTTACCATAATTTCTGCGACCAAAAATGCCGATATGTGGTTTTGACTCTTTTCCTTTTTTCATAGTTGACTTAAAAATCGCTCACGGAATACCCCAGCTTAAGCAGGTTATCCGGTTTCATAATTTCTTTAAGGCGCTCCGCATCCATAAACTGCATTTCTTCGTTAACCTGAAAGATATCCTTTTGGGATTCCTTGATTGCGTATGCAATTTCTGCTGCTTTGTTGTATCCTAAAACCGGCACCAGTGCCGTAGCAATCCCAGGGCTTTGCAGCATTTTTTCGCGGCTCGTTTCGCTGTCAATTTCCAGCCCGTCGAACAGATTCTTTTTTAAAGTTTCTGTAGCTGCTATAAGCAATTTCAGGCTTTCGAGCAGCGCATGCCCGATTACCGGAAGATAGGCATTCAAATCCAAAGAACCTTGTCCGCTCATATTGCTTATGAGCATATCATTCGAATACACTTTATGAGCCGATGAAATCACAAATTCGCTGATCACCGGGTTGATTTTTCCAGGCATAATGGAGCTTCCTACCTGCCTTGGCGGGATGGATAATTCTTCAGGTTCAGAGATATCCGAGGCCAGCAACCTGACATCCGAAGCCATTTTTTCCAGGTTCACTGCATGTGCTTTCAGGATGCCATGTACTTCTACAAAACTGTCAAGGTTTTGCGTTGTATCCACCAGGTTTTCGCCGCGTGTTACAGGCAAGCCCGTAAGCCTCTGCAATTCGGGAACTACTTCCATGATAAAAAAACGCGGAACGGTTAATCCCGTACCCACGGCGCTGCCTCCTAAATTCACTACTTTGATGCGCTCATGACAGCGCGTTATACGCCACCAATCGCGCGAAAGCGCATCAGACCATGAGCTGAATAACATCCCGTAACTAGAGGGTACCGCTTCCTGCATCTGCGTGTAAGCCATACGAACCGTATTTCCGTATTGGCGTTCGAGCTTCTCTGTGCTACTCCGCAAATCATTTATCTTATTTTCCAGCTCATTAAGCAGATGCATCGCAGCTACTTTTAATGACGTGGGAATCACATCGTTTGTAGACTGATATAGGTTTGCATGCTCGATAGGATCAATACGATTGTAATTCCCCGGATTTTCGCCCAGCTTTATCAGCGCTGCATTGGCAACAATTTCATTGATATTCAGGTTTATACTTGTCCCGGCCCCTCCGCTTACGGCCGAAATGATAAAATGATCGAAATATTCTCCGCGCTGGATATCCATAGCAGCCTCTTCTATGGCACTAAGAATATTTTTCGGGATTTTATTCGCGACAGCATTCGGGATTGAGTTCGTATTACCAAACTTTTCTTCAACTGCCTCCTGAAAACGCCTCGCAGTTATATAACAAGCTGCTTTAACCATGCCTAACGCTTTATACCACTCCGGATGAAAAGCCGAGGCAAATGGGAAATTTTGCTTTGCCCGCCAGGCATGAATTCCATATAAAGCTGAAGCCGGCAGAGTTACTTCTCCTATAAAATCCGATTCTGTTCTGGTTTCTTGTTTCATTTAAAGGCCAAATTTAAGCTTTTTCAAAAAGCATTCCACTTCAGGATAGCTTTTGTTTAGCAAACCAACCCTGTAAATTTATTGTAATGCAATAATAATCAAATGCTTATTAAATAATTGAACATCTGTATCTTACAGGTAACTCTTTCTCGCAGCCTTTAGTTTCTCCGGTTTTCCTCAAGGTATTCATTCATTTTACTGGACAACTTATGCTGCACTAATAGCCGTTTAAATACATATATTTTTTTCTGCTCCTTTTTGTTTAGCGCAGTTTTTGCTGAGGTCTAAAAAATCATAAAATCAGTAGAAGCAGAAAAATCAATTCCACGCCCTTACTTTAGAAAACATACAGAAGTTCTAAAAACAATAAAATCTAACCATCAGTTTTCTTGACAGTATAAAGCTCTGTTTTTGTTTTTTTCCCACGCAATTTTACAGAATCTACTTTTTCTATGGAGTATCCTTCAGGAATGTCAATAAATTTTAACAAATCCCTGGATATCAAATTATCTACCTCATACACATTGCATTTTTCCTGGATACGTGCGCCTGTGTTCAGCACGTCGCCGCTAAAAACCAGGTCTCGCTTTACCACACCCATTTCACCTGCCATAATTTCGCCATGATTAAAACCGGCTTTAAAGGAAGGGATAATGCCGTACCGGCTTTGATACTGATATTGTTTTTTCTTCATCGTGTTTTTGATGTCAAAAAAGCACTGCAAACAATTGGCATGCTTAAGCCCATTATTCAATGTCCATGAAACAACTATCTCATCACCAACATACTGATATATTTCTCCCCTTGAAAAAATAATAGAGTCTGTGATATCGCTAAAAAAATCATTTAAAAAATTAAAGTAACGCCTGTGCCCCAATTGTTCAGCAATTAATGTTGAATCTTTAATATCCATAAACATAAAAATACGGGTTTCCTTTTTGGGGTGGTGATAGCGCCCTTTTAAAACTCCGGCTAACCCTCCCGGGCCAAACCGGTCACTAATTTCAAGATATAGAAACGTTCCCGCAATTACTAAAAACCAAAATGCAATTTCAAGTAAAACATACCCTTGTGTAATAAACTGAAAAGCATTGTGATAAATTTTCATGCTAAAAACCGTATCACCCAACTCGTTTTTAAAATAAATAGAAATGGAAACAAAATAGACAATAATCAAAAGCACAATATAAATCAAGCTTTTAAGAATCATCACGCCACCAAAGGGCCTTTTCCTGAATGCGTTTTTTAGATAGAATAATTCCAGTCCACCAAAAAGAAACCCACCCAAAGAGGCCGATATGAATGAATAAAGCAGGCTTTGAGCCAGGTTATAGGGGATTGTTATGCTCAGCAAGGAATTCATATAGCCAAACATATACAAGGTATTAAGGATAGCCAGTATCTGCCATGCAATTACAATGGCTACAACTTTCCTGAATTTGAGCTGGAATTTGATAACAGATAAATCCATAGGTTGCTGATTGCTGGCAAAGGTAAACATTCAGCCCGGTCTTTTCACATACCGGGCTGAATGTGATACACAAATTTAATTTTTAACAATTTTCCCTGAGACGCTTGCATTGGCTGTTGTAATCGTATACAGATACACTCCTGCCGGCAATTCATAGCCTGCGGCATTGCTTCCATCCCATTCCACCTTGCTTTTTGCTGATAAAGATTTATTCTTCAGCGTTTTCACTACTCTTCCGTCAATCGTCCGGATTTGTATGTGAACCGATGTTGGGTCAGGCAACTCATATTTGATTATCATGGATTGGTCAAACGGATTAGGCGCTGCACTGTGGCTTATTGCTGAAGCCGCCGCAAAAGCAGGCGCTTCCGTCGTCAGCAATATTCCACCTGAAAAGCACCTTACG
>JBNJGK010000139.1:5924-7097 GCA_051747665.1 Bacteroidota bacterium | reverse complement strand
TTATAAAAAACCTCACTATTTCTATTGATCTTTCTTAAAAAATAATATATTTGTGAGAGAGATACCATAATTATGAATAAAAATCGCTATTTCATTAAGTTAGCATATAATGGCCGTCATTATCATGGCTGGCAGGTGCAGCCAAACGCGGATACAGTGCAGGGAACATTGAACCATGCCATAAGTATGCTTTTACGCGAAAAAGTGAACCTTATTGGAGCCGGAAGAACTGATACGGGAGTGCATGCCAGCACTTTTTATGCCCATTTTGATTTGGATCAGGATTTGGGAGACGCTAATGCGATACAGCATTTTGTCTTTCGCTTGAATAATTATTTGCCTTGTGAGATTGCGATTTATGATGTGTTTCCGGTTCATCCAAAATCACATGCGCGTTTTAGCGCCCTGTCAAGAACGTATAAATACTACATAACCAAAAAGAAAGACCCTTTTCGCTTTGCTACGTCTTATTATTTTTACGGAGACCTGGATGTTGAGCGCATGAATGAAGCTTCTGAGATACTCTATTCTTACAAAGATTTTACATCTTTCGCGAAAGCGAATCCCCAAACAGCCACCAATTTGTGCGATCTTTACCGGGCAGACTGGAAAGATGAAGGTGATATGCTGGTTTTTACGGTTCGGGCAAACCGGTTTTTACGAAATATGGTAAGAGCCATCGTTGGAACGCTTATGGACATCGGTCAGCATAAACTCAGCACCCTTGATATGCACCGTGTTATTCAGCAACAAGAACGTTCCTCTGCCGGTTTCTCAGCGCCGGCCCGCGGTCTTTTCCTGTATGATATTGAATACCCCGAAGCGCTTTTTGAAGGCGAAGAGGTGAAATCAGGAGCTGTTACGGAAGAGACTGATGAATGAGTTCAGTTTAATAAGTTTGTAAGTTTTTAGGTTTGTAAGTATTATTTTGATATTTAGCCCTGTGAAAGTCGCATTTCTTTATTCAATAAGTAATCACGTTCACACCCCTTAGTTTTTATAAATTCCGTCTAAAAGATTTGTTTTCTTTTTTCATTTCTGATGGGTTGTTTCAACTAATGATACATAACCAACAAATAAAACATGTATTATTATGAAAAAACAACTTTATTTATCAGCATTAATGGCTTTGATGATTCTCGTTTTTGCAGGATGCAGCGACGATGACAAAGA
>JBNJGK010000139.1:0-5824 GCA_051747665.1 Bacteroidota bacterium | reverse complement strand
CGGCTGCACAACCGAAGAGTTAGGTTGTTCTAAAGCCAAGGCTAAATAAATCATCTTAAAAGAACACGAATAACTATGAAAACATCTGCAATCCATATTTTAATGTTTAAGTCATTAGCAGTAAAACCTGCACTTTCTTTGAAAGGCATTAATGGCACTGATCATGAGTGGGTTGCAGATGTTATGCTTT
Source organism: Bacteroidota bacterium (assembly GCA_051747665.1). Taxonomy (GTDB): domain Bacteria; phylum Bacteroidota; class Bacteroidia; order Bacteroidales; family JAIPAH01; genus JAIPAH01. Next base: position 5,634 of record JBNJGK010000139.1, on the reverse strand, counting down.
CTTTGCAGGAAACACCTAAAAGAATTATCTTTGCGGAGAGTAGTAATTTGATAATTTCAAGTGCGGATTTCAGCAAAAAGAGGACATCAGGAAGATTCCGGAGAAGTTTTCTCTGTGGAAGAAGTTTATTCACTGGCAAAAAAAGTAGTCAATAAAATGCTGGTCAGGAATGCTATACCCTATCGGGAAAAAGAAGACACAGAGCAAGAGCTCATGCGGAAATACGTGGAAAAGAAAAGCAAAATTCAGTCTGCTTTCCAGGGCAATTCAAAACCCGAAACGTATTTAACGGCTGTGCTTTACAGGATGTGTTGTGAAGTTATCCGTTCTGATGTAAAAAACTGGGACCATGTTAAGCACCATGATCCAACCGATTATTTCGCCAGAAACATTCCGGAATCGTCTGTTGAGCATAAAATGGTGATTAATAATGAAGCACAGTTTTTGAAAAACATTATTACGCTTTTTGCTGACGAGAGTGCACGCTTAGTACTGTTCTTAAAGGTGTTATACGGGATTCCTGTTACAAATGATGATCTTTATGACTACCATAAGGGTTACAAAAATTATGAACTTGACAAAATACTGAAAAACGGGGTTGTAAATCAAAATCAGGAGGCATATGCCTTGCTCGAAGAAGTAGTTAAACGCGTTGAAAAAAAGGCTGTTGGAGGAGATGCCATTCGTATATGGCTCAATAAGCGGGTTGATCAGATGATAAACCGCTTGAACGGCACTGTACAGCGTTCTAATTATGACCGGAAAACGTTTCGTATTTTGTTTGATTACACTTTTTCTAAATAAGAGTAATTATGAAACACCTATCAGAAGAACAAATAGCACAATATGCTGAAGCTCTTGCGAGCGGCAAACAAGAGGATTTACCTGAAGCTATCCTGAATCACGTTAAAGAATGTGATCAATGTGCTGATGAAGTGATGCATGTGCATGAGATGCTGATTTCCGAAGAACTGAAAACACAAAAACCTGCAGGAAAAAAATATACTTTGAAGCCTGTAAAATGGGTTTCTGTGGCGGCAGGCATTACTCTTCTTGTAGGGTTAGGAGGGTATCTGTTTTTAAGAACGGATCAGTCCATACAGCCTGAAACAGCAGATAGTCAGCTTTCAGGAAATCAAAGTCCTAAAATCGTAGAGATTATTGAAATTGAAGATGTAGCCAAGCAAAAAGATACGTTGAAGGTACCTGCTGAATCAATAAAAGAAAGTGCTGACAAGGCAAGTGAAGATGAAGTTTTATTAGCGCGCTTTGAGCCCAACAAACAACTGGAAAGCCTTGCCTCGCGCTTTGGGCAGGAGCAAATGCGGAGCAATGACTTCAGGCTGCAGTCCGATCATTATCAAAAAATACAACCAAAATCGCATATTGAGATTAATTGGGAGGCTCCGGAAGGAGAATTGACTTTTATATTAAGGAACAACCGCGACAGCCTTGTCTTAGAAAAAAGCGCCGGAAAAGATGGTGTTCGAATAACGGAGGTGTCAGAACCTGGCCTTTATTACTGGAAACTGATGAATAGCGACTTTGATCTGCTTTATTGTGGTAAAATAGAAATTGAAAAACCGTAGACCTGCGGTTTTAATATCCTATTAAGATCATTCCGCTCCAGTCTAGAGGTAATTCGCCTTCTTCAATCATTTTTACTTTTGCAGATTGCAGAGCTTTCCGGTAAGATTCGCCTTTAGCTACTGCATCATAAAACGATGTAATTAAGGTCATGGTTTTTTCGTCGTGAATTTTCCACATCGAAGCAATCATATTAGGTATTCCGGCAAAAATAAATCCGCGCGGCAGCGCATAAATTCCCTCTCCTTTCAGGATTTTTCCGGTACCGCTTTTACAGGCTGAAAGCACAACCAGATTTGCATTCAGGTTTAAACCAAACAGCTCGTTAATATATAAAATGCCATCTTTATCGGTTGACTCATCTGTGTCTTTTTCTTTAGTGAAGAAGAGACCAGATAGTTCAGGTGATTTTTCACTTGAAAAACCGTGCGTGGCAATATGCAGGATTTCTGTAGCTGGCACAGACCGGAGATTGGTTTCCGTAGCCCTGTTTTCCTGATGCAGTAATGTTTTGTGCTGTTTTTCAGCAAACAATGTGTTGATTAAATTAACTTCCTCCAGTGAGTAGGGCAGTGGAGCAAGGTAATTGCGGTCATTGCTTTCAAACATCTCTGAATAGTCTTCCAGGTTGATATTCCGGTAGTTGACATTCTGAGCTATGGCGGCGTTACTTTTATCCTTGAATCCGGGAGCAAAGCTAATCAAATCATAGGGTATCTCTTCACCTGAAAACTTCTGTGTTTTATTCTTAGACTCCAGCCATAAGCGTGATGAATAATGATAGCTGATAGTATGTTGTTCAATAAGAGCCCTGGACTCATATGGCACATGCATCGCTTCGAAAGGGACATTATAAAGCTCATTATCGGGGATAATGACGAAATGGTCTTTGTCTTGAATCTCAGTGTAAAAAGGCTTTAGGAGAATTTCAGTAAGTTCAGACTTAGACCATGCATTGCCGGTTTTGATATTTCTGAGAAAATCCCGATAGGCTCGTTCAAAGCTCTCGTTCCGCGCAATTTTATGCATTGATATTTTCTCTGTGGTAGCATAAAAAGCATAAATCTGATTTTCACTGATTACAAATTCTACAAAAGCTTCATCGGCGTCCAGTTCAGTTTGTATCCTTTTGAGCTTTAAAGGTTTTGCTAATGTTTCAAATTCATCATCGGAGGATGGCCGGGTAATGGATTGATCGATGAGGCCTGAGATAGCAATCTTGGTTAATAGAATTTGCTTATTCAGCGAATCGAGCATCAACGAATCTGTATTTGTTTGTCGTTTTACTAAAAGGTTGTTAAGCTTGTTTTCCAGCTTGTTTCTTTGGTTTTTTTGCTGATCGTCTTGTTGAGTCCCGGCTTTGCTGCGCATGTTGTAAATCTGATACAAAAGTGTTTTGGCTTTGGTGGCAGTAGCATAATAGTACATGTCTTCCAGAATGTACTCATCCGGGTTTGCTTTCTTGTATCTTTCAAGAGCGTTTAAAGCTTCCACATATCCTTGCCGGTTTAATTCTATTACCTGGGGCAGGCTCTGAAGGTTTACAGAACGCTGTAGTTGGTTTGCGAGCCTGGCAACTGAAGAATAGTGATCAACAATCAGGCTTATCCACTTTTTGTCAGAGGTTTCATCATAGAGGCTTTCCATAATCAGGATTTTTTCCATAAGCCCTTGCAGTACTGCATTCACATTGCTGTTGCTTTCAAGCTTCTCAGGTAGTTTCTCATAGGTGAGGGTATCCTTTATTCCGGGATAATTTGTTAATATCGACTTTTGAATGTAATAAAGTGCGCTGTCATAATCTCCCTTGTATAAATAGGTGTCAGCAAGGTGGTAATAGCTGCCACCGGTCTGCTGACTTTTGCTTCCGGTGAGCTTTTGATTTATGTCTAAGGCTTGCTTGCGGTAATAAATCGCAGAATCCAACTGATTATTCAGCATCAGCCCCCTTGATAAGTTTCCATAGACATTGGAAATGGACATTTCTGGTGCTGAGGGCATATTCTGCAATATTTTTAGCGCTTTACGCGAATACTTGAGCGAAGAATCTGCTTGTCCGGTCATGTTGAAGGCAATAGACAAATTTGAATAGAGCTGCTGATGCTGATGTAAATCACCTTCTCCTTTTTGCAAAAGTGCCATTCCGTTTTTAAAATCCTTTATTGCTTTAGCAGGTTTACCTTGCGACAGCAGGTTTTTTCCACTAACCTGCCAGGACTTGAGCAAAAGGGGTATAGACTGATTGGGTGTTTTTTCTAACATATTTTTAGCCTGTTCTGCTAACTCATATGCAAACATGGTTTTGTTAAATGTCAGAATATTACTGTAATGAATGTAGTATTCCGCAGTTTTATGATCTGCGTTGTTATGATGTGACCACCTTAGTAATTTTTCAAGGTAAACATAGCCTTGTGGATTCTGGAAGTTAAGCATTGCTGTAGCTAACATATGGCACGCTTCAGCTTCTTCCTGGCTGTCTGGGAAGTTCTCAGATTGTTGCGCATAAGGTAAAAGGATTTCAATAACCTTTTGATATTTTCTTTGCTGAAAAAGTTGATCGCTTTCCTGAAATACGCTATCAGGAATATTCTTGTAGCTATATTCGTAAACATCATCAATTAATTCATAATCGATTGACTGGGCTTGAAGCAAATAAGAAAACAGCAACACAGGAATCACCAATAAAATCAGTCTCTTTATTCGCATTTAGAATCAAAATTTAGTTATACCTCCGATGTAAAATTAATAAAATTTTAACAAGGTCTGTGCCAATGTTATATCTTTTATTTATGGCTTTGTGATTTTTTAGCTTTTAAGTTGGGTTATAATGAACAGAGCAGTAGTGTCTTGAATTATTTATGGAAAATAAAAAAAAGGGCTCGAAGCCCTTTTTATGTATAATTTTTATTCCAGTCTATACTGGTTATAAACTAATGTGCTACTACGAATTTATCTGTGGCAATTACTTTGTTTTGCTCAGTAATGCTATAAAAATAAATTCCGTTTTTCAGTTTAGCCGTATTTATTTTAGTTTCTTGCGCATTATCAACGGGTTTCGTTAGTATCACTTTTCCCGTCCGATCAAAAATATTTATTTGTGCATTTTCAGGATTTTGTTTCCAGTTAATTCTGAACTTTAAAAAGCGGTCGGCTGGTACAGGAAAAACCTGAAGTTCCTTGATAGCATCCAAATCTTCTATACCGGTGCTTTCAACTTTGTAATGTATTTCTATTCCGGTTTCATTTTCCGGGTTACGCTCATCATAAAAATAGTAGCTTACGCTGGATGTTCCTTCATGGCCTTCATGCAGGTAATCCCCGTAAAATTCTTCTGAAACTTCTCCTGGTTCTATAGTTAAGGAGATTGTGGAAGTATCTACAGAGCTTCCGAAGCAGGCCCCCCAGCAGAAATAGTTGTCAGTTTCCGGAATGAGGCTGTTTTCAACTCTCCGGACTTTAATATCAATGGGAATTTCATCATCATTGCGGATGTTCACACGGGCTTTCACTAAAGATTCATCCATACTACCGTTAACAACCAATGTTTCCTCATAATCAATAATTTCTTCACTTTCAGGGTGTATTAAGGTTAAGGTTGATTCATTGGTGTTTTCCGTGATTTCGTAGTGTACTTCAACGCTAACTTCATCATCCGGGTTTCGCTCGTCATAAAAATAATATTTTATGACAGAGGTTCCGGTGTTCCCTTTAGGCTTAAAATCGCCGTAAAAATCATCGGATGTTTCACCGGGCTCTATTGTAATTGACCAAAGTGAAGTGTCTACGGTTTCGGCAAAGCAAGAGCCCCAGCATAAGCTGTTTACAGTTCCATCAACCAAATCAACCTCCTCACGGCGAACCATAACGTCGACGGGCTCATCGCTAATGTTTTTTGCAAATACATAAGCGTAAACTGTTGATTCCTCTGGGCTTCCCTCAAAAGTAACAGCCTGTTCGTTATCTAATGCGCCATCGTTATCTGTAGAGAGTTCTAAAGATTGAGCAAATCCGATTTGATGTGCCAGAAAAAGACTAATCAGCGTAAAT
>JBNJGK010000138.1:0-7116 GCA_051747665.1 Bacteroidota bacterium | reverse complement strand
ATACCGGATCTGATAAAAGCATATTTCCCGCAGACAGGCGATGCGGCGCTGGAAAAGCTTAACAGGTTGCCTGATCTTTACCGGGAATGGAATCAGAAAATCAATGTTATTTCGCGTAAAGACATTGACCACATTAATGAGCGCCACATTTTGCATTCGCTAAGCATTGCCCGGGTTGTTTCTTTTTCTGAAGGCACAAAGATACTGGATGTTGGAACCGGAGGCGGTTTTCCGGGCATTCCGCTGGCCATTATGTTTCCTGAGGCAAAATTTCATCTGATTGACTCAATTGGCAAAAAGATCAAAGTTGTGGAAGCCATTGCAGAAACATTAGAACTAAGCAACGTGACCGCTGAACAGCGTCGCGGGGAAAAAACCAGAACGCGCTATGATTTCATCGTCAGCCGCGCTGTAACCAACCTGCCAAAATTCTTTGAGTGGATAAAAACCAAAATCCACAAAACAAACCGGAATGAAATCCCAAACGGCATCATTTACCTTAAAGGCGGGGATTTTGAAGACGAACTTCAGCAAATCCCCTGGAAGCATAATATCTATCCGGTAAGCCGGTTTTTTTCAGAACCGTTTTTCGAAACCAAAAAGATCGTCCACCTTTATCAGTAGAAGATCGGCCCTTCAATTCCGAGTGGCAGACGTGCCCATATCCATAGCAAAAACATCGGTATACGCACCAGCGCAAAGGCAATGGCAAAAGGCAGCATCATCGATATCAGCGTGCCGATTCCTACATCTTTCTCGTATTTCTGTGCAAACACAATTACCAATGGGAAATAAGGCAATAACGGCGTAAGGATATTGGAATAAGAATCTCCGATACGATACGCGGCCTGGGTTGTTTCCGGAGAAAAGCCCATCAGCATCAGCATCGGAACAAATATCGGCGCAAGCAGCGCCCACTTAGCAGAAGCGCTTCCCATAATGAGGTTCACAAAAGAGGAAACCAGAATAAATGCAACCAGCAGAGGACCACCTGTAAAGCCAACAGCTTTCAGGGCATCTGAACCCTGAACTGCGATTACGCTACCTAAGTTAGACCAATTGAAGTAAGCCACAAACTGCGCTGCCACAAAAGCAATCACAATATAAAGCCCCATGGTTGACATGCTTTTGGCCGTCATGTTTGAGACATCCTTATCGTTTTTAATGGTTTTGGATTTGATTCCGTAAACCAATCCTGCAATAAAAAAGGCCAGGAACATAATCGGCACAAGCGAATCATAAAACGGTCTGAAACTGCGTACTCCCGTTTCCGGGTCAGGCTCGCCGCGTAATAAACCATCTTCAGGAATAATCGTCATGGCAATTAACCCCAGAAATAGCAGCGTAGCGCCAAGTGACCATTTCAGGGCTTGACGTTCTTCTTTTTTGATCGGTTGCTGCGCTTCTATTTCTAAATCATCGCTGGGCTTATAAGTTCCCAGCCGTGGCACCAGGATTTTCTCAGTAACCCATGTCCCTGCCAGACCGATAAGCGGCACAGAGGCGGCCATAAGGTAATAATTGGAGAGCGGATTGACGGTATAGTCCGGATCAATGATTTGTGCTGCGGGTTCCGTGAAGGCTGCAATCATCGGATCGAGTCCGGTAGGCAGGAAGTTGGCTCCGAAACCACCCGACACACCGGCAAAAGCCGCACCGATGCCCGCCAGCGGATGTCGTCCCATACTATAGAAAATAGCACCCCCCAACGGAATTAATACAACGTATCCGGCATCAGCAGCTACAGAGCTTACCATACCAGCTACAACAATAGAAAACGTAATAATGGATTTCGGCACCTTAGAAACAAACAGCCGCAAACCCACGGATATCATACCCGTATGCTCTGCCACGCCGATTCCGAGCATGACTACCAAAACCAATCCCAAAGGCGGGAATTCAGCAAAGGTATCCACCATGCGGGTCATGATCATCTGGAATCCCTCTCGCGAGAGCAGATTTATTACTTCTATGGTATCCACAGGATTTCCCTCGCTATCCAGCATACCGGTTCCCTTTCCGGGATGTTCTACCGTCACGCCACCAAAAATCCAGGATAGAAACAGGGTAAATACCATCAAGATCGCAAATAATGTAACCGGCTGGGGCAATTTGTTTCCAGCCACTTCAATTTTGTCTAAGACGCGCTCAAAAAAGCCTTTCTTAGCACTCTTGTTTTCCTTAGCCATACATTTATCTATATTATTTCATATTTAAAAGTCAACTCACTTTATTGTTCAATAGAAAAGTGTTTTTTAATTCATGAAATCCAATGCGCAGCAAAATAATGGATTTTTTTTCAATCAAACAAAACAGCTTGTTGCATAAGCAAAGTGATGATAATAAATAATCAATCTCCTTTTTGTCAATAATTTTGAAAATATTCTGTTACAATCATTGTTGTGTATAACATATGAATATTTTGTTCCTCTGCCATCAGATTAATCATATTCTCATTTAAATGAGCTTATCGCAATACTCAGCATTTGATAACAAAACTGACAATTCTAAAATTTATATTACTTTTACCCGTTCATCTTGAAATAAGAATTATCAAAAAATCAATGTATAATGAGTAAAGAAATACAAAATTTAAAGCCCGAAAAACTGTGGAAAAACTTTTATGAGTTAACACAGATTCCAAGACCCTCAAAGAAAGAAGAAGCTGTAGCTGAATTTGTTAAATCCTTTGGTAAAAAGCTTGGTCTCGAAACAGAGCAGGACGCCACCGGCAATATCGTTATCCGCAAGCCGGCTACTGCTGGATACGAAGACCGCCAGACCGCCATTCTGCAAGGGCACCTGGATATGGTTCCGCAAAAAAACAATGATGTTGATCATGATTTTGAAAAAGACCCTATTGATGCTTATGTAGATGGCGAATGGGTTACGGCTAAAGGCACTACGCTTGGCGCGGATAATGGCATGGGCGTGGCCGCAGCCATGGCTGTGCTGGAAGACAACACGCTGGAGCACGGCCCCATAGAAGCGTTTTTTACCGTTGATGAAGAAACCGGCATGACCGGCGCTTTTGGCTTGAAAGAAGGTTTTCTGAAAGGCGATGTTTTGATTAACATGGATTCTGAAGACGAAGGCGAACTGTATATTGGTTGTGCCGGCGGCATGGATACCATAGCCAGCTTCAGTTACCAAACAGAAGAAGCTCCGGCAGGCTCAAAAGCCTACAAAATTATAGCTAAAGGCCTCAAAGGCGGACACTCTGGACTTGATATCCATTTAGGTCGCGGCAACGCCATCAAAATCATCAACAGGTTACTTTGGGAATCAACCCGTAAGCATAAGCTGCAACTGGCCTCCTTCAATTCGGGAGACGTCCGTAATGCCATCCCCCGCGAAGGGGAAGCTATTGCAGTTGTGCCTGAAGCCAATGCCGCCGATTTTGAAAGCTTTGTTCAAGAGTTTAATCAAACGCTGCAATGCGAGCTGAAATCAGTAGAGCCAAACCTGGAAGTGAGCGTTCAAGCTACCGACAGTCCGGCCACCATCATAGACAGCGAAACACAAAACAACCTGCTTAATGCGGTTTATGGCGTTCCGAATGGCGTCATGAGCATGGTAGCCGATATGCCGGAGGTAGTAGAAACATCCACAAGCATGGGCGTAATCAAAACCGAAAACGGAAACATCACTGTTGTAACGCTGCAGCGTAGTTCAGTAGATTCAAGAAAAATGGACCTGGGCAACATGATACGTGCGATTTTTGAACTGGGTGGAGCTGCTGTGGAACACAAAGGCGCCTACCCGGGCTGGAATCCGGATGTGAATTCTCCGGTTCTAAAAACGATGAAGTCCGTATATGACAAGAATTTCGGAAAAGTTCCGGAAGTGAAGGTGATTCATGCCGGATTGGAATGTGGTCTGATTAAGGCGGTTTATCCAAATCTGGATGCTATATCGTTTGGGCCTACTATCCGCTATCCACACTCCCCCGATGAAAAAGTAAATATCAAGACGGTGGAAAAATTCTGGGATTTCCTGGTATATACGCTAAAACAGATGCCGAAAAAATAACCGGCAATTAAAGTAATATCAAACAAAAGTCTGTAAAACCAGTCACCTGATTATGCAGGCTTTTGTTTTATCCGTGCTTTTTAGGAATATTTTTTTGGCATGCCGGAAATTATCTCTATTTTTGCACACTCAAAAATTTAAAGGACTGGAATAATGAAGAGAACATTTCAACCATCGAGAAGAAAGCGCGTAAATAAACATGGTTTCCGGGCCCGGATGAAATCAAAAGACGGCCGCAAAGTTTTGGCGCGTCGCCGTGCAAAAGGCAGAAAAAAATTATCCGTTTCAGACGAGAAGCTCGACAAGCGCTAAGCAAACGAATTAAAGATATTCCGGCAGGGAGGGTTAAACGCTTTTTGAAGCGTTTAGTCCTCCTTTTGCTGTATAAGGCTGCTTTACGTGCCGCTCGCTTTTACCATGTAAGGGAAAAAAACTATCTTCGCACTACAATAAATCAGTAACAAATGGGATTAATAAGACTAGCGCTGTTTCTTTTATTGATTTACCTGCTGGCAAAGCTTTTCACGAGATATTTGCTTCCCTATATCCTGAAAAGGTTTATCCGAAAAACAGAGGAAAAATACAAACGCCAACAACGAGATTACCAGGACCAGACTAAAAAAGAAGGTGACATCCGAATCAATTACAAAAACAAAAATCATCAGCATAAAAAAACCGACGACTTAGGTGAATATGTTGATTACGAAGAAGTTGACGATAAAAAAACGAAAAAGAACAATTAAAATACAGGCCCATGAAAATGTTATCCGGTAAGCAATGGCTACCTTATCCAGCAGCTATCATTATCTTTCTTGTGATTACGCTTGTTTATATGAGTCCGGTTTTATCCGGAAAAAAAATTAAGCAGGGAGACATCAGCCAATGGAAAGGCATGTCTAAAGAGATTCGCGATTTCAGACAAGAAACCGGTGAGGAACCCTTGTGGACAAACTCCATGTTCGGCGGTATGCCGGCATACCAGATTTCAGTAAAATACACCAATAACCTCATCAAGGATATTGACCGGATTTTACGTTTAGGTCTGCCCCGCCCCGCTGATTATGTCTTTTTAACCATGCTGGGCTTTTTTATTCTGTTGCTGGCTTTTCGTGTAAACCCATGGCTAAGCATCGTTGGGGCTATTGCCTTTGCTTTTTCTTCCTATTTCTTCATTATCCTTGAAGCTGGTCACAACTCCAAAGCGCACGCCATCGCTTACATGGCTCCCGTAATTGCGGGGGTTTATCTAACATATCGAGGTAAATTTATTTTAGGCTCCGCGCTAACATTGCTGTTTGTAGCGCTGGAAGTTTCCACAAACCACCTTCAAATTACCTATTACCTGATTATCATACTTTTAGCCCTGGGCATAGCCGAACTCATTCATCACATCAGGCATAACGAATTCCCGAAATTTTTAAAGGCCACCGGGTTATTGCTGGCAGCCGGGTTGCTGGCTGTGGGCCCTAATATTACAAACATCCTTCTAACCAATGAATACAGTCCATACACCATCAGAGGCGAGTCTGAGCTAACGGAAAACCAGGATAACAAAACATCAGGACTTGATAAGGATTACGCTACACAATGGAGCTATGGCATACAAGAGACAGTTTCACTGATGATACCCAATGTAAAAGGCGGTGGAACAGGTATGATTGGCAACAAGGTAGATGACCTTTCGGGCGTAGACCAGCAGTGGCGACAGGCTATACAGCAACAAAACGCATATTGGGGTAACCAACCTTTTACCTCCGGACCGGTATATGTTGGCGCAGTGATCTTCTTTTTGTTTATTCTCGGGCTTTTTATTGTCAGAAACCATTTGAAATGGGCGCTGCTGGCTGTAACAATACTCTCTGTAATGCTGGCCTGGGGGCAAAACATGATGTGGTTTACAGACTTTTTCCTGGAATATGTCCCCGGCTATAATAAATTCCGAACTGTTTCCATGACATTGGTCATTGCTGAGCTGGCCATTCCGGCTTTAGCCATGATGACATTATATCAACTGTATCGCGACAGGGAAAAGCTGAAAAGAAAACAAAAGCAGTTTTTTATTGCATTGGGATTGACTGCCGGACTGGCGCTGATCTTTTACATCACGCCAACCACATTCTTTGATTTTTTCAGCAGCCAGGAAGTAACCGCTTTTGATGACCAAAAAGCCAATCAACCGCAATATGCCGATCAAATTGCGGTATTTACTGAGCAACTTAAGCAAGTCAGAATAGAAATATTCAGAGCCGACACACTCAGAAGCATTTTCTTTATCCTGATTACGGGAGGTTTGCTTTTCCTATACAGCCGGAAGATGCTGAAAAGCGGTGGCCTTATTGCCGCTATCGGCTTTTTGGTATTGATAGACATGTGGCCGGTTAACAAAAGATATTTAAACAACGACCACTTTGTAAGCAAAAGCCGTGTGGAAAGACCATTCCAGGCTTCCGGGGCTGATAAGCAAATCCTGGCTGATGACGACCCGAATTTCAGGGTTTATAACATAGCGGTGAATACTTTTAACGATGCCAGCACGTCCTATTTCCATAAATCCATAGGTGGATATCACGGAGCAAAATTGCGTCGTTATCAGGAACTCATTGATTATTACATCAAAGACAACAACATGCCGGTGTTAAACATGTTAAACACCAAATACTTTATTGTGCAGGGTGAAAACGGCCAGCCACAGGCACAGCAAAATCCTGATGCGCTGGGTAATGCCTGGTTTGTAGAAAACTACCAAATGGTTGAAAATGCCAATGAGGAGATTGAAGCTTTGAGCAGTTTTAATCCTGAGCAAACCGCTATCGTAGATAAACAATTCAGCGATGCACTGCAAGGCTTCACTGCACCTGAAAACGCTTCCGGATCAATAGAGCTTGTTGATTATCAGCCGAACCATCTGAGATACGAAAGTCAAAGCCCACAGGAACAACTCGCTGTTTTCTCAGAAATTTATTATCCGAAAGGCTGGAATGCATACATTGACGGAGAGCCGGCAGAGCATTTCAGAGTAAATTATGTGCTTCGCGCGATGGTTATCCCGGAAGGCGATCATACGATTGAGTTTAAGTTTGAGCC
>JBNJGK010000137.1:0-7134 GCA_051747665.1 Bacteroidota bacterium | reverse complement strand
GGGACGGGCTTCGTAGTTTCCTGAAAAAAGAAGGCGTCATTCCGGTAAGCTTTTTAAACTGGTTCGACAAATGTGCCACACTACTGAAGTGTAATTTAAACGCTATTTCATCAAGGTTGGTGTCGGTGTAAATAAGCAATTCCTTAATGCGTTCTATCCGCTGTTTGATGATATATTTTTCTATGGTTATACCCTGAGACTTGGAAAAAGTATTGCTAAGGAGGCTGTAACTGAGATTCACTTTTTGACTAATATAGTCTGAATGGTTTGGCTTGGGAATGTCATCCGTGTGATATACCAATTCATGAATGGCAGCCTTGGTTTTTTCAATGAGGTCTTGATTTTTATCTTTCATTAATTCCAAACCGGCACTCCTGAGAGCACTATCCAGTATCCGCATTTTCTCTTCAGATAAAGCTTCATTTAATTCTACCTCACCTAATTCAACGAAAGTGTCGTAAACGCCCAGTTTGTTCAGCTCCTTCCGAACAAAAGTTTTACAACGACGGCTTCTCATGTTTTTTATTCTTAAAATCATTTCTGCCTCCTGTATTTAAATGCCGGTTCTAATCTTCAGCGCTAATAGCCTGAATTTATTCACTTTTGAACCAGGCATTATTATCCATAGGTAAAATTACAACACATAAAAGCCAGAAACAATACATAAATCTTATAAAAACTTACATATTTCACACATTGCTGCTTTATCTAAATATGATAGGGGCCGGTTTCCCGATCTCAAAATCGCGGAAGCCGAAGTCGGTGGTTTGAAAAGCGTTCATCTTAAAAATATTGTTTCCTGTTCCGGGAATGACAGGATAGAAGGAAATGGATAGTTGAAAAGCATTCATAACCAGGTTGTCGTTTTTTATTAATACACCCAATCCTAATTGTGAATACACCTTGCTGTTGCGAAATCCTTTTTCTGCATCGCCAAGCATTCCCAGCGAAAAGTTAAGATAAGGCCCAAAATGAAACCCGATAAAATTCCACGGAGCATATGATTGTGTTTGCGATGTAAGCAATAACCGGCTGTTGCCCGATAGCACCGGACTGTTAAAACCGCTCAGTCCGTATTCGTTGTTGATAGTTAGATCACTATAACCGTTGCGTCGAATGCCGATAATTGCCTGTGGTTTAATAAACTGCCTGAATTTCCAAGGGCCTGTTTCAATCAATCTGGTAAAATAGTTTGCCCCGGCCCGGAATACGCCCTGCTGGGCTTGCGCCGACCGGAGGAACGTTCCATATTCAATATTTGAGCTTAGGTATCCCCAGGGGTAGTACTTACCCGAAGAAAAGCGCGCCCCAACATAGAATCGCCCGAAACGGTTTTTTTCCTGATAGCCACCGGTAAGGCCAATCACCTTCCCAACGGGAACATCTTCAGTAATGCCAAACTTAAAAATGTATTTGTCTTTTACATACAATCGTGTTGTTACACCTATGCCGGCGAGGTAAAAATTTTCATCGCTGTAAAAACGGAGGGTGTCGATCGTTTCAGGCGGTTTTTCAGTAAAACGGATCCGGAGAAAACGCGCGGCAGAAATAAAGCGGGTAGTGCGACTGTATTCTGAATTTCCCCTGAAAATGGGCATGGAACTTCCTGCCCAGTAATCCTGTGCATTGTATTTGAAATGCATGATGTTGTTGGACCAGATCGTGTCTTTTTGTGCATGCTGCGAAAAATTTACGCCTGCGGCCCACTTCGCCAAAGGGGAAAAAAACGGCCGGTCCACAGCAAAGCTTTTTATAAAATTTCCGGATTCGTCGGTGCCGTATTGTAAAGTGGAATTAATAAACGTGCTTTGAATATTGGGGGCATAATATTTCATTCTGTAAGCCAAATCGCCGGTTGAACGGTTCAACGTAAATCCGTTTTGAAACTCGTGGCCCAGGCCAATAAAATTGTTTTCTCTAAGGTTAAAAACGGGACGCGAGGCAGACCAGGAGCCTCCGGGGATCAGGCTCCAGCTATCCAGTTCGCGTATAAATATATCAACCGAATCCGTTGTTCCAGGCGCTGCAACGGTATAAAAAGAGACGTCGACAATGTAATTCATGCTACGTACCAAGCGTTCCGATTCTTTTACCAGCAGCGAATCGAAGGGTTGATTTTCACCTACAAGCAACAGGTTTCGGATGGTGCCGGGCCGGGTTTTTATATGGAATCTGTTTCCGGCTCTGGATATAAAGTTGAGCGATGCCTCGATGGTGTCGCCGATAGAATTTCCAAACGGGTTGAGCGTTACAATATTGATTTTCCTGATGGGTTTTCCTTCAAAAGCGCTGTAGGGTTTCTGGATAAGCTGCTTATGTGGTGATTTTAGCGCCGGTGCCGGCGAAACCGGTTTGAAAAACAAGCGGAACATAAACTTGGTAAACTGGCTGCGTTCAGAATACGTTTCGATGTTTTCGTAAAGCCGGGTTGAATCTTGCCGCACTAAAGTATCCTGTGCAAAAGTATAAGCACTTGCTGTTAATAGAAGAAAAATTATGATTGTCGCACTTTTGATCCACATTTTTACATTTTAATATCGCTTATCATTGTTGTCCGGTAAAACAATTGAGATTTCTCCCTGCGGTCGAAATGACGAGGCTTTCAGAGTATTGGTGAGAGGGAGGGGGGTTGTGTGGGGGCGGCCCCCCCCCCACCCCCCCCCCCCCCCCCCCTCCTCAACAACGTAACAATCTGTCATTTCGAACCGCCTCAGGCGGTGAGAAATCTTATTAATCTATAATTCATTTTTTCATTTTTATCGGACAACAATGAATGCTTATGTTTTAATTGAAACAGGTATTTAGTAAACAGATTTTAATGACTCAAAATAGTCTGGACTTTAGTCCAATCTATTGATATTAAGGGCTAAATCCCGGCTCCGCTGTTTGTTTATAGCCTTCCGACCCTTTGGGGGCAAAGGATAGCCTCATTTTGGTTTGTATCTGTTAAATGCCTGATTCAATAAGCCTTCTGCCTTTTGCTGCTCTTTGCCCTCAGCTCTCAGCCCTATGCTCTCCGCCCCTTATTTGTTTTCCGCAGGCATTATAGTATCTGCCTCCATCCGCATTTCTTCCTTCTCTTTAGCCTGTCGCCTGAAATACCCTCTGAAAAACCAATTATGTTTGAGCGCTTCCATGTTTTCGTTCAGCCCAATGCTGCTTTCCTTAAGGTTAAAAATGGTTTCGTCAATGTTTTTGACGATGGTGGTATCCCGAAGCAACATCCCAATAGCGCCTTCGCCTTTGTTGATTCTCGTCATGATTTCGCCCAGTTGATTGGAGGCAACTTCGGTTTTTCCGGCTGTTTTCTGCAGGCTCATCATAAAAGCAAAAACGTTCTCTTTGGTAACTTCTATGGTTTCATCCAGCCCTTCGGAACTTTTTCTGAAATTCTCAATGGTCAGGTTGATATTCTCTGCAATGGTTGAGTCCTGGATTAACCTGCCCAGTGTGCCCTGACCGCTGTTGATATTCATCATTATTTCAGCTAGTTGCAGTGTAATTACTTCAGCGCTCACAGCGCTGGTTTGCAGGCTTTTCATAATGTCATCAGTTTCAACAGGTTCTTTTGACAAAATATGATTTCCGTCTTTTGCCACCGGAGCGCTTTTGCTTCCCTGTGTAATGATAATAATCCGGTCGCCAATAATTCCTGAGGAACTAATGCTTGCATAACTGTCGGCCTTTATAAACTGCTGTACATTCTTTTTGATAAGCAAATCTACCTGCACGGTTGAGTCATTAATTATTTTAATGTTATCGACAATACCCACATCGATGCCCGAGAAGCGGATATTATTTCCTACCTGCAGGCCGCTTACATTTTGAAAATTGGTAGTCACTTTAAATACCGGATTAAACAAATTCTGTTGCTTGCCAATAATGAAAATGGCCATTACAAAAATGCCGATTCCTACTGCAATAAAGATTCCTAAACGCGCTTTAAACTTTGGTGAATTATTTTCCATATTTTTATTTTTTATTTGAAGAAAGACTGGATCAGCTTATCGGTCGAATTTTCAAATTCGTCGATAGTGCCTTTCAGGTAAACGCCGCCGTCTTTTAACATGATAATTCTGTCGGCAGTGGCGCGGGCACATTCAATATCGTGTGTGATGATGATGGATGATGTAAGGTATCTTTTTTGAACATCATTAATCAAAGCGCTTATTTCGTCAGAGGTTACCGGGTCGAGGCCGGTGGTCGGCTCATCGTACAGCATAATCATCGGGTCAACAACAATAGTACGCGCCAGACTTGCCCGTTTCCGCATTCCGCCCGAAAGTTCAGAGGGCATTTTGTCTAATGTATCTGACAATCCTACATTTTCCAGAACTTCTTCAATTTTTATGTTTCTTTCTTTTTTTGTTAGCTTCTTTTTTACTCTGACTAAAGGAAATTCCAGGTTTTCCTTAATGGTCATAGAATCATACAGCGCACCGCTCTGAAAAAGAAAGCCAATCTTTTCTCGTAGCACTCCCAAATCCTTGCTGTTTAATGTGTTCACATTTTTGCCGAACACTGTAATTGTTCCCCGGTCAGGGTTTAACAAACGGACAATGCATTTAATAAGCACCGATTTCCCGGAGCCTGATTTTCCCAGCACTACAAGGTTTTCACCGTTGATAAGGCTTAATGATAAGTTGTTTAATACCTGCATATCATCAAAGCCTTTGCTGAGGTTATTAATTTCAATAACCATTTCAGGTGTCTTTATATTTTCCGGTATAACCGGTTCATTTTTAACCATTTGTTATTTTTTTCCTATAAAAGCATATCGGTTATTTGAACAGCAATCAAGTCAACAATAATCACGAGCAGCGAGGCAAGTACCACGGCAGAATTGGCCGCTTTGCCTACACTTTCTGTGCCGCGTCCTGCGGTATAACCTTTGTAGCAACCCACGAGGCCGATTACGGCGCCAAAAAAGAATGTTTTAATGACGGCGGGTAAAAAGTCCATAAAATCAACCACCCTGAAAGCCTGGTTGAAAAACAGCACAAAAGTGACGCTGCCTTTGATGTTTGCTCCGGCCCAGCTTCCCAGTATTCCGAGTGCATCGGCATACAAAACTAAAATCGGTATCATCAAGATGGCAGCCCAAACCCGCGGCACCACTAAAAAGCGTATAGGATGCGTGGAGGAAACCTCCATGGCGTCGATCTGTTCCGTTACTTTCATAGAACCCAGCTCGGCGCCCATACCCGAACCAATTTTTCCGGCACAGATTAGCGCGGTAATCACCGGCCCCATTTCCCGGATGATGGATAATGTTACCATTCCGGGAAGCATGGACACCGCACCAAAATCAGCTAAAACCGGACGCGACTGGATGGTAAGTACCAGGCCCATAATGAGGCCGGTTACCGAAATAAGCGGTAGCGTTTTGTACCCGATTTGATAACACTGTCGCAGAAATTCCCTGAATTCAAAATCAAGGGAGAAAGTTTCTTTTGTTGCTTGCCACAGAAACAAAAAGAAATCACCTATCCCTAAAAAGAAAACGTTGGCTTCCTGCGTTTTTTCATAGGTTCTTTCACCAAACCGGGTCACCCTCTTTTTAATAACAAGGGTGTTTATGGTCACTTTTTTTAAAGGTGCAAATTTTTTCACAGGATAAAATTAAGGCTGTTCGTCACAGCAAAACTTACAATATTTCGTCTAAGAATTACATTATTCACATATATTGCGATGTTTGATTCCATTTTCATGAGCTTTACAGTATTTCACCTGAGTTGTATTTTTTGAGAACAGGATTGCTTTTTGATGGCACAGGCATGCTATCGCCCAGTAAAAATCCATATGGTTTTAATGATTCGATGTGATCGAAAATTAGCTTTGCGATAGCTATTAGCGAAATAGCAAAAAGACTCGAAATCCGGAAAGTGATTTGGCTGAGCATTTCGGTAAATCTATTAGCCAGATTAGGTATGGATTCTGTGAAGCGGCTGGCCGGGAAAACAGCAGTGTGCCAAAGGTGGCAATTATCAGAAAGGTCAGAAGCATCACCAAAACAATGGCTGCAACCCGGTGTATTTTTAACCTGATGATCAGGTTTACAGCCGGGTGGAGCACAATTGCAAGAATTGTTGCAAAAACAATTGGAAAGATAATACTTTTAGCAACATACATGATAAATATAAAGGCCACTATGGCCATAATTATCTATGTAAAGGGTTATTGCAGTTTCTTTAACTGTCACGGCCCGTTGGGTTTAATTTTATTGTTTCTTTAAACAGATTCCCAAATACTAAACTTTTCCGGCCGTAACAGTTTTCTTTCCCTTTGCTGCTTTTTGGTGTTACTTTATTTTTTTACCGGCAAAGTCGGAAACATCTTCTTTCACCTTGTCATATTTATCGGTGATTCCTTCAACCAGATCGTCGGTTTTTTCCTTTACTGAATCTGAATAGTCTTCGGCCCGCTTTTTAATTTTTTTACGGGTTTTCGATCCTTTTGCAGGAGCATACAGAACCCCGGCCAATGCGCCGGCGGCTGCCCCGGCTAATGCGCCTAAAAATATTCTTAATGAATTCATTGTGTTAATTTTTTATTGTGAATAATTATTTATCCTAACAAAGGTCATTCTTATTGCCATAATTTGCGTTACATAATTCCGGATAGAATTTACATCATTCACACCTTTTATAGCAACAGGTATTATTTTGCCTGGCAGCAAATCAAATGCGGTATAGAATTCAATTGTTTTCATAATTCTATTTGCTTTTGTTTCTTAACCCATATACTGTGCGGAAGTGATAACCATACACCGCAAAGGTGATGGCATCAATAATTAAGCGGGGTTTTCGGAAAAGTGTCCAAAACATAAGTTTCCAGTACTCGCGGCGGCCCCTGCTGGCAACTCCGAGGATAAACAACGACTTAATGAAAGCAGTGAGGTAGTTTAGCTGTACTTTTGCATTCCCGTTTTTGGGGCGTTTGTAATGGCTTAGACACCGGCGTATCCGCTGATAATAAGGTTTTGGTGAATAAATATTGACGATGATCTTATTATATCCCTCCAGAAGCTCATCGCGGTTCATTTTGGGGATGAAATTCATTGACGCATCTGTGTTATTGCCTGATGCTTCAGTAAGCAACCGGTCTTCGGCTTCCAGCCGTTCATAAAGCTTT
>JBNJGK010000136.1:0-7366 GCA_051747665.1 Bacteroidota bacterium | reverse complement strand
TAACCGTAATTTGAGATATTTCACAATAATCTAAATAAGAAGGATACGAAGACAAAGAAAACATAGCCACACAATCCCCGGTTGTAATCGCACTGAAAAGTTGAAATCAGATATCAGAAACTCTTACATGAAGCTGCATAGTTTAATGCTTAATGAAAGATTAAAACCCTTTTGAGGCTATTAAGTGCGGTAGTGACTGCCGGCAAACCTTTGGGCAAACACATAAAGAAACAAAGCAAAGGTTACTCAATCCGCTGACGGAGGCTTCCTCCAGCGCTTTTTTTCGCCGTGGGCCTTTTTCTTTTTCAATCGCTTTTCTTTGGATGACCGCGTTGGCTTGGTTTTCTTTCTTTTTTTCCGTGGCTTTAGAGCCTCTTCTATCAAGGCAAAACACTTTTCGCGTGTCTTTTCTTTATTCACATGCTGCGACCTCGACTCCTGGCTGGTTATCAGCAGCTCTCCCTGGTTGTTGATTCGTGTGGACAGTCGCTGGCTGATTTGGGCTTTTTCCTCTTCGGTCAGCCGTTCTGATTCTCCGAAGTTCCACCGCAATTCCACGCGCGACTGGGTTTTGTTAACATGCTGACCACCCGGCCCACTGCTGCCTGAAGTCTGATAATCAAACTCATGCTCTAAACCTCTTTCGCGAACTCCTTTCATGGCAGATTTTGATAAAATTCGGCTAATGCCTTTCTGTATCCTTCCAGTTCCGGAAGATCATTGTGATCACCATCTTCAAAAATATGAATTCTTTTGGGCTCTGCTGCAATCTGATAAAGCTTTTCTGAAAGCTCGGGAGGCGTAATCTGATCCTTGCGGCCTACAGCAAACATCACGGGAATATCCAACTTTTTCATGTTTTCGAGGTTGCTGCTTTGGGTTAGCTTTTCATCAATATCAAAACGGATAAACAGGGAAATAAACCACGGCACCAATTCATCAACCATATCATTGGCGTCTGTTACCGGCGACTCCAGCACAAGCCCGGAAACTTCTCTGCTCAACGCTATCTCAGAAGCCACCACAGATCCAAGAGAGTGACCATGAATCACAATATCATCAGCAGAGATGTTTTTTTCCTCAGCAAGAAACCGGAACGCCGAATATCCATCCTGCCGCAGATTATCTATGCTGGGTTCACCGTCATTATTCCCGTATCCGCTGTAATTAAAAAATAAAATGTCTACATCATTTTTCAGCAAGTTAGGAATAATGTGTCGCGAGGTTTGCATCAAAAACCCATTTCCACCGGCATACAAAACCGTTTTCTGGTTTCCTGGTTTCGTAAAATACCATCCTTCCAGATGATAATCGTTTTTGGTGTGCGAAATAGAAACTTTTTCCTGATTGTATGCATGATTGTCGAAAAAATCCGGAGAAATGGTCTTTTTCACATCAAAAGCATCCTGCTCAGTGATATCTATGGTTGTGCATGACTGTAATAGCGCTATCAGAATAAGAGATAAAAGAATTTGTTTCATGTTTTTTGTTTGAACCCTAAACACAAAAAGCTTAAAAAAGTTGGCAATAAGCAGTTGACAATTGGCAGTTGGCAATAAGCAGTTGGCAATCAATTACAATCAATTACAATCAATGACTATTAAATGACCACGAATTAACGAAACACAAATTAACGAAACACAAATTAACGAATCACAAATTAACAAATCACAAATTAACTATTCACTAATCAACCAATTAACCAATTAACGAATCAACCATTCACATTTCCTCGTTTCCCACAAACGGTTTAAGCTGGCGGGATATTACGGAAACCATAAATTTTGTACTTTCGTGATATATATCATATTTAGAAGATTAACAAAACAATCATGAAAATTCAATCAATTTCCATAGCGGCATGGGGTCTTGCCATGCTTTTAATTTTAGGAGGATGCATGTCAGATTCATCAAAAAAGGCAACAGTTCAATCGCCCAATCAGGATATTAAAGTAGAGTTTCATTTGCTGGAGGACGGACAACCCGCTTATGCAGTTAAGCACAAAGACAAGTTTGTTATTGACACTTCTGCATTAGGCTTTTCATTTACTGACGATGAAGATTTGGGCAAGCAAATGGAAATTATCGACTGGCAGATGGAGCTTTTTGAAGAAAACTGGGAGATGCCCTGGGGCGAGAAAAGAAATGTAAAAAATCAATACAACCGCTTATCGGTTCAGTTGCAGGAAAAGAAAGAAAATCCACGCAAAGTGAACCTGGTTTTTAAGGTTTATGATGATGGCGTAGGCTTCCGGTATGAGTTTCCGAATCAAAAGGATTTTTATGAAGCTTTTATTGCTGAGGAACATACAGAGTTTAACCTTACGGGAAATCATACCTGCTGGTGGAGTCCCGGCGACTGGGATATTTATGAGCACTTGTATAACACAAGCCAGTTTAACGAAATTGACGCCACTGTATTCCGCAGCGATGATAACCTGGCGCAAAGCCATATTCCACATAATGCCGTAAATACACCCATTACCATGCGGACGGAAAAAGGGCTGCACCTGAGTTTTCATGAAGCCAACCTGACCGATTATGCCGGTATGACGCTCAAAGTATTCCCGGAAAAACAACAGATGAAAAGCGTGCTGGTAGGTTCTGAGCGTACAGACTACAAGGTTAAACGCAAGGTTCCTTTTAACACACCCTGGAGAACCATACAGATAGCCGAAAATGCCCCCGGCCTGATTGAATCGGATTTGATTGTAAACCTTAACGAGCCAAACAAACTTGGCGACATAGAATGGTTTACGCCGATGAAATATGCCGGCATCTGGTGGGACATGCACCTGGGCCGGAAAACGTGGGATTATGCCGGTTCGCAGGATATGAACTCTTACGGCGACGGAGAAAGCTCCACAAAGCACGGAGCCACCACAGAATATGCTAAGGAAATGATTGACTTTGCCGCTGCCAACAACATCAAAGGGCTGCTGGTGGAAGGATGGAATACCGGATGGGAAGACTGGATTGGCGTTGACGACCGCGAAGGCATTTTTGATTTTGTGACATCGTATCCCGACTATGACCTGGAAGAAGTGGTTGCTTATGGCCGCGAAAAAGGCGTTGAGCTCATCATGCACCACGAAACCTCTGCTGCCGTTACCACTTACGAAAAGCAGCTTGACACAGCTTATCAGTTGATGGACGATTTGGGCATTCACTCTGTAAAAACCGGCTATGTAGGTACCATCATCCCTCGCGGAGAGTATCATCACGGCCAGTGGATGGTGAATCATTACCGGAAGGTTTTGAAAAAAGGAGCCGAACATCAGGTCGCCATCAATGCCCACGAGCCTATCAAAGCCACCGGCATCCGCAGAACATATCCCAATGCCATTACCAGGGAAGGATTACGCGGACAAGAGTTTAATGCATGGGCTTCGGATGGTGGCAACCCGCCTGAGCATCTTCCTATCATTGCTTTTACCCGGATGCTTTCAGGTCCTATCGATTATACACCGGGGATTTTTAACATCAAGCTTAATCCCTACAAGGAAAACAACCAGGTTAACACTACGCTGGCGCATCAGTTGGCGCTTTATGTAGTCATCAACAGCCCGGTGCAGATGGTTCCGGACTTGCCAAAATACTACGAAGGGCATCCTGCTTTTCAGTTTATCCGCGAAGTGGGTGTAAACTGGGAGCAAACCAAAGTACTGAACGGCGAGGTAGGCGACTATGTAACCATAGCAAGGCAGGAACGCGAAAGCGGAAACTGGTTTTTAGGTTCCATCACCGATGAAAAATCCCGCGATATCTCTGTGAACCTTGATTTCCTGGAGCCAGACGCAAACTACAAAGCGGTTATTTACAAAGACGGTGCAAATGCGCACTGGAACGATAACCCAACGGATTACGCAATAGAAGAAAAGCTAGTTACCCCGGAAAGCGAGCTAAAGTTTGAACTGGCGCCGGGAGGGGGCGTTGCGATTAGCTTTTTTAAACAGTAGTATGCTACAGGAATTATACTAACAGGCGATCTTCATTTTATTATGAAGTATATTTTTGAATCATCGCCATCAATTCCTTACGACGAAAAGGTTTGGTTATGTAATCATTACATCCGGCGCTGATAGCCTTATCCCGATCGCCTTTCATGGCATAGGCGCTTTGACCGATGATAGGGACAGATGCATTGAACGCCCGGATTTGCCGGGTAGCCTCAAGTCCATCTATGCCGGGGAGTTTAATATCCATCAGTATTAAGTTGATGTTGCTATTTACTTCGGCTTGTTTTACAGTCTCTTCGCCGGTCTCTGTATGAATCAGGTTAACGGGCTCTTTTGAGAAGAGCGCTTCTAAAAGCATGAAACTCGAGGGATCATCTTCAGCAACGAGAATATTTACCTCTTTTGTCAGTTTTTCTGTTTCAGCAGCGCTCCCGGAGTGTGACTGATTTGCTTCTGCAGTGCTTTTTTCATCAGCTTGTTTGTAAGGAACAGAAACATAAAACGTGCTGCCCTTACCTGTTTCAGAATGCAACCACACTTTGCCATCTAAAAGCTCAGCAAAAGCCTTAACAATAGAAAGCCCTAACCCGGAACCCTCGTGAGCCCGCGTCAGGTTCAAATCGGCCTGCACAAACCGCTCGAAAATTGAATCATGCTTATCAGGATCGATGCCTTTTCCGGTATCTTCCACATAAAACACCAAATCATTATCCTTGAGGTAATTCCCAAAACTGATTTTGCCTTGTTTGGTGAATTTGACAGCATTTTTAAGCAAGTTGCTGAGGATGCTTTCCAGCTTCAGCCTGTCAGAATAAATCAGGGACTCAGGATAACTGACTTGCTGGTCTAAAGACAGTGTGAGGTTTTTTTCCTGCGCTTCCGGTTCAAACACACTCAGGTGATATTCCATCAATTCCGTCAAGTCAAATTTTTCAGGATTGAATGTGTATTCGCCGGCGTCTATCCTTGAGAGTTCAACAATATCATTAATCGTATCAAGCAACCGCTGTCCGCTGCGGTTCACAATATCAATATATTCGCTACGCTCCTCATCTTCAAGACCCGGCTCATCAATCAGATTAATGAATCCGAGGATTCCATTCATGGGAGTTCTTACTTCATGCGAAATGTTGGTTAAAAACGCAGACTTTAGCCGATCGCTTTCTTCGGCTTTTTCTTTGGCTGCTTTAAGTTCTTCAAAAACCTTCTTCTTTTCAGTAATATCTTCTTTTACAGCCACAAAATGGGTTATTTCCCCCTTGTCGTTGCGAATGGGCGATATAACAGCCTGTTCCCAGTAAAAGTCACCGTTTTTCTTTTGGTCGTGAAACTCCCCCTGCCAGTCATCGCCGGCCAGGATAGTATCCCATAAGTTTTTATAAAATTCTTTGGAATGATCTCCGGATTGCAGTATCCGTGGATTTTCCCCTTTAACTTCCTCAAAGGAGTATCCCGATATGCGGGTAAAAGCGGGATTGGTGTATTCAATAACTCCATCAGCATTTGTAATAACGATACTAACAGGATTTTGCTCAACAGCCCTGTTAAGCAACTGTAGCTTCTCCTGGCTTTTTACACGCTCGATAAACAAACCAATATTCGCCGCTATTACCTTGAGGGTATCTAAATCTTCTTCACAATATGCATTAGCGTCCGCGTAATCCTGAAGCACAATAACACCAACTACTTCATTGCGCGATGAATCAATTATTGGCGCTCCCATCCATACAGCAGGCTTTGTTCCTTTCACCTCAATGTGTCCTTGTTCCTGCAGCTCTTTGTTTCTTTCAGTAGTAATTAACTCAGGTTTGCCGTTTTGTAAGATATACTTTGTTAAAGACCCATCTAAAGAAACTGGTTTATCTGTTGTAAAGTCGTCATACTCATCAGCATGATACGGTAGGGTAAAAGAATCTGTATTACCATCATAAAGAGCAATATAAAAATTATTCGCTTTCATGACCTCTTGCAGCTCCTGATGCATAAACTGCAGATATTCCTTAATGTGAGTTACTTGCAAGGCTTTAGCTGAAATCCGGTGAAGGAAGCTTTTGGTATTTTCTGACTTTTTTCGTTGGGTAATATCCCTTGCTGTAGACAAAATAGCAGGTTCTCCCTGATACTGGATAAGCCTGGAATTGATTTCAACCGGGATTTCCTTACCACTTTTAGTCCTGTGCTTTGTCTGAACAACCTGTGCTTCACCATAATTCAACGTATTGAATAAGGTTTGGATTTTTAATTTGGTCAATTGACTGTCAAAATCAGAAATGTCAGAGCCAACAACCTCTTCTTTGGTATAGCCAAGCACTTCCGTAACCCTGTCGTTGATATCAAGCAGTTTACCATCAAAATCCATGATCCAGACCGTTTCATTCATGCTGTTGATTAGGTTCCGGTACGCTTCCATGCTTTCTTTCACCTGCTGCTCCATCTGCTTTTTCTCATTTTGCTCTTGTTTCTTTCGCAGCACTTCTTTCACAGCAAAAGGCAGCCGGGTAATTTTTTCTTTCAGCACATAGTCATCTGCGCCGGCTTTCATGCAAGTCACAGCAGTTTCTTCGTTAATAGAACCGGTAAGCATGATAAACGGAATATAAGCGTGATGGTTACGGGTAATCGTAAGGGCGCTGATTCCGTCAAAAGAAGGCATGCTGTAATCAGAAATAATGATATCGGGCTTGAATTCATCTAACGCTTGTTTGAAATCAGATTCCTTATCAACCACCAGTGCATCAAAAAGAATGTTCTCTCGCTTAATTTCGCGCTGGGCTATTTCTGCATCCGTTGGCACATCTTCTGCAATTAAAATATTGTATTTCTGGTTTTTCTGATCCATAGAAATATGATTTCAAAACGTGAAACACAAAAGTACGACTTTCTTTTGGTCTTTCAATCAAACAATTATAATGATATTAAATCAGGGCATTAAAAGGAGTCAAAGTTTCGCAGATAGCATAATGTTGTGTTTCTCAAAACATCTGAGTTTTTAAAAATTATAACACTCTAACAACCTGAGTCCAGCACATTCAACTGAACCCCGCCATACTGAAGTAGTTCAGTCGGCCGGGGATTCAGTTGTGCTGACAAAGTTCCATATCTACTATGCCCAAATTGAGCGATTCTCGATCAAGATAAAGAAATTGTAAGCATTTCATCTCACCTGCTCGATGAAATGCAACAATTCCTAAAGCGTCCGCCTGAGGATGATAGGTAAAGCCTCTTTTCCCGAGTGGTCTTGATTCAAACCGCTCAACTTAGGTTTTACATAGTGCTTTTTATAAGTCTGTTAATCTTCTTCATCAACTCTTCTTTCTTAATCGGCTTAGAAATATAGTCATCGCAGCCGGCATCCATGGCTTTCTGCCTGTCGCCTACCATGGCATAAGCCGTTTGGGCGATGATGG
>JBNJGK010000135.1:0-7536 GCA_051747665.1 Bacteroidota bacterium | reverse complement strand
TCTGATCTCTGACTTCTGATCTCTGACTTCTATACCTGAAAATCCAGTCACAAATTTATGACTTACGAATCAACAAATTAACCAAACAATCAACTAATTGATCAATCAACTATTTAACAAATAAACCAATTAACGACTCAACCAATCAAATATTTAACCAATTATTTGTATTTTGGCGCTAAATGCAGGATTTATGATGATAACGATATTGGGCCCTACGGCTACCGGGAAAACAAAACTTGCTGCAGGGCTGGCTTATCTTCACGACGGTGAAATTATAAGTGCGGATTCGCGGCAGGTGTACAAAGGTATGGACATTGGAACCGGCAAAGATCTGGAAGATTATTATGTAAACGACCGGACGATTCCCTACCACTTGATAGACATTGCCGAGCCCGGCGAGGAATATAATGTATACGCTTTTCAGCAGGACTTTATCCGGGCTTATCAGCAGATTACAGCTAAAGAAAAGCTCCCCTTTCTTTGCGGCGGCACAGGTATGTATCTTGAAGCCGTGCTGAAAGGATACAAATTAATTGAAGTCCCTGAAAACCATAGTTTGCGACAGCAATTTCTGCATAAGTCAGATGAAGAGCTCCAATCGCTGCTGCTGGAGTTACGCAAAAGTCCCCACAACACCACAGATTTAAACGACCGTAACCGGATCATCAGAGCCATTGAAATCGAAACATATTACCAGGAACATCCTGAAAAGCCACATGGTTTTCCTGAAATTCAACATGTAATTCTCGGAATTCAATTTGAGCGTGCAGAACTCAGAAAAAGAATAACAGAAAGGTTAAAGGCACGACTGGAGGATGGTTTGCTCGAAGAGGTGCATTACCTGCTTTCGGCCGGACTGAAACCGGAACAACTGAAGTTTTACGGCCTTGAATATCGCTATGTTACCGAATACGTAAATGGCGAAATTGATTACAATACGATGTTTACGAATCTAAACACGGCCATTCACCAGTTTGCGAAAAAACAAGTGACGTGGTTCAGAAGAATGCAGCGAAACGGATTTAATATTCACTGGATAGACGGTGAACAACCCAAAGCTGAAAAGCTATCTGAGGCATCGCGCATCATTCATCAGCAAACAGAGCAAAGTCAAAAACCATAAAAGTATGGCCTGAAAATAATTGAACCGGCGCCCAAAAAGTCATTATTGATCGATTATAACATTGTGTTCGGTTAAAAAGTATCAATTTTTTACTCAATAACGTAATATGCAGATTACAAGAATGTTACTAAGATAGCATTGTAAGAAAAAAATTATTGATTCTCATGCTATTAACCTATAAACGCAGAAACATACGAACTTATTAAACCAAACGCATTATTTATTTCCAGGCACTTTATAAACAAAAGCATTTATATTCATGCCGGCGCCCACAGAAACAAACACGAGTAAATCGCCGGGGTTGATTGTATGTTCTTCCATTTTATTATTTATAATGAGATCATACATAATCGGGATTGTAGCAACCGAATTGTTTCCAAGCCATCCCAAAGTCAGCGGCATAATTTTGTCTGGCACGGTTCTTTGGCCATACAGCCTGTAAAGCCTTTTGACCATAGCCTCATCCATTTTTTCATTGGCCTGATGGATGAGTATTTTTTTAACGTCTTTAGCTTCATAACCGGAATTATCAATACAATCCTTAACCAGTTGCGGAACGTTGTTCAAAGCATATTCATAAAGCTTTCTTCCGTTCATTTTAATAAACACCTGGTTATTAATGCCACCGGGCTTGTTTGATGGCCCCATGCTCAGTAAATCCACAAAATCAACAGCATCAGAGCGGGTTTTGTGTGAAAGCATTCCTTCTTTTTTATCGCCTTCTTGCGCTTCAATAATTGCCGCACCTGCGCCATCAGAGAAGATCATCCCGTCGCGGTCATGCGGATCCACAATTCGTGAGAGCGTTTCTCCCCCTATAACCAAAGCTCGTGAAGCATCACCGGAACGCAGATAGTAACTGGATTGTATGACTCCCTCTATCCAGCCCGGACAACCAAAAGGCACATCATAAGCCACAGCATACGGATTTTTGATGCCTAATTTTGCCTTCACTCGCGAAGCAATAGGCGGTAAAATATTCATCTGCCTGTTATGACTTACCACATCACCTGCATTATGCGCCATGATGATATAATCCAGGCTTTCAGGGTCGATGCCCGCATCTTCAATAGCTGCTTTACCAGCAAAAGCCGCAATATCAGATAAAACATGATTTTCATCAGC
Organism: Bacteroidota bacterium; assembly: GCA_051747665.1. Lineage (GTDB taxonomy): Bacteria > Bacteroidota > Bacteroidia > Bacteroidales > JAIPAH01 > JAIPAH01. Next base: position 5,285 of record JBNJGK010000135.1, on the reverse strand, counting down.
ATATCGCCGCTCTTCTATACCGGTAATTTGCTTCAGTTTTTCAATGACCTCTTCATTGTCTTTCTCAAGCTTCTGACCATTAACGTCATAAAACACATTTTCCAGAAAATCCTCATTCTTAACAACGGTGTCTGGAATGTAACTCCCTGTTCCTTTTAAAACTATATTTCGCATACTGAATCTCATTGTTGTATTAAAAGCGCGTAAAGATACAGGGATTGTATTAATTAAAAAGTTTAAAACAGAATTTTCTTTCACAAACTAATCGAAAACGTTTTCATATCAATACTCTAAGATCTTTCAAAATTGCCAACTGCCAACTTTTTTCAACCTACTCAAATACATTAAGCTTAATGATCAATTATTGTCGTCTGGTAAAATCTGATGTTTTGAGTTTTATTGAAAGTAGACCTCTCACTTCGTTCGAGGTGACAGGCTATTAGAGTTAAAAAAGTCGGAGGGTGGAGGCGGCGTTTGCGGCCGCCACCACCCACTTACAAAAAAAATTTGGGGGTGGGGGGGGGGGGTTTCCCCCCCCCCCCCCTCCGACTTCCAAAAAACCTGATCCCCAAGTCTTTTCGATACCGAAGCTTCGGTAAGAAATCTAAAAGTTTTTTTACCGGACAATAGTGATGATCAATCAAAATTTAGCTTAATGCCCTTCAGAATAGCTCCTGCATTCTACATTGATAAGTGAGCCAAAATTACATGCCTTCTGCAGAAGATTGTTGATTTTCAGGTAAAATAGAAAAATAGGCAACAATATGAATAATCCAGGCTATAAAAATCACAATTCCGCCTATTAATACTATTGTAGCGATAGCCCCGATAAAATATAACAGTCCGGCAGTTCTGAAATAACCTACGCCTGAACGTAAGGCAAGTTCCTTCATAGACTGAAATATAAACCAATATCCTATTATGCCTGCGGCAACCCAGATGATAGCCCCAAAAATCGCAATACCGCTGTTAAACACCATAGAATAAACCTGCGTAATATTAGAAGGGTCTAATCCGTCTGAGGCAGTAAATGCGGCCATGCCAACACCAACAACTATCAGGATCAGGCCAATAAGGTTACCCGCAATCATGATTATTGTTCCGGTTAATGCCTGGTTAAAAATGCGGGGCGACTCATACGATTTTGCAAAGTAATTGTGTGATATTAACAGCAAAATAACGGCTGCAAGGCCTGCTAAAATACCAACCAAGGGAATAATTACACCTATTGGAAGTAAAACACCAACACGTCCTAAAGTAATCGCTTGTTTTCTCATAGAAAATAGTTTTAGTTTTGTCCTACTCATAAGGCTTTTCGGAATCCGCCTCAACTTCTTTTGCCTTTGTTATTAATTAATTAAAGTCCCATAAAACTAATAAAACAGAACATATTTATCAAGCTTTTATTAAATGTCCTTAAAAAATCAGTGCTATAGGATACCTATATTTTATCTTCAATCCAACATCAAAAGGAGCATTGCTGCACTAATTGAACTTTTAGCAAACGAAATTTGCTTAGCAAAAAAAGACCCAACAGTATCAAATTTCACCTTATTAAAAACCGTTAAATTCTTGCAGAAATGTCACTAGTGCATAAAATATTCGTATTTTTGGTATATGATTAATCAATTAAAACTACAAAATATGTATTTAAAAAAGAGTCTATTCGCAGTATTGATAATGGGTCTAGTTGTTTTTGCCGGCTGCAACATGGGGCAAGACAAAGAGAAACAGGAAAAAGAGCAGGAAAACAGCGAATTCCTGGAAAAAAAGAATGAATTGCAGGCAGATGCCAACGAACGCCTCGCCGAAATTAATGACAAAGTAAAAAGTCTTAACGAAAAAATTGAAATGCAGGGCGGTGAAATCTCAGACAAACAATCGGAGATGATTGACGAGCTCCAGGAGCAGCGCAAAAAAGTCAATAACGAAATTTATCAAATTAAAGAAGTTTCGGAAGATGAATGGAGTTCGTTTAAAAAAGAGTTTAATGAAGACATGGATAAACTCGACGAAAAAATTGACGACATCCTGGACGAATTTTAATGAATCGCTTTCTGTTTAGGGAGGAATGAATAAAATAAGGCAGATGTTTAATCTGTCTTATTTTTTTGCATTGGCACAAACGAAAAACTTCCATGATGCTCTTCAATAATGTCATCATCCACTTTTATAAAGCGTTTCATTTGTTGCACAGCTCCTTTTCCATAAGGTATCACCAAAATACCCTGATTCTTAAGCTGCTGAAAAAACACTTCCGGAATTTCAGGAGCTGCGGCCGTGATTAATATCTTATGAAAAGGCGCATAAGCGGGCAGGCCGGCAAAACCATCCCCATGAAAAAGTTTAATACTGCGGTACCCCAGCTCCCGAAGCTTTTTTTCGGCAGTTTCCTTAAGCGACTTAAACCGTTCAACCGTAAAAACGCGCGCTCCCAATTCAGCGAGTACAGCGGCCTGATACCCTGATCCGGTTCCTATCTCAAGGATGCGATCATTCTTTTGCACCTCAAGCAGTTGCGTCTGTATAGCCACAGTAGTAGGTTGAGAAATGGTTTGATCCTTTCCTATCGGAAAAGGACGGTCCTGATATGCATACTCCTCAAAAGAAGAGTCCAGAAATGCATGGCGCGGAATCTTCATCATGGCATCCAAAATGCGTTCATCATGAATGCGTCCGCTTTTGCGGATATGTTCTATCAAATTACGGCGCATGCCTTTATGCCTGAAAGTGTCTGTCATGTGTGCCTTTTTTCCGTTTTGCGAAGATAAAGATTTCAATTCGTTCAAAAAAGCTTTATTTTCGCGCCTCATTGGCAATATTCAATTTTAGAAACCGTTTTCAAATTGCATTGCGTTCAGAAACTGCTGTATGACAAAATATTTATTTTTTTCGATTATTCTTGCTTCGCTCATCCTAAGTTCTTGCGATAAAGACGATAACAGTCAGGAAATTCCATCCTATATTCGCATCGATTCCATTATGCTCAATACCAACCCAGGCGTTGCAGAGGGTGCATTATCTCACAATATAACAGACGCATGGGTTTATGTTAACAACCGGCTTGTTGGCGCTTTTGAATTACCGGCTGTTTTCCCTGTTTTAGAAGAAGGCGATGTTGAAATTATGATAAAAGCCGGTATTAAAATGAATGGCGTATCTGAAACCCGCATTCCATATCCGTTCTATTCGGATTATAAAACAAGCGGCGTTACGCTTACTCCGGGCGAAACCACCCTGGTAGAGCCTTCAGTGGCCTATGATGACAACAGCATTTTCCCATGGAAGGAGTCCTTTGATAATGAAGAAATCCGTGTTAAGATTGAAGGCGACACAACTATACAGCGAATATATGGTGATGAAGCTTTTGACAATAACGGCAGTGGCAGAATTGTACTTGAAGACTCTGCCACCTTTTTTGAAATCACATCAGATACAGGGTATGTGCTCCCCCAAAACGGGGAACCCTCATTTCTGGAAATGGATTTTAAGACCAACCGCCAGATAACCACCGGACTATATGCTGAAAACCCGGCAAGCAGCAATCAAAATGCCATCGTCGTTTTGAATCCTACAGATGAATGGAAAAAAATCTATATCAATCTCACATCAAGGGTACTGAATACTATGAATGCAAATACGTACCGGATTTTTATCGGAACAACCCGGAATTACGACGAAGAACCACTTGTTTTTGATTTTGATAACCTTAAAATGGTTCATTATTGATGAATAAAAAGATACAAACCCTAAAATATGTATTGCTTGATCTGTTAAGCGCCATGATTGCCTGGACGCTCTTTTTTATCTACAGAAAATATGCAATAGACCCTACAGTTTTAGAGCGCATAAGCGAAATTACCGCTGACACCAATTTGTATCTGGGCATCACCATTGTACCGCTGTTTTGGTTGTTGCTGTATTACCTGGCCGGAACATATCGAAAAGTTTACCGGAAATCAAGACTTAAAGAACTGGGGCAAACCTTTTTGGTTTCGCTGGTGGGCGTTACAATCATATTTTTTACCCTGATTCTCGATGACATCATCATTTCATATAAAGCTTATTATCGCAGTTTTATAGCACTTTTCGGACTGCATTTTACAATCACTTACCTTTTCAGGCTTTCGTTGACCTCGCTTACCAATTACCGTATCCATAATAAAATTATCGGCTTTAATACCCTGATTGTAGGCAGTGATGACAATGCGGTTGACATTTATAAGCAAATCAGCAACCAGGAGAAATCAACCGGTCAAATATTTAAAGGGTTTGTAAACGTTTATGATAATGATGATTACAAACTTGCCGAACATCTGCCTCATCTTGGCAGCTATAAAGACCTGATGAACATTATCCAGGCTTATGAGATCGAAGAGGTCATCATCGCCATTGAACGCTCAGAAAACGGCATTGTAGAACAAATCATTTCCGATTTGGAAAACATCGATATCATCATCAAGATCATTCCTAAAATGCATGACATTCTGATGGGGAATGTAAAACTGGGCGGCATTTTCGAAACGCCTCTGATCCAGATTTCACCTGAAGTAATGCCTACTTGGCAGCAAGCGGCCAAACGGGTCTTTGACGTTGTCTTTTCGCTTGTCGCTATCGCTATCTTATCTCCGGTTTATATATTTACTGCCATCATGGTAAAGCTCTCCTCCCCCGGCCCGGTAATTTTCAGCCAGCAGCGCATCGGCAAACACGGAAAACCATTTATGATGCACAAATTCCGCTCAATGGTTAAAGATGCAGAAAAACACGGAAAACCGCAGCTTTCTTCCGATGATGACCCCAGAATTACACCTTTTGGACGATATATGCGAAAAACACGTCTCGACGAGCTTCCGCAGTTTTTTACAGTACTTAAAGGCGACATGAGCATCGTTGGCCCGCGCCCCGAAAGAGAATACTTCATCAACAAAATCACGGAGCGGGCGCCACACTACAAAATGCTGCACCGCATCAAACCCGGAATTACATCCTGGGGGCAGGTCAAATTCGGATATGCTGAAAACGTGGATGAAATGATAGAGCGCCTGAAATACGATATTCTTTACCTCGAAAACATGTCGCTGGCAATGGATTTTAAAATCCTGATTTACACGATCATAATTGTACTGCAGGGCAGAGGGAAATAATGAAGGTTTTTGAAATGTCGGCAGGTTACTAAGTTTGTAGGTTGAATATTAAGCGCGTAAGGTTTTTAGTTTCGAGTTCCGGGTTTCTGTTCTCGGATCTTGGGTCAGAATTTTATCTATTTACCAATCAACTAATTA
>JBNJGK010000134.1:3831-7572 GCA_051747665.1 Bacteroidota bacterium | reverse complement strand
GACAGTTTTACATCTTTAAAACCCACGCGGGCGTTGATATTTTTGTTGATTTCTTTCTGAACAGCCCTGGAAATGTCTTCTTTGTATATTGCCGGCAAAATAACGGCTGCCGCCAATACCAGGAAGATAAAAATTAAAACTCCAATAATTGTTTTTTTCATGATGATGATTTTTGAGGATGATGATGATTATAGTGAAGGTCACGCAAGAAATGATCCACCAGTGTTAAGGCTGCCATAGCTTCTACGATAGGGACTGCACGAGGCAAAACGGTAACATCATGCCGGCCTTTCCCTTCAATTTTTACCGCTTCGCCTTTCCGGTTCACTGATTTCTGTGTTTTCATTACTGTGGCGATGGGTTTAAAGGCAACGCGCATGAAAACATCCTGTCCGTTGGAAATTCCGCCCTGGATTCCACCGCTGTGATTGGTTTCGGTAATAATTTTGTTGTCTTTTTCAATGAAGCGGTCATTATGCTCAGAACCGTTCAGTCGTGTACCGGCAAAACCGCTTCCGTATTCAAATCCTTTAACAGCGTTTATGCTAAGCATTGCTTTCCCGAGGTCGGCATGCAGCTTATCGAAAACCGGCTCACCTAATCCCGGCGGCACGCCTGTTGCCAGGCAACTAACCACGCCGCCCAGCGTGTCTCCTTCCTGAGCTGTATGCTCAATCAGTTTTTTCATGGTCTTTTCTGTTTCCGGATCAGGGCAACGTATTAAACTGTTTTCGGTTTGACTCAAGTCAATCTGGTCAAGATTTTTGGTTAACTCTACAGAGCCCATTGCCGACACCCAGGCTCTTATCTGAATGCCCTGCTCATTTAAAATAGCTTTAGCGATTGCGCCACCTACTACGCGCGATATCGTTTCGCGTGCCGAGGATCTGCCTCCACCGCGATGATCGCGCAAGCCGTATTTCTTTTCGTAGGTATAATCTGCATGAGAGGGCCTGTAATTATCTTTCAGGTGATTATAGTCTTTGCTTTGCTGGTTTTGGTTTTCCACAAGAAATCCAATTGGTGTTCCTGTGGATTTTCCTTCAAAAATACCCGAAAGCAACTGCACCCGGTCTTTTTCGTCGCGCGGTGTAGTGTAGCGGCTTTGGCCGGGTCTGCGACGGTTCAAATCTTTCTGAATGGCCGCTTCTGTAATTTCAACGCCGGGCGGACAGCCGTCTATAACGCCACCCACCGCTTTTCCGTGCGATTCCCCAAAGGTTGTGACTCTGAAAATATTTCCAAACGTATTACCAGCCATAGCTCAAATTTACAAAATAAACAGTATGCACTGATTTTTGATTGGGACTAAAAAACAAAAACCGGAATAATTTCTATCCCGGTTTTGCTTTTGGTTATTGCTCATCTTCTGTTTTCTCAAGGTATCGCAATTTTGTTCTGAGCACAGAAATCTCGCGTTTGTGTTTTTCGATTTTCTTCTCAAACTCATCGCGTAGCTGATTTGATTTCTTGCTGTCAGACAAAAAGCCTACATTGTTCTCCCACAACTGCAAGTCTTCTTCCATTTTGCTGATTTTGTTCATCAAGAAGCTGCGCTCCTTGCTGATTTTCTGATTTGCATTTGGGTCTTCCTTAATGTTTTCCAGCTTTTGTTTGTAATTCATCACATTTTTCTCCGCCGTACTTACATCCAATGCATTGAAGTGCTTATCAAGCGCTTCTTTGTATTCTTTTTGGATGGTGTCCTTTTTCTTGATAGGCACGAATCCAATCTCACTCCACTCGCGCTGAAATTCTTTAAGTGCATCCAGGTCTTTTCGCTTATCACCGCTGAGCTCAAATGCTTTGATTTTGTCAAGCACTTCCTGCTTCTTTTTCAGGTTATCTTCTTCATGCTGGTGTATGTTCTTAAAATACTCATCCCTGCGGTTAAAGAAATGGTCGCAAGCGGCCCTGAATCGTTTCCAGATTTTATTGGAATGCTTTTTCGGTACAGGCCCGATGCTTTTCCATTTTTTCTGAAGGTTTATCAGCTCGTTTTTCGTGCCTTTCCAATCTTCGCTATCTTTGAGCGCTTCGGCTTGCTCAATGATCTCGATCTTTTTATTATAATTCTCTTTTTGCTGGTCTTTAAGGTCTTTGAAAAAAGCCTTTTTTGCGCTGAAAAACTTATCGAGTGTAGACTTAAAGCGACTCCAAATCTCATCATTTTGTTTTCCGGGCGCTCTGCCAATGCTTCTCCAAAGCTTAAACAACTCATTGATGCGGTCAGTAGCGTTGAGCCAATCTTTCACCGTACTGCGCTCTTCGGTCAGCAGCGCTTCCGCTTTTTCGCAGAGCGCAAGTTTGGCTTTATAATTTTCCTCTCTTTGCTCATTACGCTGGTCGTAATATTCTCTGCGGCGCTCATTGATTTTATCAGTAGCGCTCTTAAACCGCTGCCAGGTTTCTTCATTTTTGTCTTGCGGAACGGGCCCTATTTCCCTCCATTTTTCATGATACTTTTGCAGGAGTTTAAAAGACTTGTTGACGTTTTCCTCGAGCAATAGCTCTTCCGCCTTTTCGCAAAGTTCTATTTTCTTTTGCAGGTTTTTGCGTAGGCCTAAATCCCGCAATTCCTGGTTGATTTTTACTTTATCGAAAAACTTTTCAACCAAAAAGTGATAGTTTCTCCAAAGCTCATTTACCTCACCACGGGGTACCATGCCAATTTCACGCCATTCTGCTTGTAATGAGCGAAATTCATCATAGGTTTTTTTCAGCGGTTCCTCTGAGTTAATCAGGTTTCGCAGCTTTTCAAGAATCTCATTTTTCTTTTCCAGGTTTTGTTTTTTCTGCTCTTCCTGTTCACGATTGAATTCAGCTTTTTTCTTACGATATACGCCAAAAACTTCGTTGAACTGGTTTTCCAGATCATCGGCCTGTTCAACAAACTCCTCGTCTTCTGCACCTTTCTGAACGAACTTCTCGTAATCTTCCTGTTTCTTTTCTTTCGTTTTTTGCACAAAAGCGCTCCGAATAAGGGCTATTTTGTTCTTTACCCGGTTCACGTTATCAACCTGAACCACTTCCTTGAGCATCTCCAAAAGCTCTTCGCGGGATTTCGAGAGGAAAAAGTCTTCATTTACCTCCTGCTGCTCGTCATCCTCCTCTTCCTGGTCATCATCATGGTCAGGTACCTTATGCCGATCGGTATCATAAATGTCTTCATCCTGACTTAACTCTATCTTTTCATCTGAATCCGAATCAGGTTTTTCTTCTGAACCGGATTCTGCTTTTTCTTGCGCCTTGGGGCTTTCTGGTTCGGAAACCTCCTCTTTTTGGACAGTTTCACCTTCTTCACCATCCGGTTCCTTTTCTTCAGATGCCTGCTCCGAAGATGACTCGTCCTGAGTTTCTTCAGGCTTTTTTGGCGTTACTTCTTCCTCTTGCTTTTGAGTTTTTTCCGGCTCAGCGTTTTCTGAATCTGCGGACTGGGTTTCTGATTGATTCTGATCAGATACATCCTCAGAATCTGTTTTTTTGGGCTGTTGTGAAGCATTATCCTGAGCAGCATTGTCTGCATTCTGAGTGTTCTCCACCTGCTCCCGGTTTTTTTCCGGCTCCTGGTTTTGATTTTGAAGTTCTTTGTTCTCTTCCATGAGATTCTGCAATCAATTAAACGTTTGTAATTATATTAAAAGAAGTCAAAAATGTTCTTTTTATCGTATTTTCACCTGTTTAGAGGAACAAAAATATAAAAATATTGCATCCGTAAAAAAGAAACGTTATTTATGCTCA
>JBNJGK010000134.1:0-3731 GCA_051747665.1 Bacteroidota bacterium | reverse complement strand
ATTACCATTTTAACGGTTGCCTGTTAAAAAGCATATACCCGAAATTAAAAACAATACTAAGCTTATCTTCAGCTTGCTGGAAATAATTCACCGACAAGGAAACCGGACCTATGGGCGAATGAAATACAAAAGCTCCTGTAGCCATAATGTATTGATCTGCAAAAACATCCCCGGTTCCTGCAGCTTCAAACTCCTCCCTGCGCAGCTTCCGGTAAGGTGCAAAAACATATCCTTCTAAACGGATATCTGTATTCTTATTCACTTGAGTTATATTAATCAATCCTGCGGCAGCATAAGAATAGCTTCGGTATGAGGGATAAAACCGTGTACGTGATGCCGGTATTGGTTCAAAAGCAGGAGCTACCAGTGCGCTGGATGTATAATTGGTAAAATTATTCTGGTTTGAGTAAATGCCCTCAAGGTGTACACCCCATCGGGAAACGTACAAATCAGGGAAAAAATGCCGAACTCTCAACTTCATGGCGTACCAGCGGTGCTGCTTAAAACGTTCAAACTCTGACGGGGCTGTAGAGCCTGACTCATAATGTTCTTCCCCGCTGATGCGCTGTAGTTTTAGCGTTATCAGGCTGCCTTTGGATGCATAATATTTTTTATTCAAAGTGTTAAACTCATATTTGAGCCAGTGAGTGAGGTAATCAAATTCTGTAAGATCAGCCGTATCAGTACGCGTAAAATTATTTTGCTGGTAGTACTCGCTATCAAGGTCTCCGCTGGCTCCGCCAATGCTCACCACACTACTCAGCCCGGCAGGTATTCCCAAATCAAGGGAGAAATACTGGTCATCCTGGATAAGATAAGAAGGTTGCTTATCCTCGAAAAAATAAGTAGACGTTTCAAAGTAGTCCCATTGATTGTATGAAAGCGCTCCTCTTAAATAAAAGGGGAAAGTTTTGGCATTGTCGAGCCTTAAACCCAAATGGCCGGCGCTGTAAAACCGCCCGATATAAGATTGGCCGTAAGCTGAAAAGGTAGGCTGTCCAAAGTGATTATAATTAGCCTTCACAAAAGCTTCATTGATGGCATCCGAGGACACGTTACCTCCCAAAGACACCTCAATGTTTTCAAGTTTTTCTACTTCCAGTGTTATATCATAAAAACCTGTTTCATCATTCAGCTTCGCAACCGGATAAGCATAATTGATACGCCGGTCAGCAACCAATTTAAAATACTCCTCTTTAAAAACGTCTATAGAAGAGCCAGGCGCAATACGCTGGCGGAAAGAGTTTATTATGTATTGCTTTTCATTCTGGTCTACTCCTCGTGGGATTACTTCTCCGATTTTAAAGGGTTTTTGCCTGCCATGAAAACGAGCGCGCTTCCTTTCCATTGAATCAGCGGGTAGTACCCGCTTCACTCTTTGCCTGATGCTGTCGATATATTCCAGCGTAGCAAAATACCCACTGTCAATATAAGCCTCCGTATTGGAAAAGTCGGTGATATTTGTAGGCGGAATATTGGGATCAATTAAAACGCCCTCAGCGCTGTCAATATCGTAAACAGTATTTTCCATGAGCATAGTCTGCAACTGCGATATGATATCATTTACCTTGGGCGGGCCGTAATTAGAAGATACTTTACTACCTATCAGGTAATCAGGATTGAAATCATTTTGCATCACATCTTTAGGGAAATTGTTGTACATCCCGCCATCAAACATCACTCTGCCATCTACGGTAATAGGCTTGAAATAAAAAGGGAAAGACATTGAAGCTCTTATTGCCGTTCCCAAATCACCTTCACTAAAAACCACCGGTTTGTTGTTGGTTACATCCGCTGCAACACAACGGAATGGAACGAACAGATCATTAAAATCACTGCCTGCAACCGCAGATGCCGGACTGAAGTTTTCCATTATGGCAAAGTCCATCTGATAAGGCTTCACTACATTCAACGGAATACTCAAACTGCTTTCTTCATCTTGAGAGCTTAAGCTATACTGCAGTTTAATGCGGGAAGCATCCGGATCAAGTTGCTTGTAATAATACCGGTATTTTTTACTGATATCGGAATCTACCCATTCAGAAAACTCTTCTGAATTAACCAGGGTTTTCATCTCTTCGGGGCTGTATCCCGAAGCATATAATCCTCCGATGATGGCCCCCATGGAAGTCCCGGCTACATAATCTATAGGTATTCCGCTCTCTTCCAATGCCTGAATCACACCAATGTGCGCCACTCCTTTAGAGCCACCTCCGGACAAAACCAGCCCGACTTTTTGAGCTTGCACCTGATAAACCATGAAAAAAACCAATAAGGCGACAAGAAATCCTTTCATCATGCGGTGTAATTTGGGGTAAAATTAACAAAACCGGAATTCCCCGCCAAGCTTCAATAATTTAAAACAGCCAAAAACAATTACCTAAATATAGTTATCTGTTTTTGAGTATCTTACTTAAGCCTGCATTGAAATTCCGGTTCTTACATGCCACAAACGCACTATATCTTGTCAAGCGCTTGCTTAAGGTCCTCTATCAAATCTTCCACATTTTCGATGCCTACAGAATAGCGCACAAGTCCATCAGTAATTCCTGCCTTGAGTTTGGAATCATGACTCACTTTGGAATGTGTCATGGAAGCAGGATGCTGAATCAGGGTTTCCACGCCTCCTAATGATACCGCCAGTAAAGCAACTTCTACGTTATTCATTACCGTCTTGCCTGCATCAAAACCGCCTTTTAGTTCAAAACTAAGCATCGTGCCAAAGCCCTTCATTTGCTTTTTGGCCAGCTCATGCTGCTCATGCGATGGTAATCCGGGATATTTCACCCATTTCACTTTTGGATGATCTTCGAGGAATTTGGCGATTTTAATCGCATTTTCCTGGGCTCGGTCTATTCTGACTGACAGCGTTTTTATGCCGCGGTGAACCAGATACGCCTGATGCGGATCCATATTGCACCCCAGGTTGACCATGATAGGCTTAAGCTTTTCATACATGCTTTTCTCCCTGGCTACAATCATACCGGCAACCACATCAGCATGACCGTTCAGGAATTTAGTCATGGAATGAAAAACCACATCAATACCAAAAGTCAATGGCTGCTGAAGGTGTGGACTGCTAAACGTATTATCCACCACCGTAATCAGGTTATGCTCTTTAGCAATTTTAACCGCCTCTTCCAGGTCTGTAATATCCATAGTCGGATTGGCCGGTGTTTCAATATAAAGCAGTTTGGTGTTCGGCTTGATAGCCTCCCGGATTTCATCCGCATTAGCTGTATTGACATAGGTAGATTCCACCCCGAACCGTGACCAATGTTTCTCCATTACTGAACGCGAGGGGCCATATACGGCTGCAGAGCTGATCATGTGATCGCCCTGATTTAAAAGCGCCATGTAGATGGTGTTTACGGCACCCATTCCTGAGCTCACGGCAATACCTCCGTAACCTACTTCCAAATCTGCGACTACATTTTCCAATGCCTGAATAGTAGGGTTGCCAAGGCGAGTATAGATGTATCCGTCGTCTTCTCCGGAAAAGCAAGCCGCGCCGTGGTCAGCGCTTTTAAAGGTAAAAGTAGACGTCTGATAAATCGGTACTGTAGGGCTCCCCAGCGGATCTTCATAACCTCCGCCGTGAATTAGTGTGGATTGAAATCCTAATTTTTTCTTACTCATGTTGTTGATTTTTGATTTTGCTATAAAAGTATTGATATTTGATCTATCTGAAAAATTTTCATAAAAATTACAGGGATTTCCCTAATGTGTAT
>JBNJGK010000133.1:4761-7632 GCA_051747665.1 Bacteroidota bacterium | reverse complement strand
CATACTAACCCACCCAAAATTGTCGTTATGTTCCTTAATGCAGTTTCAATTTATTAGCTAATATTGCATGCTCAAAACCGGATTTTGAAAAGGATACTCATTTTGAAAAACAATGTCTACATATATCGATTGACTTTGCTGCTGGCTGTCATTTTTATGGCCGGGGCCTGCTCTACGAAAAAGAACACGTTTACCCGCCGCGTATATCATAACCTTACGGCGCACTATAATGCTTACTGGAATGGCAACGAAAGCCTGAAAGAGGGACTTCGTGAGCTGGACAACATGGTTACTGATAATTATGCTAAGGTACTGCCGGTTTTTAATTACGGCACGGAGGAAGACGGCACGTCTATGGCGCAGTATATGGACCGCGCCATTGAGAAAAGCGAAAAGGTGGTACGGAAACACTCTATGGTCTTTGGTGGCGACGAAAAAGTCCGCTGGATAGATGATGCACACCTGCTTCATGGAAAGGCGCTTTTTTATAAGCATGAATACCTGAAAGCCCGCCGTAAATTTGAATATGTGATACGCGAATATGATCCGCCGGAGCAAACCGAGGCTATGCTTTGGCTGGGGCGTACGTTTATACAGCTTGGTTATTATGACCAGGCGGCTACGCACCTCGACCGGCTCAAAAACATTATCCGCAATGAAGATGAAGAGATAAACAGCTTTACGCGCTCGCATCTGCCGTTGATGTATGCAGAGCTGCAACTGGAGCAGGAAAAATACGAGTCTGCGGTATCGCATTTGCTTGATGGCATTTCGCTGGTTAATGATTCTGAGCTGAAAACCCGGCTCATGTTTATTGTAGCCCAGGTTTACCAGGAGCTCGGGAGAGACCGTCTTGCCACCGACTATTTCAGGGACGTGCTGAAGCGCAATCCGGTATATGAAATGGCTTTTAATGCGAAGATTCGGCTGGCTACCTCGGTGGATATTGACAGTGAGCGCTCTGATGAGGTGGTGGAAGAGTTGCAAAAAATGCTGAAAGACAGCAAAAACAAAGAGTTTCAAGACCAGGTTTACTACGCTTTGGCAGAAATCTCCCGTAAGAAAGGCAATGACACCCTGGCTATATCGCGTTACCGCAAATCTGTAGCCCATAGCATAGAAAATGAATATCAGCGGGCTCAGTCATCGTTAAAAGTAGCGGATATCTTTTTCGATAGGAAAAACTATCCTATGGCTAAGAGCTATTACGATACAGCGTTGCGGGTGCTTCCGGCAGATTATCCAAACCTGATGCAAATACAGCGAAAATCATACACCTTATCTAACCTGGTAGATAACCTGGAGACGGTTCAGTTGCAGGACAGCCTCCAGCAGCTTGCTACTATGTCAGAGGCACAAAGAAAAAAAGTGATTGATTCAATTATTGCGGCATATCAGCAAGAGCAAAGGCGGATGAAAGAAGAAGAGCAGGCGCGTCGCCAATCGGCTGCAGCGATGCAGCAAAACCGCATGAGAAGCCAGTCTTCCGGCGCGCAAAGCGCCGGCGGGAAATGGTATTTTTATAATAACACAGCCAAAAGCCGCGGCTATAATGAATTCGTTGCTAAATGGGGGCGCCGCAAACTGGAGGATAACTGGCGGCGCATTAACAAAAAATCTGAAGCCTCTTTTGGCTTTGAGGATCAGGATATGGAACTGATCGCCGATACTGCCGGCGCTGACACAACGCAAATGGTATCTACTGACCCTGTAAAAAGGGATACGTATTTACAGAGCATTCCACTTACCGAGGAAGCGCTTAAGGAATCAGATACGCTTATCGCGGAAGCGCTGTATAAAATCGGATTTATCTATAAAATTCAGCTCGAAGATGACCGTGAAGCCATTGATGCGTTTTCAAGCTTTGCAGAACGTTTTCCGGATTATGAAAAGGCCGTGGTGGTTTATTATCAGCTTTATCAGCTTTATAACAAAACCGGCCAGACGTCGAAGGCTGAAGAAGTAAAACAAAAGATCCTGAGTGATTATCCGGATACGGATTACGCCCTCATTCTGGAAGACCCGGATTATTTTGATCGATTGCAGAGCGACAGCAAAAAGTTGAAAGCTATGTACCAGGAGTCTTATAATGCTTATCAGCAAGGCTCTTACCTTACTGCAAAGCTTATCAGCGAAGACGCGATTAAGAATTATGAAGAAACGGAAATCACACCCCGTTTCCGGTTTCTGCGCGCAGTGGCATTGCGCCGTATCGAAAACAGCAAAGATACCCTGCGCTATGAGCTTCGGGAAATTGTGAAGGAATATCCGCAAAGCGAGGTGTTTACGCTGGCACAAAACATCCTCAAAAAGATGGAGAAAGATGCCGATACGCTCTCAACGGACGACAAGCAGGAACGTGAAAGGCAGCAGCAACTGGAGGAAGCCAAAAAAACGTTTACGGAAAACCTGAAGGAAAACCATTTTTATATCATGATTGTAAACTCTGACAGCGTTAAAGTAAGCGCCACAAAAGTCCGCCTGGCAGACCATAACAAGAAATTCTTTAAAAATGAAGGTCTGAAAGTTTCCAGCGTAGTTTATTCCGGCAACAAGCAGATGGTTACCATAAGTGACTTTAATAACAGTACGGAGGCTATGACTTATTTCCGCTCGGTGGCTAAAAGTGATTACATTTTCTCAAATATAGAAGACCATCACTTCAGGCATTATGTGATATCTTCCCAGAATTATCCTAAGCTGTACAAGCAGAAAAACATAACGGATTACCATGTCTTCTTTGAGTCGACCTATCTTAAGGAGGGTGAATATCCTAAAATGGGAACCATGGAATAGATATTTGTTAAAAAATTGTACTTTCGCAAAGAGGGAAGAAAATGTGTTAACTCAATCAATGAAGTTGGCTTAAAA
>JBNJGK010000133.1:0-4661 GCA_051747665.1 Bacteroidota bacterium | reverse complement strand
CAATATCATGGCGAAAAACAAAAACAATGAAACCAATGCGCTTGCAGTGAACATTATTGCTAATGGGACAACCCTGAAGGGAGATATCCAAACCGAAAGCGATTTCAGGATTGACGGTTTCCTGAATGGCAATATCCATTCTAAAGGAAAAGTGATTATAGGCGAAACCGGCCGCGTAGAAGGCGAAATCCACTGCGATAATGCAGACATATCAGGCACAGTAAGCGGCAACATGAAAGTGCAGTCGTTGCTGATGCTGAAAGCTTCCGCCAAGGTACAGGGCGAAGTTGTGACAGCCAGGCTCTCCATAGAAGAAGGAGCGAATTTTTCCGCCAACTGCAGCATGGATAATGCAAACCTGAAAAATGAAACTAAACAAAAACGACCTCAACAAAGCCAATGATTTCGTAAAATATACCGCCATCGGGTTTCAGATGATGGCGATTATTGCATTGGGCGTGTGGGGCGGTGTAGAAGCTGATAAAGCACTGAACACAACCCCGCTCTTTACGTTGTTATTGTCTTTATTTGCGGTAGGGGTAGCCCTCTACCATGCCGTGAAAGACTTTATAAAAATGGATAAATAATGAAACACCATCAGCTTTTTAAGCAATACCTCACGAAATTAGGCTGGATTTCCCTGGGAGCAGTAGCTTTAATGGCTATTGCCTGGTTTGTTATTCCGGATTATGTAATTTTAGACCAGGCGCTAATTATTCCTTATTTCATCATCGTAAGTGGAGGACTTCATTATTATTTGCTTAAAACAACAGCCAAAGGAGAAGCGCGTAAGTTTGTCACGCGATTTATGGGCACGGTTACCTTTAAGCTTTTGCTTTACCTGGCTACTTTGCTGGTTTATGTGCTGGTTTTCCGTGATACCGCACTGCGGTTTGTAATCGCCTTTTTTGTTTTTTACCTGATTTACACCACCTTTGAGGTGGTTGCTTTCCTGAAGCAAAACAAGAAATTTCATGACGAAATGTGAACAAATCAGCACTTATTCGCATTATCTAAAAAAACAATTCACCGATGATACACATTACACGAAGAGAGCGCTTTAACGCTGCTCACCGACTTTTCAGAGAAGACTACGATGATCAGAAAAACTATGAGGTTTTTGGTCCCTGCAGTAATCCTAATTGGCATGGGCATAACTATGAGATGTGGGTTACCATCAAAGGCGATATTAACCCTGAAACGGGGTTTTTGATAAACCTGAAAGACTTAAGCAGAATCCTTAAAGAAAAAGTGATCGAAAAGATAGACCACAAAAACATCAATACAGAAGTGGATTTTATGCAAGGCAGGCTGGCTTCTACTGAAAACCTGGCCATTGCTATCTGGCAGGAAATAGCAGAGCCGATAAAAGGTCTGGGCGCCGAGCTGCATTGTATTAAGATTTCAGAAACCGAAAACAACTTTGTGGAATATTACGGTTAATGTACAGAACAGCCTTACTGCAGATCTTACAACCCCAGGGTTACAGGAAGTATTTATTTTTGCAGCACAACCCAATATTATCGCTAATTTTGCCAAAATTTGATGTCACGCTATGGACTTAAAAAACAATTCTCACGAACAGTATACTTCTGATATAGAAGGATATGAGCGGATGGACCGCTTCAATCCGAAAACAGTGGAAGAAATGGCAGAACACTATCACGCCATTTTAAAGCTAATGGGTGAAGACCCTGAGCGCGACGGACTGAAAGATACGCCTGTGCGCGTGGCTAAAGCCATGCAGTTCCTGACGCAGGGCTATGAGTTGAACCCGGAGGAAATGCTCAACTCAGCCAAGTTTAAAGAAGATTATCGTGAAATGGTTATTGTAAAGGATATCGAAATCTATTCGATGTGTGAGCATCACATGATTCCATTTATCGGTAAAGCACATGTGGGTTATATTCCTAACGGATACATCACCGGGCTTAGCAAGATTGCCCGTGTGGTGGAGGCATATGCCCGCAGGCTTCAGGTACAGGAGCGCCTCACCACCCAGATAAAGGATTGTATTCAAAACACATTAAACCCCTTAGGTGTTGCTGTGGTAATTGAGGCAAAGCATCTTTGCATGGCGATGCGTGGTGTGCAAAAACAAAACAGCGTTACTACCACCAGCGATTTTACAGGCGCTTTTAAACGAAACGAAACCCGTGCAGAATTTATACATCTTATCGACAGTAATTTAAGTTAATTCTGACATCGTTTGTATATTGGTATAGATTTTGATGAAAGATTTTTTTAAAAAATAATACTATGTTTCCACAAAACAGAAATCAAAACAGTTTTGCGACTTCATACAGTCAGCCGGCAGAAAGTACGGCTTTTACGGCTACGTTTATGCGTGGCGTATTTAAATGGATGGGCATTGCTATGGCCATCACGGCTTTTGTAGCCTATTATTTCAGCTCCAGCGAAGCGCTGATGAGCAGCCTCGTAAGTTCTGAAGGAGGAATGACAGTCCTTGGATGGATTGTGATGCTTTCACCGCTGGGATTTGTAATGGCGATGTCTTTTGGTTTTCAGCGCATGTCATCCGGAACGCTGACCTTAATATTTGGCGGCTATTCCATTGTTATGGGAATGAGCCTGAGTTTTATTCTGCTAGTCTACACGGCGGCAAGTATTTTCCAGACATTTGCGGTTACGGCCGGTATGTTTGGAACCATGGCCTTTGTGGGTTACACCACCAAAACAGACTTAACGAAATTTGGTTCCATCATGATGATGGGCCTTATCGGGATTATCCTGGCCTCTGTGGTGAATTGGTTCCTGGGCAGCAGCACCCTGGAATACATTATCAGCTTTCTGGGGGTTTTAATCTTTACCGGGCTTACAGCCTATGATGTGCAAAAGCTCAAGCGCATTGGCGCCGGCATTGAAGGGCAGGCTGAAACCATCCGGAAAGCTACCATTATGGGCGCATTAACATTATATCTCGACTTTATTAATTTATTTTTATTTTTGCTGCGCTTTTTAGGTGACCGTAAGTAAAGTTGCCCTTAGAATTATTAATGAAACAGTAACTTTTTATGAAAGCTTATGTTTTTCCCGGACAGGGAGCTCAATTTGTTGGCATGGGACTGGATTTGTATCAAAACTTTCCGCCAGCCAAAGAAATGTTTGAAAAAGCCAACACGATTCTCGGATTCCGCATTACGGATGTGATGTTTGAAGGAACCGATGAAGACCTGAAGCAAACCCGGGTTACACAACCCGCAATATTTCTTCATTCAGTAGTTTTGGCCCGCATGATGAAGGACAACTTCAAGCCGGATATGGTAGCCGGCCATTCGCTCGGAGAATTTTCTGCCTTGGTAGCCAATAGGGCGCTTTCTTTTGAGGATGGGCTGAAGCTGGTAAGCAAGCGAGCAGAGGCTATGCAGAAAGCCTGTGAAAAGGAACCCTCCACAATGGCGGCGATCCTCGGTCTGGATGATGAAACGGTTACCGAAACACTTAAAGGGATACAAGAAGTAGTAGTGCCGGCCAATTTTAACAGCCCCGGACAAATTGTGATATCCGGCTCTGCAAAAGGAATAGAAATAGCTGTGGAAAAGCTCAAAGAAGCCGGAGCCAAAAGAGCCTTGCCCCTGAAAGTGGGAGGCGCGTTCCATTCTCCGCTAATGGAGCCTGCACGCATTGAGCTTGAAAAAGCCATTAACAAAACCAGGATTGTTGAGCCTGTCTGTTCTATCTACCAGAATGTAAATGCGCAATCGGTGAAAAATCCTGATGTAATCAAATCAAACCTTATTGCTCAGCTTACATCGCCCGTGAAATGGACACAAACCGTGCAAAACATGATCGCCAATGGCGCTTACGACTTTGTAGAAGTAGGTCCGGGAAATGTATTGCAAGGGTTAATTAAAAAAGTAAAGCGCGATGTGAAAACATCCAGTGCATCTGTTTAATACATAATTGAACATAAAAAAACCGGAAAAATGCTCTTTAAAGGCTTTTTCCGGTTTTTGCGTTTTAGCTCGCGGAATTAGTGCTCGTAAACAATCTTGTCTTCACTCACTCCAGCATTTTTGAGGTCTTCAACCAGTTTCTCCGTCATTTTTGGTGTGCCGCAGATGTAGAAGTATTTGCTGAAATCTACATTGTGTTTTTTTAGCAAGTCCACATCAATGTGGCTGTGGATATATTCGCTGTGGTTTTCGCGGGTTAACGTAAACAGCACCTGATCTCCGAGGATGTTTTTCAACTCTTCTTCAAGAATGATATCCCGCTTGGTTTTGTTTGAGAAGAACAAGTAGTTTCCGTCAATATTTCCTTCGGCGTGCAGTTGCCGCAGAATAGCCAGGAAAGGTGTAATGCCTGCTCCGCCTGCCAGAAAATAACCGGGCCCTTTATATTCTATAGCTCCCCAAACGTCGTGAATGATTAAATCATCCCCTTTCTTTAGTTTTCCGATAATGTCTGTAACACCGTCGGTATGATAAACTTTAATGATGAATTCAAGGTTTTTATCGCTGTTTAAGGAGGTAAACGTAAATGGACGGCGTTCTTCTTTCATGTCCGGCACGTTAACGGCTACTTCTGTTGCCTGCCCCGGAACAAAAGAATAGCCTTCAGGCTTTTCTGTTACAATCCGTCTTACGTCGTGTGTGAGTTCTTCTATTTCGAGAATTTTAACTGTATGTGTTTCCATT
>JBNJGK010000132.1:0-7637 GCA_051747665.1 Bacteroidota bacterium | reverse complement strand
CAGAAGGACACGGTAGATATCACTATCAGGAAAACATTCAATTTTGCAGGCAGGCACGTGGTTCTTTAACAGAAACTCTGGAGCATTTAATCTGTGCCCAGGATGAAGAATATATTACAGAAAATCAAATGAAAACTTATAGAAACTCATACAGCCAATGCTTAAAACTGCTGAATGGATATATTTTATATTTAAAAAACCAAAAAGGAAAATGAGTAACTGAGTTGAATAAGTTGATTGGGTAAGCCAACTTAATTACTTAATTAACTTAATACACTCAATCAACTTAATAAACTTAATAAACTAAAAACCAAGATATGAAAATACTAATTCTATGCACCGGAAACAGTTGCCGCAGCCAGATGGCACACGGCTTTTTGAAAACTTTTGACAGCACTTTACAGGTAGCCTCAGGTGGAACAGAACCTGCTGAAGCGGTTAACCCCAAAGCTGTAGCCGTAATGAAAGAAAAAAATATTGACATCAGCCAACACAAGCCCACTATGGTGGATGAATACATCAATGAGCCCTGGGATTACGTGATTACGGTGTGTGACGATGCCAATGAAAAATGTCCCGTATTTATCGGGCAGGTAAACCACCGGCTGCATATTGGGTTTGAGGACCCTTCGCACGCCACCGGTTCCGAAGAGTTTATCCGGAGCGAATTCCGGCGCGTTCGCGATGAAATTGAAGACTCTTTTTATGATTTGTATATCAACAAAATAAAACAGGGATTATGAAAGCACAAGATATAAAAGATGCAGTGAAAGAAAAGTATTCTCAAATCGCCCGGCAAAGCGATAAAAATGCTTCATCGCCCTGCTGCGGGGAGTCAAGCTGCTGCGGGGATGAATTGGAAATAAGTATGATTGGTGATGACTATCATGATGTGTCAGGCTATAACCCGGAGGCCGACCTGGGGCTGGGCTGTGGTGTCCCTACGGAATTTTCCGGACTGAAACCCGGTCAGCAGGTCCTTGACCTGGGAAGCGGTGCCGGTAACGACTGCTTTGTAGCAAGAGCCGAAGTCGGTGAGTCCGGCAAGGTCATCGGAATTGATTTTTCTGAAGAGATGGTAAAAAAAGCCCGCCAAAACAACCAAAAGCTTGGTTTTGACAATGTATATTTTTTATCCGGCGATATTGAAGAGATGCCACTGAAAGCTGATCAGTTTGATGTGGTCCTTTCTAACTGTGTGCTGAACCTCGTGCCGGATAAACACAAGGCTTTTGCTGAAATACAGCGGGTCCTGAAATCCGGCGGGCATTTTTGCGTGTCAGATGTGGTGGTTAAAGGAACCCTGCCTGAAAAGCTCCGCAAAGATGCCGAAATGTATGCCGGTTGCGTATCCGGAGCGTTAGAGCTGGAAGAATATGTGGATGTGATTCGGCAAGCCGGCTTTCGCGATATGCAAGTCCATAAACAAAAAAGAATTGAAATCCCGCAGGAAACACTGGAAAAGTATATCCCGGAAAATGAACTGACGGATTTTAACACAGGCGATAAGGGGATTTTTTCCATCACGGTAAGTGCATACAAATAAAAAAAGAAACTTTTATGACGGAAAAGAAAGCAATGAGTTTTTTCGACAGATACTTGTCTGTATGGGTAGCATTAGGAATTCTCGCCGGAGTAATAATCGGTCATTTTGCCGGCGATAGCATCGAGGTCATCAGCAGTTTTGAAATCGCGAAGGTGAATATTCCGGTGATGGTGCTTATCTGGCTGATGATTTACCCGATGATGCTGCAGGTGGATTTCAGCTCGATAAAAAAAATCGGAAAACGTCCGCGGGGTATTGTCTGGACGTTAATTATCAACTGGGCTGTTAAGCCGTTTACCATGGCCTTTTTTGCCTGGATATTTTTCTCAAAAATTTATGCGGCCTGGATAGACCCGGCTATGGCCGGAGAGTATATTGCCGGTGCGATAATCCTGGGAGCGGCGCCCTGCACAGCCATGGTGTTTGTCTGGTCGTATCTTTCCAATGGCGACCCCAATTATACGCTGGTGCAGGTTTCGGTCAATGATTTGATTATTTTGGTTGCCTTTATTCCGATCGTTGGGTTATTGCTGGGCATTACGAATATTGAAATCCCATATGATACATTGGTAGCCAGTATTGTTGCCTTTGTTGTTATCCCGCTGGTGGCCGGAGTTATTACACAGCATTTCATGATACGCGCAAAGGGCTTGGATTGGTTTAAAAACACGTTTTTACCAAGGCTCAAACCTGTTAGCATTGTAGCTTTACTGATTACACTTGTAATGCTGTTTGCTTTTCAGGCTCAGAACATTATCAACAATCCCTTGATTATTTTACTTGCTGCTGTCCCTCTTGTAATTCAGACTTATTTTATCTTTTTCCTGGCCTGGTTTGGCGGTAAAAGGCTTAAGCTGAACTACCAGGTATGCGCTCCTGCAGCTATGATTGGCGCCAGCAATTTTTTCGAGCTGGCCGTAGCCGTAGCCATTTCCCTTTTCGGGATGCAATCGCCGGCAGCGCTGGTAACGGTAGTGGGCGTGTTAGTAGAAGTGCCGGTGATGCTTTCGCTGGTTGCTATAGCAAGGAAGTGGAAGTATTAAAACCCACGAAGAAGCAAATTATCCAATTATTTATTGTGTTTTCAAATTGCCATCCACTTTTTTCCAGTGGTATATTTGAAATTTAAGTGACTTTCAGGTTTTATTGTTACCTTTAATGCCAGTGATAATATTCATTTTGGGGACGGATTTCCTTATAGGGACATCTTAGACCAAGATTTAATATTTATTGTGCTGATTATCATAATTATATATTGCTGGCACAATTTTTAATCGTATATACAAAAACATATAGCTATGAAATATATTAATCGTTTTAAACTGCTCACGTTAGGCTTTATTTTAACGGTATTTTTTATCTCCTGTGAAAAAAATCCCAACGATAACCCTACTACAGATCAACCTGAAACTATCCAGGAACTGAATATCAATCCGGAATTTGAATTTAAGAGTACGCAAAAAGTAAATGCTTCAATTACTGTTGTTCCGCAAGATGAAGATGAGCTACAGCATATTATCAAGATATATCTTGACCATCCCACTCAGGGTGGCAGACTCTTAACCAAAGGAATAACCAAGCAGTTTGAGTATTCAGTGAAACTCACAATCCCGACAAGGGTAGAAAAACTGTTTGCAGAGAAAAGAAGTCCGGATGGCTCATACGAATTGGCAGAAATTCCCGTTTCGGGACAAAGCATAAGCCATACCTTCCAGAGGATGGAAAAATCATCTAATCAAAACAAAAGCGTAATTGTAGACCCCGGCTGTGATGAATGCGAAGAAACGTTATCCGGAATATACAACCAACTTACGCTGGACGGCGCGGATTATTGCGTACCGGAAGGCAGCAACCTTACCGTAGGAAACCAGCTAAAGTTCAAAAACGGCGCTTCACTTGTCATTTGCGGTACGGCAAACATTAATAATTTTGGGGTAACTGGAAACAATACCAGCAATATCTATATCAGCGGTTCCGGTGTGCTGGCTACTTCCGGCCACCTTAACATCAATTCAAGACTAAATCTTTATAATTTTGGAATCCACAACATCAGCGGAAACGTAAACACCAAAAACCCTTACCACTTTTACAATTACGGCACTATGAATATTGCCGGAACAGTAAATAACAACACCGAGGAATTGCGTAATGAAGGGGATTTGAATATAAGTGGTCATTTTAATGCCAATGGTAATATTGGTTTTAAAAACTACGGCAGCATGGTTGTAACCGGAGACTTAAGGATGAACGGCAACTCAAAAGGATACAACTATTGCAACTTATCCGTTGGCGGAAATTTACAGTTAAATAACACCTTTGAAAACCACAGCTACATCGAAATAAGCAATTCGTTAACCATAAATGGCAATGGACTTTTGAAAATGGTAGATGGCGCGTTGGTATCAACCAAACACCTGATGGTCAACGCTACTATTAGCGGTGATGGCAGTGTTTATTCTAAAATTGATGTTGCAGAAAATACAACCATAAACGGAGGCGGCCAAATTACAGGCAAAATGGATTTGTGTGATGCCAACGGCATTGAAACCAATACGGGCTCTTTAGGAAGCAACGTGGTTTTTTGTGAAGTAACCATTCCGGAAGACTCCTGTAACCCAGGATCAGAAGGAAGCGGAAACGGTGGCGGTGGCGGTGGTTCCGATGACCCTGAAGATGCTGATGAAGACGGCGTCCCGGATACCGAAGATGATTATCCCAATGACCCGGAAAGAGCTTTTAACAACTACTACCCGAACAAGCATGACTTTGGAACGCTGGCTTATGAAGACCTGTGGCCTTCAAAAGGCGATTATGACTTTAACGACCTTGTGCTGGATTTTCAGTATAAAATTGTAACAAATGCTGAAAACCTGATTGTGGATATCATTGCAAAAACTCACGTTAGAGCAGCCGGAGCTACTATGAATAACGGCTTTGGAATTGCTTTTCCGGTAGCTCCCGAAAACTGCGGTGAGGTTTCCGGATATGTGCATGCGGAAAACAACCTGGATATGAACGCAAAAGGATATGAAAACGGCCACACCGAAAATACAGTAGTTATCTTATATGATGCCGTGAATTCAATTTATAACAACTCTTTCTTCAATACAACACCCGGCGGTAACTACTTTGAAACGGATACCATTACCGTTTCTACCTATTTTGATAATCCACAACTGGAAATGGGTCAGGAGCCATATAATCCGTTTATATACGCTGCCCAGCAACGCGGAAAAGAAATTCATCTAACCGATAAAGCGCCTACAGAATTAGTTGATGAATCGCATTTTGGCAGCAGCGACGATGATTCTGATGAAAGTACGGAACGGTGGTATGTTACCGATAACAACCTGCCCTGGGCCGTAGAAATCCCATCCAGCTTTGATTATCCCACAGAAACCACCGATATTGTAAATGCACACCTGAAATTTGCTGAATGGGCTGAATCTTCAGGAGAGGTTTATACGGACTGGTATTTGGATGAACCGGGATACAGGAATGATCAAAATCTCTATGAAAAGGAATAAGGTTAAATCAACGTAAACAATAGAGAACACCGGATTCATCAAAAAATATTTGCATCGGTCACAAGTCGGTCAAACCTGTATATTTGCATAGTTTAAATGCAGAGGTTGTCTAAAAATCAGATGCTGATTGGTCTGCTTGCGCAGGAAGCTCAATTGAAAGTTTTAATAATAACGCTTTCAGCGCGGTAAGCTCCTGAAAGCGTTTAAGTAAAAAATGACTTTTGGACAAGCTCTGCTTATAAATAACTAAAATAAATGGCCCGAAAACAAAAATACTATGTGGTTTGGCAGGGATTGAATCCTGGGGTTTACGATAGTTGGGAAAAATGCCAGCAGCAAATCAAAAACTACACCGGCGCACGATACAAGTCGTTTATATCAAAAGACATTGCCGAACAAGCCTTTGCTGAAGGCCCGGATGCTAAAATCAGTCAAAACCCACCAAAAAAAGTAATCAGCCGCGAGCAAGCAGCGCTTATCGGCAACCCGGTTACGCCCAGCCTGGCGGTAGATGCTGCCTGCAGCGGGAATCCAGGAATTATGGAATATCAGGGTGTAAATACGGCCGATGGTGCACTGTTGTTTCATCAGGGGCCCTACCCCGATGCTACGGTGAACATCGGCGAGTTTCTGGCCATTGTGCATGGGCTGGCTTACCTGAAAAAACATAACAGTACAATACCTATCTATACCGACTCCAAAACCGCTATGAGCTGGGTGAGAAAGAAAAAGGCCAACACTAAACTGGTGCAAACCCCAAAAAACAAAATGGTTTTTGAGTTAATAACCCGTGCTGAAACCTGGCTGAAAAACAACACCTGGCCTAACGAAATTCGAAAATGGCAAACCGATATCTGGGGAGAAATCCCTGCGGATTTCGGACGCAAATAAGAGGAAGCATACAAAACAGAAGTATTCAAACTGCTATATCTTCATCCTCCCGCCTTTTTTCGTAATTTCGCGGCAAATCAAAAATAGTAGATCATGCTCAGAACGCACACCTGTGGAGAATTACGTTTAGAAAATGAAGGAGAAAAAGTTAGCCTGTCCGGTTGGGTGCAACGCTCACGCGACCTTGGCGGGATGACGTTCATTGACCTGCGCGACCGTTACGGTATTACGCAGTTGGTTTTTGATATGGAACGCGATAAAGACTTATGCGAAAAAGCCCGCCACATAGGCAGGGAATACGTCGTTCAAATCCACGGAAAAGTAGCTGAAAGAAGCAATAAGAATAAAAACATCCCGACAGGAGAAATCGAAATCATGGTGGAGTCTTTAGACGTGCTGAATGCCTCAAAAGTACCTCCATTTACGATTGAAGATGAAACCGATGGCGGCGAGGAGCTGCGCATGAAATATCGCTACCTTGATTTACGCCGGAACATCAATAAAAAAAGCCTCATCCTTCGTCATCAGATGGCTATAGAAACCCGGAAATATCTCAATGAGCAAAGCTTTATTGAAATCGAAACGCCTTACCTCATCAAATCAACACCTGAGGGCGCACGCGACTTTGTAGTGCCTTCGCGCAGAGGAATTGGCGAGTTTTATGCCTTACCGCAATCGCCCCAAACATTTAAACAGCTCCTTATGGTATCGGGATACGATCGCTATTTCCAGTTGGTGAAATGCTTTCGCGATGAAGATTTCCGCGCCGACCGCCAGCCGGAGTTTACGCAGATAGACTGTGAGATGTCGTTTGTAGACCAGGAAGATATTCTGAATACCTTCGAAGGACTTACAAGGCATTTGTTTAAAGTAGTTAAAGGTGTTGATGTAGAGCCTTTCCGGAAAATGGCTTACGAAGAAGCCATGCGCCGCTATGGCTCAGATAAACCGGATACGCGCTTCGGAATGGAATTTAAGGAATTGAACGACGTGGCCCAAAAAAAAGGCTTTAAAGTCTTTGATGATGCTGAACTGGTTGTGGGAATAAACGCCGAAGGCTGCGCAAATTACAGCCGCAAGCAACTGGATGCCCTGACCTCTTTCGTAAAAAAACCTCAAATAGGCGCTAAAGGATTGGTTTACGTAAAATACAATGAAGACGGCAGCTTTAAATCATCGGTTGACAAATTCTTCGATCAGGAAGCACTGAAAACCTGGGCAGAAAAATTTGAGGCAAAACCCGGCGACTTGCTGCTGATTTTGGCCGGAGAAACTAACAAGACCCGTAAAGCCCTCAATGAATTGCGATTGGAGATGGGAACAAGATTAGGCTTACGCGATCCGAACAAGTTTTCAGGGCTGTGGGTCGTTGATTTCCCATTGCTTGAATGGGACGAAGAATCAGAACGCTACCATGCTATGCACCACCCGTTCACATCGCCGAAAAAAGAAGATGAGCATTTGCTGGAAAGCGCTCCGGAAAAAGCCCGCGCCAATGCCTATGACATGGTCATCAACGGTGTGGAAATTGGCGGAGGTTCTATCCGTATCCATGACCAGGAGTTGCAAAGCAAAATGTTTTCTGCTCTGGGATTTACACCGGAAGAAGCCAGGAAACAATTCGGGTTTTTGCTGGATGCTTTTGAATACGGCGCGCCCCCACACGGCGGCAT
>JBNJGK010000131.1:0-7918 GCA_051747665.1 Bacteroidota bacterium | reverse complement strand
GCCAAAAACTATCAGAATGATGGCGACAGCGTTTACCGTTTGTTTTATGATACCGTAAAAGGCGGCGATTATCGCGCTCGTGAAGCCAATGTGTATCGCCTTGCCGAGCTTAGCAATGCGATTATCGATCAGGCTGTGGCACAGGGCGTTCCCTTTGCCCGTGAATACGGTGGAACGCTTGATAACCGCTCTTTTGGCGGGGCTTTGGTGTCCAGAACGTTTTATGCCAAAGGACAAACCGGACAGCAGTTGCTGCTGGGTGCCTACAGCGCCCTGAGCAAAGAAGTTCATAAAGGTTCCGTAGAGATGTACACCCGCCGCGAAATGATGGATCTGGTGAAGATAGATGGTCGCGCACGAGGCATTATCGTAAGAAATATCGTTACAGGAGAAATAGAACGCTATGCTGCCCATACGGTTGTTATGGCTACAGGAGGTTACGGAAATGTGTTTTTCCTCTCCACAAACGCCATGAACTCTAATGGTAGCGCCGTATGGCAAGCCTATAAAAAAGGCGCGATGTTTGGCAATCCCTCTTTCACGCAGATTCACCCGACGTGTATCCCGGTTCACGGAGATTATCAGTCTAAGCTTACACTGATGAGCGAGAGCTTACGGAATGATGGTCGCATCTGGGTTCCTAAGAATAAGGAGGATGCTGAAAAAATCCGGAAGGGCACGATGAAACCAACCGAAATTGCAGAAGAAGACCGGGATTACTATCTGGAAAGACGGTATCCGGCCTTTGGTAATTTGGTGCCGCGTGATGTGGCCTCCCGTGCTGCCAAAGAGCGTTGCGATGCAGGCTACGGTGTTGGACCCACAGGTCTGGCCGTTTACCTCGACTTTAAAGATTCTATCAAACGCTTGGGTAAAGACGCTATCAAAGCACGTTATGGCAACCTCTTCCAGATGTATGAAAAAATTGTGGATGAAAATCCCTACGAAACACCCATGATGATTTATCCGGCAGTACACTACACTATGGGTGGCCTGTGGGTAGATTATGAATTGCAATCTACGATTCCGGGATTGTTTGTAGGTGGTGAGGCTAACTTTTCTGACCACGGCGCCAACAGGCTGGGAGCTTCTGCCCTGATGCAGGGATTAGCTGATGGATATTTTGTGCTTCCGTATACGGTGCAGAATTATCTGGCCGATCAGATTAACGTGCCAAAGTTTAAAACCGATACACCTGAATTTGACGAAGCTGAGAAAGCTGTAAAAGATAAGCTCAAAAAACTGCTGGACATCAAAGGCGAAAAAACGACAGACCATTTCCACAAACGCTTAGGTCATATCATGTGGGATAAAGTAGGAATGAGCCGTAATAAAGAAAACCTTCAGGAAGCTATTGATGAAATTAAAGCCTTGCGGAAAGAATTCTGGAGCAACGTGCGTATCCCCGGCGATATGCAAGGCGTGAACAACGAGCTGGAAAAAGCCGTAAGGCTGGCTGACTTCCTGGAGATGGGAGAGCTTATGGCCAAAGATGCCCTTGAAAGAGAAGAATCCTGTGGAGGACACTTCCGCGAAGAGCATCAAACTGCTGAAGGCGAAGCGCTCAGAGATGACAAAAACCTGATGTATGTAAGCGCCTGGGAGCATGTTGAAGGCAAGGAGCCGAAACACAACAAAGAACCTCTTGATTATGAATACATTGAGGTAAAAACCAGGAATTATAAATAGGGTGTAATTATTAAATGATTTGTAAAAGAATATTGTTATGGATTTTACATTAAAAATATGGCGACAGGAAGGACCGAAATCTAAAGGTCATTTCGTAAAATATAAAGTTACAGATATATCTCCGGATGCTTCTTTTCTTGAAATGCTGGATATTCTCAATGAGAGTCTGGTAGATAAGTTTGAGATGCCGGTTAGTTTTGATCACGATTGCCGTGAGGGCATCTGCGGAATGTGCAGCTTGTATATCAATGGCAGGCCCCATGGCCCTGATGAGGCTATTACCGTCTGCCAGATGCATATGCGCAACTTCACCGACGGAGAGACCATTACCATCGAGCCGTGGCGCTCTAAGGCTTTTCCGGTAATTAAGGATTTGATGGTAGACCGCAGCGCTTTTGACGAGATTATTCAGGCCGGAGGTTATGTCTCTGTAAATACCGGTAGCGCTACCGATGCCAATGCCATTCCGGTGAGTAAGGAAGATGCTGATATGGCCTTTACCGGTGCGGCTTGTATTGGCTGCGGAGCTTGTGTGGCTGCCTGTAAAAACGCCTCAGCAAGCTTGTTTGTGGCTGCCAAAGTTTCACAGCTTGCAGTGTTGCCTCAGGGTAAGGTAGAGGCTGAAGAAAGAGCCAAGGCGATGGTGGCCAAAATGGATGAACTCGGATTCGGGAACTGCTCAAACACCTATGCGTGTGAAGCAGAGTGCCCTAAAGAGATATCCGTGAGCCACATTGCGCGCATGAACAGGGAGTTTTTATCGGCTAAAACCAAAGAAAAATAATTCAGATATTTCGCTGCATTGAAATATCCGGGAAAGCAGCCTTGTTGAAGTGCCTGATGTAAACATAACATTGGCGCTTCCGCGCGGTTGCTTTTCTTGTAAAAAAGCGCTGAGCTATGAAGTTTAAAGATATTTACGGTTTAGAAGACGTAAAGTCGCGTTTAGTCAGAACAGTAGATGAAAACCGCATCAGTCATGCGCAGCTTTTCCTCGGAACTGAAGGGACAGCCAATCTGGCCTTGGCTATTGCCTATGCGCAGTATATCAATTGTGAGCAGAAAACAGACGGCGACTCATGCGGCGTGTGTCCTTCTTGCGTCAAATATGAAAAGCTGCGGCATCCTGATTTGCATTTTGTTTTTCCCGTAGCTAAAGTGCCCGAGGTAAAGGAGCGTGAGGTTTCCAGCAGCCACTCGTTTTACGTGGAAAAATTCCGCGAGAAAGCAAAAGAGTCGCATTATCATTTTTCACTTAGCGAATGGTATCACAAAATCGGGATCGAAAATAAGCAAGGTCATATTAACACCGAGGATGCCCGCAGCATTCTTGATAAAATGGCTTATAAAAGCTATGAAGCGCCTTATAAGGTAATGGTGATTTGGATGACTGAGCTGCTGTATCACTCGGCTGCTCCGCGCTTGCTGAAAGTAATAGAAGAGCCGCCCCCGGGCAGTTTGTTTTTACTCATTTCTCATCAGGCTGATAAGATTATCAGTACGATTCTTTCGCGTGCTCAAACCATTAAAATTCCGCGCTATAGAGATGAAGACCTGAGGCGCTATCTGCAGGATAAGCTGCAGGCTGATCCCGGTAAGGCAAACCATGCGGTTAAACTGGCTAATGGAAACCTGATTGCAGCCCGCCAGGGAGTAATATCTTCAGAGATTGAGACATATAATTTTGAAAAATTCCGTTATTGGATGCGTATGTGCTTTGAGGCCAAATTCACCGGGATTTCAGAGTTTGTAGCTGAAATAGCCCGAATGGGAAGAGAGCGTCAAAAAAGCTTTTTACAATACGGACTTAATGTTTTTAGAAAGGCCACATTGCTGAATTATGCCGGCAATGATGCGGCGCGGTTATCACCTATCGAAGAGACCTTTGTAAGGAAGTTTTCGCCATACATTAATGAAAAAAACCTGCAAAGGCTTTATGAGGAGTTTAATGATGCAGTATACCATATTGAGCGAAATGTGAAAGCAGACCTGCTTTTTATGGATTTGTCCATCAAAACGACACGCTTATTGCATCTGGGTAAAAAGTAATGCAGTAAAAAATCATTACTTTTGCGTGAGGTTTTAGGCATGTAATTAAAACAAATTCAGAAAGTCATAGCGCCGGAGAAATATTGCCGGGGCTGTGTAGCTTTCTTCATCATATATAATAATTTATGGATCACAAAAAAACCGATATATATAACGATTTTTTCACACGTGGCTTTTATACTGAACCAAACCTGATTTCTACCAATGAAGCTTTTTTTAGAAACAGTTGCTGCAAATTAGATGCGTATGATTGGCTTGGCGACATTAACCTGCCTGAGAGTCAAAAGCAAACTACATTTGTTCAGGTTCGTTTTAAAAATGATCGTAAGGAATTTTTTGAGAAAAAACCGGACATGCAACTGGATGAGGGAGATATTGTGGCGGTGGAGGCTTCGCCAGGTCATGACATAGGCGTTATTGCGCTAACTGGCCAGATGGTTTTATATCAAATGCGCCGCAACCGTGTTAATCCGGAAACACACCCGCTGAAAAAAGTCTATCGCAAAGCCCGCATGAGCGATATCGAAAAGTGGATTCTGGCTGTTAAGCGCGAAGAAGAAACAAAAATAGAAGCCCGCCAGATAGCTGCCCGCCTGAAGCTTAATATGAAAATTAATGACATTGAGTATCAGGGCGATAATACGAAAGCCATTTTTTATTACACCGCCGAAGACAGGGTGGATTTCAGGGAACTCATACGAATACTGGCCGATCGATATAAAGTAAGAATAGAGATGAAGCAAATAGGCGTGCGCCAGGAAGCCAGTAAAGTAGGTGGCATTGGCTCGTGTGGCAGAGAAATGTGTTGCAGCTCATGGCTTACAGATTTCCATTCGGTTTCTACTACCACAGCACGTACCCAACAGCTCTCGCTGAATCCGCAGAAATTAGCCGGACAATGCGGCAAACTGAAATGCTGCCTGAACTTTGAGCAAAAACTTTATGAGCAGGCCTTAAAGCAGTTTCCGGATACCAACAAAGTGCTTGAGACGCAAAAGGGACAGGCTGTCCATCAAAAAACGGATGTTTATAAAGAGGTGATGTGGTATACATATAAAGACAAAAAGGCGTGTAACCTGATGCCCATATCGCTGAAAAACGTCAAAAAAATAATTCAGATAAATGAAAAGGGAAAAAAACCGGAGTCGCTTGAAATATATGCTTTGACGGAGAAGAAAGAAACGGAGTATAACCAGGTGGTAGGTCAGGACGAGCTGGGCCGGTTTGATAAGAAATAATGTTTTAAAAAAAATATCGTTATTAAAAACATGGATAAACTCAAAATAAGCGGGCTGATTGTAATGCTCATCACCGTTTCTGTATTTTTTACAGCAGGATGCGACTCAGAACGGGTTTATGACACCTACCAGTCAGTAGATGAAAATGGGTGGTATAAGAATGATACACTGGTCTATCAGCCAAAAATTGAGGATACTTCCGATTTATACAATTTGATTATTAAAGTGCGCCACCATACAGACTACAAATATCGGAATTTATATTTGTTTACCACAACCCATTTTCCTGATGGCATGACTACTCAGGATACAATAGAGCTTATGCTGGCCCGCAAGGACGGAAGCTGGCTTGGCCAGGGATTTGGCGCCATGAAAACGGCAAAACAGCTTATTTTACGGCGCGGACGTTTTCTGCAGGAAGGAACCTACCGGTTTGAGCTGCGGCAGGCCATGCGCACCGATACACTACAAGGAATTGAAGATGTTGGTATCAGGATAGAAAAATATAATTAAACAGATGGCAGAAAAAAAATCTTTTAAAAAGTACATTCTTGGTTTATGGGCGCTTTTTGTCCTTCTTGTGGCAGGAGTGGCCTTTTTCTTTGCGGCAATAGCCTGGGGTTGGTTTGGCGATATGCCTACTTTTGAAGAGCTGGAAAACCCAGAAAGCAACCTTGCCTCAGAAATTTATTCGGCCGATCAGGTTATGCTGGGGAAATACTATATCGAAAACCGCTCTAACGTTCATTATGCAGACCTTTCGCCGCACCTTATCAATGCGTTACTGGCAACAGAAGATATTCGCTTTCGCAATCATTCCGGGATAGATATGAAATCGCTCTTGCGTGTGGCTTATGGTGTAATGACAGGCAACCATAAAGGCGGAGGAAGCACCATAACCCAGCAGTTAGCTAAAAACCTCTTCCCGAGAGATATGAACCTGACTACCTCAGAGCTGGTAATGCGAAAGTTCAAGGAATGGATTACCGCGGTGAAGCTGGAGCGAAATTATTCCAAGAATGAAATTATATCTATGTACTTGAATACCGTTGCCTTTGGCAGTCAATCATTTGGTATTCAGTCTGCTGCAAGAAATTTTTTTGATAAAACCCCGATGGAGCTGAAAATTGAAGAAGCCGCTTTGCTGGTTGGTGTGGTAAAAGCCCCTACAAGGTATAGCCCGGTTTCTAATCCCGATAATGCGTTTGATCGTAGAAATGTCGTTATTCATCAAATGGCCAAATATGATTTTATTCCTGAAAAGGTGAAAGATTCATTAGTTCAGGAACCAATTGATATGTCGCGCCATAGCGTAATGAGTCATAAAACCGGGATGGCGCGCTATTTCAGGGAACATATCCGCGGAAAGCTGCGCAACTGGGCTCAAACCCATTTTAAACCCAATGGTGAGCCTTATAACCTGTATAAAGACGGCCTGAAAATATACACCACAATTAATTCACGAATGCAGCAGCTAGCTGAGGAAGCTGTAAAAGAACACCTTGCCGATGATTTGCAACCTGCGTTCGATAAACACTGGGAAGGGCACAGGAATGCTCCTTTTGTCTTTGACAAAGACAGCGCCGATAAGGAAGTGGAAGAACTGCTGACCCGCGGCATGAAGCGCTCAGAAAGATATCGTAAAATGCGTGGAAAAAATGTACCCAAAGACCAGATAGAAGCCTCGTTCCATGAAGAAACCCGAATGCGCGTCTTTTCATGGGAAGGTGAAATTGACACGGTTATGACGCCCTGGGATTCTGTCAGGTATTATAAAAGCATTTTGCAGGCCGGTTTAATGTCTATGGAGCCGCATACTGGTTTTGTAAGGGCTTATGTTGGAGGTCCGGACTATGACCATTTTAAATACGACCATGTTACGGGTATGAAACGACAGGTGGGTTCTACCTTTAAGCCCTTTCTTTATACACTGGCGATGCAGGAGGGCGGAATATCACCTTGCACTAAAGTACCCAATGTTCAAACCCGCATAGAGAATCAGGACGGTTCTTTCTGGGCACCGCAGAATACTTCCGACGACCGTATCGGTCAGATGGTAAGCCTCAAATGGGCGCTGGCTCACTCCAATAACTGGATAAGCGCCTATCTGATAAAGAGATATTCGCCGCAAAGCGTAAGAACAATTGTAGAGAAAATGGGTGTGAAAAGCCATATCCCTGAAGTATCGGCAATTGCACTGGGTACTCCGGATTTGTCGCTCTACGAAATGGTCGGAGCGCTGAACACTTATACGAATGAGGGCATTTATATAGAACCGATATTTATAACCCGCATAGAAGATAAAAACGGCAATGTGGTAGAGCGGTTTATCCCTGAGCAGCAAGAAGCAATGAGCGAACAAACGGCTTACCTGATGCTGGAGATGCTGCAGGGCGTAGTCAATGAGGGTACTGGAATCCGGTTAAGGTATAAGTATGGGTTTGATCATCCTATAGCCGGCAAAACCGGAACTACTCAAAACCAGTCTGATGGTTGGTTTATTGGTTTGGTTCCGGAGCTGACTACCGGTATATGGGTAGGTAACGAAGACCGGGCTGCGCATTTCAGAAGCATATCACTAGGTCAGGGTGCAAATATGGCCTTACCTATCTGGGCCCTGTATATGCAAAAGCTTTATGATGACCCTGAAATTGATATCAGCAAAGATGACTTTGAAAAGCCAGATTACTTGCCTGTTGAAATTGACTGTGAGAAAGCTTCGCAGCAGGAAATTGAAGAGCAGGGAATCGATGAGGATGAGTTCTAGAAAAAGCATTTGTTGTGGATAAAAAGGAAAAAGCCCTTATTCTAACTAAACTAAAACAGTTTAAAACCTTTTTTGAACGAAGGGTTAGTCAAAGAGGCAAAGAACTCTATAAGGAAGGCAGTGTGCTTGAAGCTAATTATAATGCCCGGGATAATTCTATAGATGCTGAAGTGGT
>JBNJGK010000130.1:0-8017 GCA_051747665.1 Bacteroidota bacterium | reverse complement strand
TTCACCTTAGCGGATACCGACCCAAACCAATTGCGATCAGGAGAAACCATTAAGAAAATGTTGAGTTCCGTAAACCATTATTCCCTCGATGCACTCCTGTTCAATTGCTCTTTCCCGGAAACAATCAGCAGCGGACTAAAAGCCATAGGACATTTGGATAAGCCCTTTGGAGGTTACGCCAACGGCTTTACCTCTGTAGAGCCGCTCAAACCCGGCAAAACAGTTGACATCCTCTCGGCAAGGCATGATATGCATGAGCAAAAGTACGCACAACACGCCATGGAATGGGTTCAAGCCGGAGCCACTATCATTGGCGGATGCTGCGAGGTAGGTCCGTCACATATTGACTATCTCAGGAAAGAATTACAGCAAAAGGGCTACAACATTGTGCCATTTAAACAAAAAAGATAGTATGACAGGGCTTACAGTTATCTTTGATGCTTGTTGATTCCATGAAATGATAACTTTGAGAATGTATTGTTGCTTAGCGGCTGGCCGAGTTATTTAGGGTTTTTTACTTTTATCCATTAAGGAAGTTTTGTTTTGAATTCTATTTGTCAACCAGACCCTTACTTGTTCAAATTTCCATTCTCCTTTGGAAACAGCGATTACCATTTCATATTTATCTTCCTGTGTGGCTTTTATGTCAAGTCCTGATTTTAACAGCAAGAGTCTGGCAAGTACATATCCTGTTCTCTTATTTCCGTCAATAAACGGATGATTTGTCACAATGCTCTCAAGTATTGCTGCCGCTTTATCAACGGGTTCAGGATATAGCTCTTGTTGGTCAAATGTTGCAAAAGCTCTGTTGATTGCTGAATTCAACATATTTTCATCCCTTACACCATGACTACCGCCAAATTGATCAATCAGGAGGTTGTGTATTTTTAGTACGTCTTCTGTGCTAATCATTGCGCAAGCTTCTCAAGCAATTCTCTGTCTTCATGAATTATCTTGCGTAGATGGCTTGTTAGTTCCGCCTGATCTTTGTTCTGCTTTTGTGCTTCTTTTAAATAGTCAAGAAGGTCTGGCAATACATTCTCTGGAACTGTATCCAGAAGTTTGTGTATCTCTGTTTTTATTTGTTTAGTTGTCATAGTAGTAAATTTTTTCTAAGATACATCAAAACCATCTGTCAGAGCGAAGGCTTTAAAGAAGCCACAAAGCTTGTGCCTCAGTAATCATCCGCCTATTCCTTTATAAGAAAGTTTGTTTACCGTTCTTTTTGGATCGGTAAGCATACTTCTAAATTTCATCGGTTCTATGATCTTATGCATTGTCTTTTGTAAAAATAAGCATTTTTTGAAAAATCAACTCGAAGGATTGTTCGTGTGTTATGTTTTTCTGTTAAGGATGCGAATTAGTGCTTGTTTATAAAGTCTTTACTTTGTCAAAATTCTCCCGGCCACATTAATCAACGAAAGCTCACGGGAATAAAGAGCAACAGCTTCACAATCTATTGGCTGAATGGTTCATTCTATTTTTTTGATGACCAGCTTAACCCGACACCAAACGAAAGAATGCCAGGAGGAGTATCCTCATCACCAAAGAATTCATTTTCAAAATCATCTTCGATGCTCAGAATGGCTGCGACACCCATTTGAAAGAAAATACCAAATCGTCCGCCTGGTTTAAATGAACCTCTGCCACCAAACTCCACTCCGGCTGTACTGATTTTCCCAAAACCACCATCTTTGAAGCTGATGTTAAAAAAGGGGCTGTTAACACTGGAATTGGTATGGATTTTAATACCGCCGGTAAAGCCCATCGCTCCTGCCCCAAAGTGAACCCCAATCAAATCTGTAGCTCGCATTTCATAATTAAACCCTACCAGTGAATATCCTCCTATTTGATAACCTATTGCAAGGATATCACGTGTTGTTTTTTCTGATTCTGATTCTGATTCTGATTCGGGTTTGGTGTCTACTTTCAGCATTTCCTGAGCGAAGGAAAAATGAACCATGACGGTCATCAAAACAATAAGAATAGCTCTTTTCATAATCATTAGAATTTTGTTGATAATTAATCGCATTAGTTAGTGTGCATGCAAATGATTCCATTATATATCCGGCAAGTTAAAAAAATAATTATTGAGAATTCCTGAAGACGGAAAATCAATTCTAATTTATAATCGCTCTTAAAAACAAACATATTGATAAACAAAACATTATGCTATCTACGAAACTTAAGTTATTATGGTAGGTGGACAACTCACCTAAAATCAACAATCATGACCAGAGAACTACAACTGCGCTTTTGCAAAGTCTTTGAGCAAATTGCTTTTTCGATTGGAAACTAAGAACCACCACGAACATTTTTGCGCTCATTTGTTTTAATAAACGTATTCTGAAAAGGCAATCACTAACGAAAGTCAGGATACGAACAACCAATTTTATTGTAAATGAAGCAACTTATGTTTATCGGCTTTTTAGTGCTGTTTCTGGGTATCCTGGTGGGCGCCAACATTTACCTGTCGCAGCGAATTGCATGGTATTTCGGAGTGCACAGGACCTGGATTCTGAATATCGTTTTTGGCGTAATGACGCTCTACATGTTTTTCGGACTTATTCCCTTTGCTAACGCCACAAACACTGTGGGGTTGCTTATATACAGCGGTGCGGCTGTAACAATGGGGGTGCTGCTTTACCTGTTGCTGTCGGTAGCTCTTGTTGATCTCATGCGACTTTTCACTGCTTTTACTCCTCAAACGTACGGAATGGTTGCGCTTTCGTTCACATTACTGGTAACAGCTTACGGCGCCTGGAACGCCAGTCAACTAAAAGTGACTTCGCTGGAAATTCCCGTGAAAGATCTGCAAAAAACTACGAAGGTTATGCACTGGAGCGATATCCACCTGGGCCACTTTCGTGGGAAAACTCACCTGGACAAAATTGTAGATGCCACCAATCAACAGGATATTGAAGCCGTATTCCTGACCGGAGACCTTTTCGATGGCCGCATCCAACTGCATGAAGAAACGCTGGAACCTTTAAAAAAACTGGAGGTGCCGGTGTATTTCGTGGAGGGAAATCATGATGGCTACACCGGACCGGATACCATTAAGCAAATGCTCAGAAAAGCAGGAGTAATTGTCCTGGAAAATGAGATTGCTCACTTTAAAGAGCTTCAAATTGTTGGCCTCAATCATTTGCTGGCCGATGAAGGAAAGGTAAACATGCATGCCACCGGTAAAGGCCCCACTATCAAAAGTGTGATGGAAACCATTCCACTTGACGATAACAAACCTTCCGTGCTGCTTCATCACAGTCCGGACGGCATTCAGTATGCTGAAAAACGGGGAATCGATTTGTATTTGTCGGGCCACACCCACGCCGGACAAATTTTTCCCATCACATTGGTTGCCGGATTGATCTTCGATTACAACAAAGGGCTTCACCACTTTAAAAATACCCGCATATTTGTATCGCAGGGCGCCGGAACTTTCGGGCCGCCGATGCGCGTTGGAACCAAAAGTGAAATAACGGTAGTAACATTAAAACCTCAAGCAAAGTAGGCGTTTATGAAATTACCGGTGAAGCATTTTTATGCTTAATCCTTTTTGGGATGACCACCCCTCTTTATCCGTGAGGCTGATGAAAAAGTGATAATCTCCCTCATCGTATAAGCCGCTGTCGTTTCCGGAGGGAATTGACACAGTAAGACCGGTTTCATATTCCTCAAGGCCATCAGGAATGCTGTAATCTTCAATAAACGTAAACGGGTTTACGGGCTCCTTAACCGGATCCATATCGCATTCCGTAACTTCAGTGCTGTGAGAATGATGATCAAAATTATTGTGGATGCCGATGTTGAAAGACCCTAATTCAACATTATCAGATAATTTCAATTTCAAGTCGAATGTTTCACCGAAATAAAGCGTATCACAATTCTCCGGGAAAGCCTCTTCGAAGTCATTATGTACTGATGGTTTTTGAGTATCAATATCTTCCTCTTCATCACAAGATATGACGAAAATCATGGACAAAAGAAGCAAAAAAGCAATTTTTGATATTTTCATGGTAATTAAACTAAATGCAACCCAACAAGTTTTTAAGCTTGCCAGGTTGCGTTAAAAAATTATTCTTCAATCAGCACTTCAGCCTCTGCGCTGCTTTGATAGCCTTCCATATCCGTAACAACAAAATCAAAATGATATTCGCCTGGCTGGGCGGCAGCATCAATATCTACATGCTCATGAAAAGTGGTATTCTTTAATCCTGAAAATTTGGTGTAGGTCGTGTCCAGCTCCCATCCCTTATGGTCGCCATCGTCTTCATGGTCGCCCTCTGGATGCAGCCTGATACTGACTTTATCTATTTTCCCTTCGGCTACTATTTCAGCTTCAATGTGCAAATCACCACCAATTTTCGCCGTATGATCGTTTCCATGGCTGTCACCCTCGCCAAGTTCAAGTATATTTATATCGGGTTTGGGTGTTGTATCATCTTGTTCACAAGAGGTGAAAAAGAATCCGGTAATAAATGCGATTGCGATTATAAAAATTCGTGTGTTCATAATTTTAAAATTTGAATTGCCTGCCATCAGGGCAGACTGGTTTATACATGATTATTTTTGTTTGTTTTTCCCCGAAAAAGGCATAGAAATATTTACAATAAAATTCCTGCCCGGCTCAGGGACGTTTATCAGCCTGTAATAGCTGGTATGATTAAAATATTTGTTGTTCAGCACATTTTGAACTTGCACTGATATGCTGATTTTTTGGTTGCTTAGATTAACATCACCTCCTATCCCTGCATTAATCAACTGATAGCCTTCAGTCGGTTCTTCCGGGGGAACAATATCATTCTGTGCTGCCGTAACGCGGTAATCTAAAGAAAGGTATGCATTATCGGCTATACGTGTTTTCCGTTTTTGATATTTGATATTGAAAACGGCAGAAGGAGGTGGCGAATAAGGCAGCGTAAATCCCTTTTTCTCACCTGAAAGCTGTTCGGAGTAAACATACTCCCCGATAAGGCCCAGTTTAAAATGCCGCGAGAGTTCATAATGAGCATGCAGCTCAGCGCCATACCTGAAAACTTCGCTTTGCGTGTAATTGAAAACCTGGTTTCCGTTGCCATAGAGCCTGTCATGCTCTGCCGTTGGATTCAGATAAATATAGTTCGAAAAATAATTCACAAACGGCGTTGCTCCAATGGCAAAGCGCTTTGACTTATATTCTGTACCTGCATCAAACTGCCAGGATATTTCAGGAGACAAGTCCGGATTACCCACTTCATACCTGAAATGGTGATAATTGACTCCATTGGCAGCCAACTCTTTCGCAATTGGCATCCGGAAGCTTTTGCCCATATTGGCTTTCAACGACCAGTTTTCAGCATTGTAATTATAACCTACAGACCACGAAAAATTCGTAAACTTCTGGCTTATTGCCTCTGCTCTCTGCAGGTATCTGAATACTGAATCCGCGTTGCCTTCAACAGGCGAAGGAAACCAATCACGATACTCGTCGGTTTCCAGGTCGCCATAATCATAGCGCATTCCGAGCTGTACCTGGCTGCGTCGGGTAAACTCATGCCTGGCAAAAGCAAAAGCGCCCAGGTTCAGTTGACGAAAAACCGGAATAATAAAACCCCGCCCGCCGATTCGGTTATCCTGATAATCACCCGACAAACCTGTCCTCAGGTGCGTTTTTTCGGTTACCGGGTAAAACAGGCTTACATTTCCGGAATAAACGTATTTCTCAAACTCCCTTTCGAGGTCTGGATTGAAATTGAGTGTATCCGGAAAAACGGCAGGCATATAGCCATGGTCAACATACTTACTCCACTCCTGCCTGAAGTTACGCTGAAACCCTAAACTCAACATCAGCTTGAGCTTTTCCCACTTGTAGTGGCTTTTATTAATCAGCTTAAAATGCTCAACTTTTTGATAGGGATACTGAATATCGCGGCTTGAGTTATCATGCAAATCCGCATCCACATTCCGGGGTTCTAACCCATGCGCATTGGCAAAAAAGCCGCTTTTGCCACTGACGTTACTGACATAAAACCTGCTCTGAAAACTCTCACCGATAATCCCAAACGACAGATGCATGTTTTTTTCCTGCCCTGCCGTATTCCGAAGGTCATTATCATGCAATGCAGCGCGGTATGAATAAATATCCACGCTATCCACAGGCACTTTGTAGTCGCCATAACCAAGCAGGGTAATACGGGCATCTGCAAAAAAACGGTCTTTCCGGCCATGAAGCGAAACGCTTGTCCCCAGAAAATCATTGTTGGATTTTCCCGACAGGTCAATGCTTCCGCCCCACGCATTCTTTGGGGGCACTTTCCGGTTTTTCATGTCGATAACCCCGCCAATGGCATCCGAGCCATACATGAGTGAGGCCGGGCCTTTAATCACTTCAATATTTTCAACCGAATACTGGTCTATTTCCAGACCGTGATCTGCGCCCCACTGCTGGGCTTCATGCTTGATCCCGTTTTCAGCTACTACAACGCGGTTAAAACCAAGTCCGCGAATCACC
Source organism: Bacteroidota bacterium (assembly GCA_051747665.1). GTDB lineage: Bacteria > Bacteroidota > Bacteroidia > Bacteroidales > JAIPAH01 > JAIPAH01. The sequence continues at coordinate 1,524 of JBNJGK010000130.1, read as the reverse complement.
GGTTTTGCCTGTCCCGAGCCTATATCTATAGCTGACACACCCGGAAGACGTTCTATGGATTTCACAAGACTGCCTCCCAGGTTTTGTTTGAGGTAATCGTCATTCACAATCTCAATACTGAGCGACTCTTCCCTTTTTCGCCTCTCCACATAGTTATCAGTCACAACCACTTCCTGCAAGCTCACATTAGCTGCTGAAAGCCGCGCATGATAGTGCATATCCTTGCTAATACGAATCGTGTCTGTAAGTGAACCGTACCCAATAAAAGAAACCTCAATGGTATAGTTTCCCTTTGGCAAACCCTCCATAACAAAGCGGCCCTCATCATTAGTAACAGTGCCTTTTTTTGCCGGATACAGAAACACAGTTGCGCCGGGTAATGCCTGATGGTTCTCGTCCACTACGTTCCCACTAAGCTCATATTGGCTTTGGCCGGACAACAATCCATAAAAAAGATTCATGCAAATAAACAGCACGAAAAACTTGCTCATAATTTAATAGTTGAGATGATACTGCTTGTGAATTTGAAAGTGCACGCAATCATTTCAAACACCAGGCGCTGACAGGTCTGTCGACGCTTTCAGGTCTATTTAGAATGTTGATTGACAGCCTTTCGGCTTTTTGGACAGCCTCTGAAAGAATCAACCCTATTCACTGGAGTATAGTCCTTGAAAAATTCCAGATCAAATGATTGCATTAACATTAAACTATTGAAGCAGGCGGTGCACGAGGCGATTTAGCCGAATAAAATGGAAAAAACCGGAGTTGTATTTCAAGTCTCTCTGAAAGATGCTGAATTACAGGTTTTATTGATCTGTAAACATTTGATTTGGGAACTTCATTCACTGAAATCTTGTATTCACATAAAGCGCAGAGCTCATCATGCTGTAGTTCTATGGAAGGGCCGCTTTGTGCTGTTTTTACCGGCGCAAAGCTGTGACATACATTATGAGGCTTACCATATCCATGAGCATGATGCCAAACAATATGAATTGCCTGGAAAACGATGGGAAAAATAAATATCCCCACCAAAGGTATCGCTATGTGTTTTTTCAGCCTTATCAATTTCTAGTTTTGATGATTACAAGTTGCACATGTTCCTTTAATTAAAACCTCTGTTTCTTCATGAGAATAACCATCCGGCAATTGATAATTCAAGACTGGTGTCGCGTCAAGACATTCCACAGTATGGCACTCATTGCAGTAAAAATGTGCATGCTCCCTTTTACGGGTTACGGCATTATTCAGCGCATATTTTACCAACTGATTATCCACCACAATTTTGTGGAGGATTTGGTTTTCCTCAAGTATCTTAAAAGACCGGTAAAAAGTAGTCCTGTCATAATGCCCGGCCAGTTGCTCCCTGATTTCATTTTCCGAGAGCGCCTCGCCGGCCGTCATAACCACATCCAGAATCCCTTCGCGGCAACTGGTCCGCTTAAGCTTATGATCATACAAAATATCAATTGCCTTCATAATTGCAAAACTATTTCAAATGCAACAATGCTGCAAAGGTAAGAAAAA
>JBNJGK010000129.1:0-8239 GCA_051747665.1 Bacteroidota bacterium | reverse complement strand
TGCAGGCGTAACGCTTCTTTTCGGGCGGCTTTGGCAAAATCTTTTCCATCAGAAGCAAAAATAATGCTGCGCGAAGCGTTTACGATAAGGCCGCATTGTTTATTCATCCCATAGCTGGCTACATCTTCCAAGGAACCGCCCTGGGCTCCTATGCCTGGAATGAGTAAAAAATGATCAGGCAGGATTTCCCGGATATTATTCAGCCGAAAGGCTTTCGTGGCGCCAACAACATACATCATTTGGTCTGCGTCAGCCCAGTTTTTCGATTCTTCCAAAACTTCCTCATACAGCAGTTTGCTGTTGTGCTCCCTGTCCAGTTTTTTAAGTTGAAAATCATATGCGCCTTTGTTGGATGTCAGTCCAAGTAAAATGGTCCACTTATCTTTATACTCCAAAAAGGGTTCTACCGAATCGCTGCCCATATACGGCGCTGCCGTTATCGCATCAAAGTCCAGCCCGGCGGCTTCCGGCTCAAAAAAAGTACGGGCGTATTGTTTACTCGTATTTCCTATGTCGCCACGCTTGGCATCGGCAATCAGAAACAGGTCTTTCCGTAAAGGTGACAGGTAATCCATTGTTTTGGCCAGCGACTGCCATCCTTCGGGTCCGCGGCTTTCGTAAAAGGCGATGTTGGGTTTGTATGCCAGGGCAAGGTCATATGTGGCATCAATAATTTGTTTATTGAATTCAAAAACCGGATCATCCAACTTCAGCAGATGAGCTGGAATTTCACTGATATCCGTATCCAGTCCTATGGAGAGAAAAGAGGATTTTTTCCGGATGATTTCAAAAAGCTTATCGCGGGTCATGTTTCATTTTCTTTCACTGTTTCTTTTAGCTTTTCGGCGTTTTCTGCGGTTCTGATGGCTTCGATTATTTCATCCAAATCTCCACCGATGACATTCTGCAGGTTGTATAGCGTCAGGTTGATGCGGTGGTCTGTAACACGACCCTGAGGATAATTGTAGGTTCGGATTTTAGCTGAGCGGTCGCCCGTAGACACCATCGTTTTTCTTTTGGATGAGATTTCAGCCATATACTTTTGGTATTCCATCTCATAGATGCGGCTGCGGAGTACCCGCATAGCTTTGTTGTAGTTTTTGATTTGGGATTTTTCATCCTGACAGCTTACCACAATTCCGGTAGGGTGGTGGGTCAGCCGGATGGCAGAATAGGTGGTGTTTACGGATTGACCGCCCGGCCCGCTGGCGCAAAACGTATCTTTACGGATGTCGCTTTCATTGATTTCCACGTCAAACTCCTCAGCTTCAGGCAGCACAGCCACGCTGGCAGCAGAAGTATGAACCCGCCCCTGCGTTTCGGTTTGCGGAACACGTTGCACCCGGTGCACACCCGATTCGAATTTAAGCGTGCCATATACGTTTTCTCCGCTTACGTTAAAAATAACTTCTTTAAATCCACCAACAGTACCTTCCGTACTGCTTACCGGTTCCATTTTCCAGCCTTTGTTCTCGATATATTTTGAGTACATCCGGTAAAGATCGCCGGCAAATATGCTGGCCTCATCGCCTCCTGTGCCCGCACGTATTTCTACGATAGCATTCTTTTCATCTTCGGGATCTTTGGGAATTAAAAGGAACTTGATCTTTTCTTCCAGCTTTTCCTTGTCTTTCTTGAGCTCTTCCAGCTCCTCTTTAGCCATTTCTTTCATCTCCGGGTCTTTTTCCGTTCTGAGCATCTCCTCAGAGGTCTCAATATTCCCCAGTATCTGGCTGTATTCTTTGTAAGCTTTTACAATCGGCTCTAATTCCTTGTAATCCTTGTTAAGTTTCACAAAGCGCTTCTGATCAGCGATAATTTCCGGATCGCCCATCATATCCTCAATTTCATAATAGCGGTTATATAATTCCCGAAGCTTGTCCAGCATATTGTTCTCCTTGTTTTTAAAGCTGCAAAGGTATGAAATATAAATGTTTTATCTACCTGTCAGGGGTGATTTGAAAATGGGGTCAGACAGGATACCGTAAAGCAAGTTACCAAGCGCGCGCCGACACCATAAGAAATTTCATAAACGTCGGCGCGCGCTTTTCTTGTTCAAAACCCAATAGACCGTCATTTCGATGCCCATGTTTCGCGCAATCAAAGACTTGTCTTGCCGTAAGCTATGCCTGCGAAACATGTGGCTGAGGAATCTGGAGCACCTAATTCAGCATGTAAAAAAGCTTCTTCAACACTTCATTGCGCATTTCGATAATTAATTTTATGGAACACCGGCTTCCAGCCGGTAATATTTTAGCTCACTGTCCAATAGAATAAAGACCCAAGATAGAACGCAAGCTGAATATTTCTTAAAACAATAAGAATGCTGGTTTAATCTCAGCAAAAATTGATGGATTAGAACAGAAAAAGCTATCAGGAGCTGCGCACGCTGAAAGGTTGTCAATCAGAACTGTAATTTGACCTGACAGCGTCGACAGACCTGTCAGCGTCTGGTTTTTGAAAAACTTCCAGCAAAACATGTGGCTGAGGAATCCGGAGGTTTTTATGTAGCAAAGTATGGCTGCAATTGGGAATGAACTCATATGCAGCACATGTTTAATAATATGACCTTGTCTATATTAATTAATCTGATTATAATGTTAATTTGTTTGATATTACGTTTGGAAAGACATACTTTTGAAATGTTATTTGTTTAGGGTTTAAACTTTTATTATGAAATGTATACATAACCAGATTCTCGATAAAGTTATTTTCGGATACGCTCACCATCAAATCCTGCTTGATGATAAAGGTAACCCTAAAGATTACACATTTATAGAAGTTAATGCTGCCTTTAGAAAACTTGCAGGTTTGAATAACAAGCCTGTAGAAGGGAAAAAGGTTTCTGAGGTAATTCCCGGCTTTACCAAAAATTACAAGGAGTGGATAGGTTTTTTTGGAAAGATCGCTTTAAATGGCCCGGAAGAGACGTATGATTATTATAGTGAATATCTTAACAAATGGTTTCGCGTTCAGGCTTTTTCAACGGAAAAGGGATATTTTTCAACCACATTTATTGATGTTACCTCAGAAAAATACCTGACGGACAGTCTCTGTAGTATGTTTGACGATAGTTCAGATACCCCCGATTTTCAGAAGATGAGCCAGGATATGAAAGAGATAAGCGGTGCCCAGTATGTGGCGTTTAATATTATGGATTTCATCGGAAAATCTTTTCAGACCAAAGCGATTGCAGGTATGCGAAAAGATGTGGAAAAAGCGGCTTCATTTTTGGGGTTTAACCCGGAAGGCAAACACTGGAAACATGATCAGGAGCGTCTGGAAAACTTATCTGCACGCAGCATCACACACTATTCATCTTTATGGCAGCTTACCTCTGATAGCTTAGACAATAACTTAACCCGGAAACTGGCTAGCCTTTTCAATATTGGTGAAGTATATTTAGTAAGTATTGCCCGGGCAGGCAAAGTGCTGGGCGATTTCACCCTTATGCTGAAGCCCGGTGAGAAGTTCAACAATGAAAAGCTCGTGGCAATGTATGCCAGGCAGGCTGGTATGATGCTGGATTACTACCATAGCAAGCAACAGTTGAGCCAGATTTTTGAAGTTAGTCCGGAGCTTATTGCCATCACAGATAAGTATGGCCACATATTACGATTAAACGAAACCTGGAAGAGCCACCTTGGATACGAAACAGATGAATTGCTTGGGCGTAAGTTTCATGAATTTATCCATTCTGATGACATGGAATCTACTACTCAGGCTATGAAGAAGCTAGCTGATGAATCTGTCATAAGCGGTTTTGTAAACCGGTATGTTACCAAGGACAATCGATATCGTTATTTTGAATGGCGAGCCAGTTATCAGGATGGTTTTGTTTACGCTGCAGCACGGGACATTACAGATAATGTAAAAGCTCATCAGCAGTTGCAAAGAAAGTCAGATTTCCAGGGAGTTCTGATGAATGTAGCGCTGAAAAACATTAATCTTCCCTTAGCAGATATTGATGAAGGGGTACAGGATTCTTTAAAAGAAATGGCGGGGTTTGCGCAAGCCGACCGGGCGTATATCTTTGATTACATTTGGACTGAACAGGTTACGCGTAACACCTATGAATGGTGTGCAGAGGGAATTTCGCCCCAGATTGAAAACCTTCAGGATGTTCCGTTGAGCATGTTACCCGATTGGGTTGCTTCGCACCTGAAAGGAGAGTCGATGAATATACCGGATGTGTTTGCGCTGGATAAAGAAAGCGGGGTCCGGCAAATATTAGAACCTCAAAATGTAAAGAGTTTACTCACCATCCCTATGATGGAAGAAGGAAAGCTTATTGGTTTTGTGGGTTTTGACTGGGTACGGGAGCATAAATTTCCCGATGAAGAGCAACAAATTCTGTTGAATTTGTTCGCAAAAATGTTGGTTAACCTAAAAAAGCGTTCCCGGTTAGAACAGAATCTCATCGAAGAAAAAGAAAAGGCGCAGAAGGCGGATCAACTCAAAACAGCCTTTTTGAATAACATTTCGCATGAACTGAGAACCCCGTTAAACGGCATTCTGGGCTTTGCCGAATTGTTAGCGCAGGATGACACATCACATGAGGAGGCACAAGAGTATCTGAAGCTGATGCAAACCAACAGCCGCAGGTTGATGAAGACCATGACCGATTACATGGATATTTCGATGCTCACCTCAGGAAACCTGGAAAAAACCATCAGCACTTTTTCTCCTGCCGAGATTTTAGAGCGGATAGCAGAAGAGTTCGAAGATTATTATAAAGATACAAACGTAGCCTTTGAAACGGATATTCCTGATGAGTTTTTGCAAATTGCTTCTGATAGCGAGTTGATTCATAAAATGTATACCCAATTGCTTGAAAATGCATTTAAGTTTACAGAAAAGGGAGCCGTTCGTGCCGGCTTTTTTCTAAAGGATGACAGATTTCATGGATACGTAGAAGATACAGGAATTGGTATTGATGAGGATTTGCAAAACGAAATATTCAAGGTTTTTGTGCAGGAGGATAACAGCAGCACCCGTGAATACGAAGGCAGTGGCTTAGGCCTTTCTATTGTAAAGGGCATTGCAAGATTGCTGGGTGGAAATGTAAAAATCCACTCGAAAAAGGGCAAGGGAACAAAAGTTACCTTTGATGTTCCGGTAGAGCTTAAAAATCAAACGCCTGAAGACAAATCACTGGGTAACTTAACGAAAAAGGATACCGTATTGATTGTAGAAGATGACAGAACGCACCGGATTTATTTAAGGAAAATTCTTCAAAGGAAAGGACTAACCATACTGGAGGCGCAAAATGGAGAGGAAGGAGTTGAGTTTTGTAAAACCGATGAGAACATTAAGCTGGTCTTGATGGATATCCGCATGCCCGGTATGGATGGTTATCATGCTACGCAAGAAATAAAGAAGGTTAGGCCCGAATTGCCTGTAATTGCCGTTACCGCTTATGCTATGACAGGAGATGAACAGTTAGCCCTAAAAGCAGGCTGCGACTCCTACCTTGAAAAGCCCGTAAGCAAAAATCAACTTTTTGAGCTTTTAAGAACGCTGGGGCTGGATTAGCATAGGTTCAGGAAATTGATCTTGCCACAAGATAAATTTCTTATATTCGTACTTTAAAGTCGACTACTGAATTGGAGCCCATGAGATTTACGATGCCAAAAAGGGTAATGCCATGGCTGGTATTTATCCTGCTACTTATAACGCAAGAAAACAAAGCACAGCTTTATTTGCATGAGACTGTAAATCACGTTGCAATAAGTATGATGCCAGGTTTTTCTCTTCTAAATGCTGCTCCGGAACAATCAAATCGTTCTGAGGAGGCATCCTCAGAAAAAACAACTATGGAGCGGACTAAAGCCAGGGGACGCTCCTATGTTCAGCAAGCCAAGTTTGATTCCGCAAAAATGGCTTTTCGCAATGCATTGAACAAAGCCCGTAAAACAAATAATTCAAAGGAAATCGCACAGTATCGTTCAGAACTGGCTTATGTATATAACCACCAAAACCATTATGATTCGGCATTGATTCTTTATGATAAAGTGATTGATTATTACCGGCAAAGCGGAGATAAAAAAGAGCTTGGAAAAACCCTTTCCAGTAAAGGCTCAGCGCTCTATGGAGCGGGTGAATATGAGGAAGCTATGCAGGTACTGCTTGAAGCCGAAAAACTGCTGAAAAAGGGAGAACAACCTTTGCATTTGGGGGCTGCCTATGCCAACATGGCCAACATTCAGGCAGAGATGGGCTATGATAGCCTTACCATAGACTTTTACGATCGCGCTGTTAAAGCTTACCGCAAGCACAAAGACTCTACGAAACATCTGGCATTTGCTTATGCCGATTTAGGGGTTTCTTATAAAAGAGAAGAAAAGTATGATTCTGCCTTGTTTTGTTATCGCCGCTCAAAAAAGCTGGCACAATCGGCAGGGCTAAAACAACTTGTAGCCCAGAGCCTGATGAATAAGGCAAACATTTATGAAATCCAACAAAACTATAGCAAGGCTTTAGAAAGCTATAACCAATCGCTTGAGTTATCTGAAAAAGAGAATATACCTTACGGGATTTTTCTTAATTATGCCAATTTGGGAGACTTTTATATGAACCGCGATAAACTTGATACGGCCATATATCTGTTAAACAAAAGCCTGGCAATAGGAGAGAAATATAAGTTTAACACGCTGGTAGAACTCTATGAAAGCTTGTATGAAGCATACAAGAAGAAAAAAGATAATGCACAGGCGCTTCATTTCCATGAAAAAATGGCATCCATGCGCGATAGCCTCAGCAGCGCGCAAAAGCACCGCGAAATCATGGAACTGCAAACGCGATACGGCACGCAGAAAAAAGAAGCTCAAATTTTACAGTTAAAAGAAGAAAAGCAACGCGAAAAGCTGATGAGGGCTTACCTTTTGATTGCAATAGCTGTTTTGATAGTGATATCATTGTTGATTGTGTTGTGGGTTCGTAACAAAAAAAATGCAGCGCAAAAGAAAACACTGGTTTTAGAAAAAGAAAATGAACAACGTAAAGCGCAACAAGAAAAGCTGAAACTGGAAAAGAAGTTACAGGAGGAGGAAGCTGAGCGTTACCGTTTAAATCTGGAAAAAAAAGAACAGGAGCTGGTATATCAGACTCTCAAGCAGGCGGGTATTGCGCGTGTCAATCACTCAGTAAAGGAAAAGTTAGGCCCTTTTGTAACCCGCCTGGCACGAAAAAAAGATCAGGAAGAGTTTTCACGCATTTTACAGGAGATTATGTTTGAAGTTAACCGGGAACCGCTTTCTGATTTTGAACAGATGTTTACGCAGATGCACGATGGGTTTTATGAAAAACTGATGGACATTAATCCCAAATTAAGCCGGAGTGAATTGCAGATGTGTGCGTTGCTAAGGATGAACCTGCCTTCGAAGGAAATTGCAACTTTGCTGAGCCTTTCCGTTTCCACCATCGATCAAAGAAGGCACAGCATCAGGAATAAATTAAACCTGGAAAGCAGTGAAAGCCTTATTGGATTCTTGATAACGTTGTAAGTTTTAATTAAATTTGCAGTAAACAGTTCATCTAAACAAGGTTCCCGGAATGACAAACATAAAATCCACTTTTCTCTTTTTTTACGAACGATAAAAAAATTGTTATGCAAGCAAAAGACCTTTCCGAATACACGGTTCTAATAGCCGAAGATGATCCAACCAGTCTTAAGTTCTTCAACAGCAGTCTGGCAAAAAGCGGCATACAAATTTTAAACGCTGCAAATGGCCAGGAAGCCATTGAAAAATTCAACAACCATAAAATTGACGTGGTCATTATGGATGCCATGATGCCGGTGATGAACGGTTTTGATGCTACAGCAGAAATTAAACAGAAATTTCCGTCAGTGCCGGTTTTGATACTTACGGCCTATGTAGGTCCCGACTCCATCCGGCAGGCGGTTTCCAGCGGATGTAACGATTACCTGGCCAAACCCATCGAAAAAGAAGTGCTCTTAGCCGCGGTTGAAAAATGGACAGTGGGTAAGAAAGAGTAAGCCGTTTTTATCTTTACTCCTTTAATGAGCTTGTAAATAAGAAATTGAATATTTCACATTTCCAGTAGATTATATGCTATTAGTCAATATAAGTTTTATAACTACGTAACAACAAAAACCTTTAATCTTCTTTGAAAGGTGCAATTATTTATGCTGTCTTCAATCAAGAACACGGCTTGAATCCTGTAAAACAAATCCCAAATAATTCAGTAAGGTTTTAATAAACAGCGCATTACCTTA
>JBNJGK010000128.1:0-8403 GCA_051747665.1 Bacteroidota bacterium | reverse complement strand
TATAAAAACTCAAAATGGTTTTACAATGAAAAAAATTGGATTGTTTTTTATGGTATTTGGCCTGTTGTGGAATTACCAACCTGCTCAGGCACAAGAGTCAGTAGATGAGGCTTATACCTTTGGTGAGCGGTGTTTGGAAAAAATTCGAAATCGTCGTTTCAGGAAGTTTGATGAGACTTATTCGCAAGCGCTGAAAGATATGCAGCAGATTGAGCAGGAAGCCGCTTCAACGCAATTTGGCTACGAAAACCTGATTGAATACATCCCGAACTGGATAAAGCTCAATGACTTGTTGCGGAAGTTCGATTCAGAGAGCATTTCCAATAAGGGAGAAACGATTACTTTCCAGCTTAAAGATTACCGCAAGATACTTGAAGATGCAAAAGTAAAGGCAGCAAAAGACCGGGTTGAAGCCGGAAAGCAAATTATAGCCGGGCATTCGGATATTAGTAAAACGAACGTAGCCCTGATTCATTTCAAGAAAGCGGAATCTTACTCCGGCAATTTTAATGATGAGATTAAGGAACAAGGCGGGATTTTGTATTACAAAGCCGGTGAATCGTACAGTGAGTCAGGTGATATTGAAAAAGTAAAAAAGGCACAGGAATTCTTTACGCAAGCTAAAGAACTTAACCCGGATTATAAAGATGTAGACGCAGCACTCAAAGGTCTGAATCAAAAAGGGGCCGGTTTATTGTATGATATGGCTTTGGCAAAGGAAAAGGAAATGTCTTTTGAGGCGCAGTTAGAAGCCGCCAGGTACTATGAAGAAATTGGCGAAAAATGGATTGAAGATTATAAGGATGCTGCTGAAAAAGCAAAAGCGGCCAGAGATCGGGGTACCGTGAATATCTATTTTATCGGAAAATACGGAAAAATCCTGTCTAACCCGAAGGCATGCAACAACCTCGAGTTTATTAATACGCCCGAGCCTTCAGCAGAATTAAAAAACCTTGACCTAAGGAAAGAAGAAAATTACGCTAAAGCAGTGGATATCGCCGGCAAAGGCTTTATCCTGGCCAAACCCACCCCGAATTTTGGAGAAATGGAATACTTTCCGCCGGAAACAACCACGTCTCAAGAAACGCATGAAGCTTATGTGAAATTATGGTATACAGGAGGCAGGGTGACTCAGCGCGAAAAAATCACTGAAAGTGAATACAATAAGGCTAAAAGGAAATTGGGCGATGAAATAAGTGATAAAGAAGGATTTGACTGGAAAAAAGTAACCGGTGTTTCTACCCGCAAAGAAATCTCAAACAGGATGCTGCTGAAGTGCCCCCTTGAAATCTGGGATTTGAGAGATCCAAATTCGCCAGAGAAGCTGGGAGAGATAGATGTTGGCTGGTCAGAAGGTGACTTGCTGGTACGCACAACATACAGCGGAGCTGATGAGGCAAAACCGAATCACCTGAAAAATGACAGCAGAGAAAATTTACAGTCTAAAGCAATTTTGGCAAGTCTGTTAAAAAAGAAGGATTCATCCGTTGCGGGAAGTATAGAAAGGAAAAGATCCACATTACATTATGATTTGCCAAAACTTATAAAATACAGAGAATAAGTTTTTAACATGATTTTGAAACCATGTAAAGGCTTCTTGTGAACTCACTTTTCTAACCTGCTGTGCAAATAGCAGGTTAGAAAATAATGTCATCAGTAAAAACAAAGATATCCGCTTTATGAAAAACACTTTTATATTGTTTCTAAGTTAATTATTTACCTTTGTTACTCAAGATGTGGCTAACAGCATGAAGTCCCTTTTGCTGAATCAGAGTGTTGGCTGCCGCATCCGCATCCGCCAGCAGACAAACGGTTTAACTGGCAGGGAAGGCCTTTGGCTTTCCACGTCTTTATTCCACCATCTAAGTTGGCCGTATTTGGATAACCATGTATATCAAGCAGATAGGCTGCTTTTGTGCTTCTGATCCCAGCTTTACAAATCAAAATGATGTTTTGATCTTTTGCTATCTTATCTAGACGATCCGCAATTTTTTCCATCGGATGATACAGCACATTGTCTAAGGGTATATGCTCGGAAGCAATTTCTTCTTCTCTTCTAACATCAATTAAAACCGCATTGTGTGAAACCAATGATTCATAGGCTTCTTCCGGACTGATGTGTTTTACTCCCTCAAGGTGAAATCCCTGAAGTTTTGGGTTATCTGTTATTTTCATTATAGTTTCTGTTTAACTCCTTGTTTTTTCAATACTTTAATTAATTCTTCCTCAGGGAAAAATCCTTTATGGCTGAAATATTCTTTCCCCCTTTCAAATTGTATTTTAAAAAAATGTTCCATAAATTAAACCTGATGCTGTGGCCATAATCACTACAAGAATTACATAAACCAAAGTTTTTTGGGTTCCTATCACTCCGCGGATAACCAGCATGTTGGGCAGCGACAGCGACGGTCCTGCCAGCAGCAGTGCCAGCGCCGGGCCTTTCCCCATACCGGCTCCGATTAAGCCTTGCAAAATGGGCACTTCAGTTAGTGTGGCGAAATACATAAATGCGCCTACAATGGAGGCAAAAAAGTTGGAAAACAACGAATTGCCTCCCACCAGGCTGGCAACCCATTGGTTAGGGATAATCCCGCCCATATCCGTATCGCCATGCGTGGAACCCAGCAGGAATCCGGCGATGAGCACGCCGATGGCCAGCAACGGCATAATTTGCTTGGTAAAATCCCAGGCCGACAGGGTCCACTCTTTGTTGTCCGGGTCGCGTTGATCCAGCAGCGTAATTACACTCAAGCCGGCGATGGCCACAACCATAGGAATTTGCGGGTTTGTGGTAGCTAAAGCAGAAATCGCGGTAACAACAGTTGCTATGGCTACATGCTGCCACTTGATTTTCAGGATGGCAATCAGTGAATAAATCAGCAATAACCCTAAACCTGAAGTGATATACCATTTATTGGCCCAAATCCAGTACCAGGCACCTTCTGTGACTCCATCAGCCGGTTTGCCCCAGTTGGCAAAAACCAAAATCAAAACCAGGGTAAAAAAGTGAAGGGCTGTTTGCCACATTGGACGTTTTTCTTCGGTTTCCGGGAAATTTAGTTGCTCTTCTTTTTTGGCTTTTTCTTCTTTACGATAAATCAAAGACATCACCGAGCCGATAACAATAGCAAACACCACCGCGCCGATAATCCGTGCTACGCCCATCTCAAAGCCCAAAATACGTGCAGTTAAGATAATAGCCAGTATGTTGATGGCCGGGCCTGAATAAAGAAAGGCAATAGCCGGGCCTAATCCGGCGCCGCGCTTATGGATGCTCGAAAAAAGCGGCAAAATCGTGCAGCTACATACGGCCAGGATGGTTCCCGACACCGAGGCAATCGAATAAGCCACCCATTTTTTGGCTTTAGCGCCGAAATATTTCATTACAGCGCCCTGGCTGACAAATATGGCGATTACACCCGCAATAAAAAACGCCGGCAACAAGCATAAAATCACATGCTCCTGCGCATACCATTTAGCCAGGTCGAACATGGCCATTACGGCTTCCCTGAACCTTGCCGTTTCAACCGGCAGGAAATAGGCAAACACGAAAATGGCTATAATCCATGCTAATATTTTAAACTCTCTTTTCTTTTCCATATGGCAATAGTTCTATATTTCGCAAAAAGACGAAATATGATTTCAAATTTTTTTAGATATACAAAATGACAACCATGTAAACACCAACTATGATAAAGATAACTGATACAACTCTCCTGAACCAAATCTCAAAAATTTTGATGTTGTTATACAAGCTTCCTACTCCGGATACAGTATACGCTATCAGCCAGGCAAAAACAATAACTGGAATGCCTGTAGCCACAGCAAATACGATAGGAAGAAACAAACCCGAAGCGCTACTTATGGTCATCGGTATCAACATTCCGAAATAAAGCACGCCGCTGTAAGGGCAAAAAGCCAGGGCGAACAGCATACCCAGCAGCAACACATCCAAATACCCATGCTTGCTTTTTTCCTGAAATTTTTGCGTCAGACTGCTCATACCGGGAAATTTAATTTTTAGTATATCCAACATCAGGATGCCGATAAGGATCAGCAGCGGTCCGGCAATTTTTTCGCCGTATTGTTGAAACCAACCCGATATTTTAAACTGATCGGCGCCTGTAAATATTATCACAGCCAGCAATGTATAGGCCACAGCGCGTCCAAGTGTATAAATCAGCCCATTGATAAAAACACGTCTTTTGTCTTCAATATCTTTCCCTATGAAGCCGATTGCTGTGATATTCGTGGCCAGCGGACAGGGACTGATAGCGGTCATCAAACCCAGAACAAAAGCGGTTACAACAGGTAACGAACTGTTGTCCATAAGGTTCGTAAGAAATTCTTCCATACAGTTTGGATTGATTGACTGATGCCGTGACTTATGTTCCTATTAAAAAGACAGGCAAATCAAAACATCAGATGATGATTAAATCAATGGATCGGTTTTATCCTTGATAACCTGTTTCAGCTTTTCCGGGTTGTTGCGGGCATTCATAAATCCTTCATTGGTAATGTTGAATTTTTTATCCCCACTTACAATCAGTAATGATTGTCCGGAAGCCTCTACTTCTTTCGCTTTTTGTTCTCCTGCATCCGATTCCAGGTTGTAAGCCTTAAACGGTACCTGATCTCCATAAAGCTCTTTTACTGCTTTTTTTGATTCTGCTTCCACCGCTTTGCATGTAGTGCACCGCCGGGCATTATGGAAGTAGTAAACCGTTACTTCATCCGCTTTTTTTACTGAACTTTCATCGTTGTTCTTCTCGCCCTGTGCTGTGCATGATATATTTAAACCAATCAACAAGGCAAACAAACTTAAAATCTTTACTGTCTTCATAATTTATTGGTTTTGGGTTAATATTTCATCCATTTCTTTTGAAGAAGGCAAACGGCCTGAAAAAACGACCTTGTCATCAATCACTAAGCCGGGTGTTTTCATAACGCCGTACTCCATAATTTTCATGATGTCTTCTTCTTTGGAGATGTTGGCGTCAATACCCTTTTCTGCAACAACATCTCTTGTGAGTTTTTCTAACGACTTGCACTTGGGGCAGCCGGTTCCGAGAATTTTAATATCCATAACTGACACTTATTTTGTTTAATTTATCGTTTGTTATATCATTTCGTTTTCGTTGAACAACCTGTGAAACATGCTTTTAGCTTTTTCCCAGTTTTCCTTGTTCAGGCAGTATTTGATATAGGGCGGTTCAACCTCGCCCTGAATCAATCCCGCATACTTTAGTTCCTTCAGGTGCTGCGACAAGGTAGAGCGCCCTACCGGAAGTTCATCCACCAGGTCGCCACTATAGCAGCAGGCATTCATCCGCGAAAGTTTTTGAAGAATGTAAAGCCTTACCGGATGTCCAATGGCCTTGGCAAGTTTGGCCATTTCAACCACTTCCTCTGATAGTGTTACCTCTTTTTCCATAATTCACCTGTTTGATGTTTATATTTCGCGAAATAACGAAATGATTTTTTAACAGCAATGAAAAAATCCGTTCAGAGTATTAATATAGAGGAATTCTAAATTAATAGGATGCCTCAGTCAGTAGATTTCTTTCCCAATGTTTCGCTTATAGGGCTTTAAAAATGCCTAAACTTTTATAGTGCGAAACATGGGCGGCGAAATGACGGTATAGCAGGATAAACATGGAAACTTCACTCATCACATAAAAAACTATATTAAAGTCATATAAGACTAACCTCCCGAAATTATGCTAACTGATGTATATACAAAATAGAAAGCAAAAGCGATGTGAACGAACGGGATTTTGATTTTTTGGCGATATCAACAAGAGATTTTATAAACTTGCTCAGAATTAGATTTTTACTGGGCTACAAAACTGTATTCCGGTTTGTGCTTTTCATAATAATTCAACCCTTCACTAGTGGCAATGCCGCGGATAAAATTATCAAACATGACTTCAAACAGCGTGTTGAAATTAAACTTTTCCGGAGGGAACAACTCAGGGTTGTGCAAATCAATAAGGCGGGAAATGTACAAACGGGCTATTAATTCAATACTTAAATCTTTACGATACATACCTTGGTTAATACCCTTTTGGAGATTGATTTTGATTTTACCAAAAATAAAGGCTGTTCGTTCATCAAAATGTTTTTGATACTCTTCCGGCCAGCGGTTTTTGAGGGATATTGTAACAAAAGGATTAATATCCTGAAACTTATCAGCCATTTCTTTGCTTACGGTAAGCAAAATTTCTATGGCATTCACATTTTCAAAGTTATGCCGGTCAAAGATTCCGGCAAAGTTTTCCCTTTCATAAGCCAAAACCTGGTCTACAAGGTCTGCTGTGGTGGTAAAATATCCATCAAAGATCTCACGGTTGATATTAACCTCTTTGCAAATCCGGTCTATCGTAACCGTTTCTATCCCTTCAGCAAGCGCCAGATTACGGACAGTTTCTAATATTTTTCTTTTCTGTAAAAGCATTTAATTTACTGTAAATCAATCAACTTTAGTTTTTGAAAACAAGGCGGTAAATGTATTAAAATTTTTTTAATCTGCGCTTAAGCCGTCTTTTTGCAAATAAAGGATCAGAATGAACGAACGATTTTTTTCATGGAAACCTGTTTGTCACGGATGATTTTGAGGTAATACACACCATCAGGTAAACTGAACTGATTTACCGGAAGCGCGATTGAATGTTTACCACTCGGGTAAACTTTGTTTTCAATTAGCGTTCCTAACTTTTGCCCCCTAACTGAATGTAGCTCTACCGAAACAGGGCCGGGTTTTTGCATGGCCAGGCGCAGGTTAAGCTGATCGGTAAACGGGTTGGGAAAAGTTTTTGTAACAGCAGATGGCTTTAGTGGCTTTTCTATGTTTACGGCCAGGGGGTCTACAATAGCGGTATAGAGTTTCATTCCGTTTTCGTAAGCCGCCCATACCGGTCGTATTACATCGTTATGGGCTGAAACATTTGTATAATCTCCGAAAAAGACAGAAGAAACCGGTTCGAAGGGATTCTCGCTAATTTTGAAATTCGTAAATGTTTCGCCGCCGTCTTCAGAAAAAGCCATGTAAACATCTGTGGCGATGCCTTCATGATTCCGCCGGTCATAAAAAACAAAATAGAGTTTACCGTTTGTCTGATCAATGGTCATCCAGGTAAAAAACTGATGTTTTCCCGGCGGGTCGTCGTTTACGCGCACAGGCTCGCTCCAGGTTTCACCCTCGTCAGTAGATTTCGATAACCACACATCCGTATCATCGCTGCCGTTTCTTTGGTCGCTCCAGTTAATATAAATCGTTCCGTGATGTTCGCCACCGGAAGTATCGCAGGTTGTAACCGGCATTCCATTGGCTCTGTAGATACCCGGAATCTCCAGGTCCCATCCCCCCGGGTGCGGATCTACCGGGATATCATTTTGCAGCCATGTTTCTCCCTGGTCATACGATTTGTCAAATACAATCCCATCCGGCCCCGACCATGCCACATAAATCTGTCCCTCCGGCCCAACAGCAGGTACGGCTCCTTCTACGGTGCTGTCGTTGTCGAGGCAATTACCGGCGGTTTTGTTAATACGAAGGGCATCGCTCCAGCTTACACCACCATCTGTTGATTTTGAAAACCTTATAATGCTTGAATCCGCGGGATCATTACTGTCATATTCATCAAACTGAGTCCAGGTCATGTAAATATGATTGTTGCTGCGATCAACCACAGCCCACTCTTTATCCTGTGCTTTGGCCCCATTGAGTCCCGTAAAGGTATCCACCGGCCACGATTGACCCAAATCATCTGTTCTTTGGCAAACAATGCGGTCTATCCAGTTTCCCGACGCCGGATTGGCAAGATGCATAAAATAAAAGGAACCGGAAGTGTCAACAACGATACAAGGATCGCCCCAAACGCCGTTTTCTGATGATGTCAATGTGTAACTTTCCCAGGAATATCCGCCATCCTCAGAAACATAATAGTATTTCAGGTTTGATCCCGCCATCATTTGATCGGTGTTTTGAGGATTGATCATAATAGAGGGTTCGTTAGGCGAGCTTACTGCTTCCGGGTTATCTATGCGGATATTCGGATGCTGGGCAAAACTGTACGTAACTACGATACAGAATATGAGTAAAAGAAACCTTGCTTTAGCCATTGTTGCTGCTTTTGAAATTTCAGTAAAATTACGTTATTCTTTTGCTGATATCAACAGGTTTGCACTTATAGTTTTGTATTACTTCAAAAAAACCTGTAATTTCGGGAATCAGAATAAACCAGCAATCGAGAAGAGAAGATCTATGGGCAAAGAAACGGAGCGCAAATTTTTAGTAAAAAACCGTAGTTTTGAAAAAGAGGCTACTGAGATCATTCCAATATCGCAAGGGTATATTTGCAATGAACAGGATAAAAATGTCCGCATTAGAGTTGCAGGAGA
>JBNJGK010000127.1:0-8552 GCA_051747665.1 Bacteroidota bacterium | reverse complement strand
GGATTTCTTGATTGCCAACTGCTTATTGCCAACTGCCTGTTTTTACCTAAGCACATAAACACGTAAACACAACACACCTCAACTATCCCGATAGCTATCAGGAACCAACAAACTTACTAAACTTAAAAACCTATAAACTTCAGAAAAACAGAACCTTTATGAATTGCCGTGCATTTTCTGTATTGGAATAATGGTTTTCCAGAAAGGTCTTGCGTCTTTCGAGGTGGTGTTTTTTAAATGGGATTTCCATATAATCTGAAATCTTTTGCCGCAATTCCTCTCCGGTGTCTGCATTTTCGCATAAGGGCTCTATCATGGTGCCTTCCGTCATTTTTGAGTTAACAATAACATGGCGGCCGTTGTATAAAGTGTTGAGGAGTTTCAGCTTCAACCCGGTAGCTTGAAACGTAATCAGAACGTGGATTTGTGCTCCGCTAATCAGCTTTTTCATCTTTTCATCATCCGGGTTTTCAATCAGGCGGATGTGGCTATACTCAGAAACCAGATTTTTCAGATGTTGCGGCGGGTTTAATCCGGCTATTTTAAATGGGGTTTTGATGTGGCTGAATACTTCCCGGATTAGATATTCTGCAGCGCGGTAATTTTCAGAAACGGACATGTTTCCGTGATAGAGCACATATTTTCCTGTTCCGGATTGCGCGTTTACTTGTTCTGAGCTATGAAACGGAGGAAGCAGGATTACTTTTTTGGGAGGAAAATGTTTTTGAAGATAATCGCGGTCTTTCATGCTTATGGCTGCAATCCGGCTGGCTTTTTTGAGCTGGGGTTGATATAAAGCTAATTTTGCAGCTTCAACCAGAAAAAACAGCTTGTCTTTCAGGTTTTGAGCTGATTTATAGAGATTGTAGTAGTAATGATGCTCAATATTGGCTTCCCTTACTATTTTCATTCTGTCCGACAGCCCGGCGTGATTGATAAAACCTGTCGTGTGCAATCCTTCAAACAAGATAGGATAATCATCTTTCAGAAGATTTTGAAGCAGCTTTTTGTTTTGGCGGCTTTTAACGATGTAAGGTTTTAAGGAAAGCATTGTTTTCCAATGCGTTTCTCTTTCATAGTAATGGATGGAATTGCAGTAAGACTGGAGCTCTTCAGCAGCAGGATGTCCATTGTAAGTAAACGCATGCAGGTGTATGTGAATGCCTTGTTCTGAAAGCGCTTTTATTTTGTAAAACACATCAATTACACCACCGTATCTTGGTGGATAAGGTGTGGCAAAAGCCACAACATGCAAGTGTTTATCATTTGTATTTTTCATAAACTTTACGGAGTGTCTTTTCTTCGTTTTCCCAGGTAAGCTCTCGGTTGGCTTTCTTCAGATTGGCTTTCCAGATTAAAATTTGATTTGTATCTGAAACAGCCTGGTTAATGACTTCAGCCATGTGCTTGGGCTCGTGATTCTGGATAAATGTTCCGATATCATATCTCCGGATAATCCGTTCGATTTCTTTCAACCGGCTGGAAATTATTGGGATACCCGCCCGAATATAATCAAACAGCTTGTTGGGGAGGCTGTAGCGATAGTTAATATTGGTGTCTTTATCAACGGTTAACCCGATATTGGCGGCGGCTGTATAGGCCTGAAGTTTCTCCAGGGGCACTTTCGGGATGAACCGGATTTTATCTCCCAGCGACAAAGCTTTTGCTCTTTTTTTCAGTTGCGATATTACATCACCGGAGCCTACGATTAACAACATAACTTCTTCATGCACGTATGGCATGGCTTCAACAAGCTCTTCCACACCCCGGTCTACATTGATGCCGGCGCCTTGCAGGATTAAGATGGTTTTTTCATCAGGCAAACCCAGTTGTTTCCGGCTTACGGTAACACGTGATTTAGATGCCGGTGGAATATTCCGTACCACGTGCAGGGTTTTTCCGTATTCCTGTTTGTAGAGTGCAGCTATGGAATCGTTAACCGTAATAATATCATTCAGTTTAGGAAAAATGCGTTGTTCTATTTTTCTCCAGAAATTTCTTACGAAAGGACGGTTTGCCAGCTCAGGAGTTCCGCAGTAATATTCATGTGTATCATAAACCAGCGAGGTTTTGCGGATGTTTGCTGCAAGATAGCAAGCCGGCAGGGTGTCAAGGTCGTTGGAGACAATTATATCTGCTTTTCGCGTAAGCAAAAACAAAAACAAGCGGATATTATATACGGCATAAAACAGCGGTCCGTTTTCAAAAAGCAATCTCATCCGGAATGTATCATAATTGCGCCGGGGAACAGGGAGGCTTTTCCATTGTTTGCGGCCAACCAGTTTTACATTAAAACCTTCTTTCACCAGAAAAAGGCACACCTTATGCACTCTTTGGTCTGTGACCAAATCATTGGTTACTGCTACAATTGCCCTTTTTCTGTTCTTTCCCATAACAATGGCGAAATTAGAGAATTATTAATAACGCACCAATTCCGCAATATTATTTAGGTTTTTTCTTTCCCGAAAAGGTTGCTATCAATCCGACGTGGAATAAACCCATTTTATCCCAGTACTTCAGGATTTACCGGGTTGGGAATGGTTCCTTTCTGAAAAAATTCGGTGATGTTACGTGCGGCCATTCTTGACATTTCTGTCCGTGCTTCAATGGTTCCCGAACCGATGTGAGGCAAAACAGTAACATTTTCCATATCCAGCAGCGGATTTCCGGGCTGCATAGGTTCAGGGTTTGTAACATCCAGTCCGGCGCCCCAAATCTGGCCGGCTTTTAGGGCCTGAATCAAGTCCTCTTCGTTGTGCACCTGTCCGCGAGATGTATTGATGAACAACGCTGAAGATTTCATTTTTGCAAAGGCGTCCTTGTCAAAAAGCCCCTTCGTTTCTTCGGTCAGCGCCGTGTGCGGGGAGATCACATCGCTTTCTTTCAGCAGGGTCTCAAAATCTACCTTATGCGCTCCCAGCTTCTCTTCAGCATCAGGTTTGGCTTTACGGCTGACATACAGGATACGCATGTTGTAAGCGCCCTGGCACCTTTCGGCCATAGCCATGCCGATGCGACCCAACCCAAATATACCCAGTGTTTTTCCTTTGAGTTCTATTCCCAGCTTAGCTGTGGGCGAAAATGATTTCCAGTTTCCTTTGATGATGTTTTTGTGCTGGAAAAACATCTTACGCGCTGTAGCAATCATCAGTCCGAAAGCAATATCTGCCGTGGCTTCCGTCATGGCTCCGGGGGTGTAACTTACCGGGATTTGCAGGCGCGTAGCTTCTTCCACATCAATATTATCATAACCTACGGCAAACTGTGCAATGTGTTCGAGGTGGGAGCAGGATTGCAGGAAATGCTTGTCGATTTTATCGCTTAGCGTGCAGTAAAGCACATGATGCTGTTGAGCCTGTTCTATTAAATCTTCCTGGTTCAGCGGTTCATCGCTTTTTTGCTCTGTAACGGTGAAGCCTGCGCGCTTAAGCATTTCTGTGCCTTCTTGTGGGAAAACACGTGAGAGCAATATTTTTTTGTTTTCCATCCTATTGCTGTTTTGGTTTTATTTGGTTTTTTTGTAAAAATAATAAAAAATAAAGCCCTGCTATGATTCATCAATAGCAGGGCAATTAAAACAAAACTATCTACTAACTACGCTTTATCTTCATATTCTTCAATAATGGCTTTTACATCATCGGGGGCCACTCTGCCATAGGTTTTCTCGCCTACCAGAACCACCGGTGCAAGTCCGCAAGCGCCAACACAACGCAGGCAGCTCAGAGAGTATTTGCCGTCTTCGCTGGTTTCACCAACAGCTATGCCCAATTCCTTTTTGAATTCCTCAAGTACGTTTTCTGCACCTCTTACATAGCATGCTGTTCCGGTACAAATGGAAACCGGATAGCGGCCTTTTGGCGTCATGGTAAAGTAGGAATAGAAGGTAACTACACCATACACTTTAGCTGCGCTCATATTGAGTTCTTGTGCTATTGCTTCCTGAATTTCTGCGGGCAGATATCCGAAGTGCTCCTGGGCTTGGTGAAGCACATTGATAAGGTTGCCCGGTTTGTGATCAAAAGACGTACAAATGGCTTTTATTTTATCTATATCCTGCTTTTTCAGTTCTACTTTTACTTTTGTCATAGTATTCTCCTTTTATCGATGAGCAACATTAAACCTTAAATTTTTTCTTCTGACGAGTATCAAAATACTTGGTGTGCAGCAATTCGTGTGATTTCTCGCCAAGCGGTTCCCCGAGATATTCGCTGTAAAGCTCTTTGATATTCGGGTTTTCGTGCGATTTCCTGATTTTTTTGCCTGCATCTTCTTTATAGAGAGCTGCAATCCGTTTTTTCAGGATATCCGAGTTGCCGTGGTGTAGTGGCTGTCCTCCGCCACCTATACATCCACCGGGGCAAGCCATGATTTCAATTGCGTGGTAGTGCGATTTTCCTTCGCGGATTTCTTCCAGCAGTTCACGTGCATGTCCTAATCCGTGTGCGATACCAATGTTCAGTTTCAACCCGTCAAAGTCTACCTCGGCTTTACGGATGCCTTCCATCCCTCTGAGCTGTTCAAAGTCTACTTTTTCCAGGGTTTTGCCCGTATGCAATTCATAAGCTGTACGCGTAGCTGCTTCAATCACGCCGCCGGTAGCCCCAAAAATAACACCTGCTCCTGTAGACTCTCCCAGTGGGTTATCGAAGTTTTCATCAGGTAATTTTGTTAAATCCATATTAGCTTGCTTGATAAGGTGTGCCAATTCTCGTGTGGAGATTGAAAAATCCACATCCGGATTGTCATCAACCTTAAACTCATCGCGCTGCGATTCATATTTTTTCGCAAGGCAAGGCATGATGGAAACCACCACCATATCTTCGCGCTTGATGTTCATCTTTTCAGCGTAATAGCTTTTCGCGATGGCGCCAAACATTTGCTGTGGTGAGCGTGCTGTTGATGGTATATCTTTAAGGTCGGGGAAATGGAACTCAAAGAAATTCACCCAGCCCGGGCAGCATGATGTGAGGATAGGAAGCTTAACGTCTTTATCTCCGTTAAGGTGTTTTGTTAATCGGTTAAGGATTTCAGCACCTTCTTCCATAATCGTAAGGTCGGCAGCAAAATCAGTATCAAAAACCTTGTCAAAGCCTAACCGGCGTAAAGCCGAAACCATTTTTCCGGTGACCAAAGTTCCGTAATCCATGCCGAACTCTTCACCTAATGCTGCTCTTACGGCAGGTGCAGTTTGCACTACTACGGTTTTCTTTGGGTCAGACAATGCCCTGATAACATCGGAAGTATGATCTTTTTCCGTGAGTGCGCCTGTGGGGCAAACCGCTACACATTGCCCGCAGTAGGTGCATGGTGAAGCTTCAAGATTCATTTCAAAAGCCGGTGCTACCACAGACTCAAACCCCCGGTTTGTAGCTGACAGCGCTCCCACGGTTTGCACGTCGTTACACATTGTTTCGCAACGGCGGCACATGATGCACTTATCCATTTCACGGATGATGGCCGGAGAAGTGTCGAGACGGTATCTGGAGATTTCTGCAATTTCCTGGTTGGGGATTTCCCGCACGCCTAACCTGACGGCCATATCCTGTAAGTCGCACATGCCGGATTTGGCACATGTAAGGCAGTCCTTCGGGTGGTCGCTCAGAATAAATTCCATTACCGTGCGGCGCGCATTGATTAGCCTCGGTGTATTGGTTTTTATCACCATTCCATCCTGGCATTCTGTGGAGCAGGAGGGAGCAAGGTTTTTTCGGCCTTCTACTTCAACCACACAGATACGGCATCCGCCTGGTTTGTTTTCAATATTCATATCCTCCAGGTTCATGTAGCACAGTACCGGAATGTCAATTCCGATCTTTTTTGCTGCCTGAAGTATGGTGGTCTTTTTCGGTACTTCCACCTGTTGATTATCTATTGTGATTTTGATTGTATCCATATTGCTGTTACTCCTGTTTTATTTGATAAAGATTGCATTAAACTTACATTTATCCATACATGCCCCGCACTTAATGCAGAGGTCCGTATCAATAACATGCACTTCTTTCCGCTCTCCGGTAATGGCTCCAACCGGACAAACTCGGGCGCATGCCGTGCAGCCAACACAGTTTTCGGGCTCTATAACGTAGTTCATCAGGTCTTTACATTGCCCTGCAACGCATTTTTTGTCTTCTACGTGGGCTATATACTCATCCCAGAAATTATCCAGCGTTGAAAGAATCGGATTGGGCGAGGTCTGTCCTAATCCACATAAAGCCGTATCCTTAATTACTTCACTTTGATTTCTTAAAATGTCAAGGTCTTCGCGTGTGCCTTTTCCTTCGGTGATTTTATTCAGCAACTCATGTAGCCTTTTGTTACCTACGCGGCAGGGAGCGCATTTTCCGCAGGATTCTTCCACGGTAAAGTCGAGGTAAAATTTAGATACGGAAACCATGCAGTCGTCCTCATCCATGACAATCATACCACCGGAGCCCATCATAGAGCCTGCCGCCAGCAGGTTGTCGAAGTCGATAGGAGTATCAAGATGCTCTTCCGTAAGGCAGCCGCCTGAAGGCCCACCGGTTTGTACGGCTTTGAACTTTTTGCCGTCTTTTATACCACCGCCAATTTCAAAAATCACTTCACGTAAGGTGGTTCCCATAGGTACTTCAATGAGTCCAACGTTGTTGATTTTTCCCGCTAAGGCAAAAACCTTAGTGCCGGTGGAGCTTTCATTGCCGATGGAAGCAAACCATTCAGAACCCTGGTTCAGGATAGCCGGGATATTTGCAAAGGTTTCCACGTTGTTTACGTTGGTGGGCTGGCCAAGGTAGCCTGACTCTGCCGGGAACGGCGGTTTAATTGTAGGCTCGCCGCGCTCACCTTCCATAGAGTGGATAAGTGCTGTTTCTTCACCGCAAACGAAAGCGCCGGCGCCGAACCGCAGCTCTACATCAAAGTCAAAACCGCTGCCGAGAATATCCTTACCCAGCAGGCCAAACTCACGCGCCTGGTCTATGGCAATATTCAGTCGTTTGATAGCCAGCGGGTATTCTGCCCGGATGTATATTAGTCCTTTGGTAGCTCCTGTGCTGTATCCGCAAATGGTCATAGCTTCCAACACCGAGTGTGGGTCGCCTTCGAGGATAGAGCGGTCCATAAATGCTCCCGGGTCGCCTTCATCCGCATTACATACTACATATTTCTGGTCTGCCTTGTTATTGGCTGCGAACTGCCATTTTATTCCGGCAGGGAAGCCACCACCACCACGTCCGCGGATTTTGGAGGCTTTTACTTCATCAATAACGTCCTGGGGTTTCATCTCCAGTAAAGCCTTGCCTAAAGCTTCATAGCCGTCACGGGCGATGTATTCTTCAATGTTTTCAGGGTCAAGAAAACCACAATTGCGAAGGGCAATACGAAGTTGTTTCTTGTAAAACCCCATATGCTTTGAGTCGGCAATAATTTCTTGTTTGTTGGGGTCTTTGTAAAGCAGTTTTTCTACTTTACGCCCTTTGATAACATGCTCTTTAACGATATCTTCAGCATGTTCGGGTTTTACCTCAACATAGAAAGTATTGTCGGGCAATGATTTTACGATAGGACCTTTTTCGCAAAAACCAAAACATCCTGTAGTAACAACTTGTATGTCATTTTCGAGGTTGTTGTTTTGCAGTTCTTCTTTAAGCTTTTCTTC
This sequence comes from Bacteroidota bacterium, assembly GCA_051747665.1. Classification (GTDB taxonomy): domain Bacteria; phylum Bacteroidota; class Bacteroidia; order Bacteroidales; family JAIPAH01; genus JAIPAH01. The sequence goes on along the minus strand of JBNJGK010000127.1, from coordinate 919 downwards.
CAGGGTTGCACTGGCAGAGGCCCTGCATCCGGTTCCTCCACAAATCATCAAGTGCATTTTATATTTTGCCATATGTTATGCCTTTTTATTTTCTGTCATCAATGGTTTCATAATTCTGAGGGATTATCCCGTCAACAAGCTCTTCATTCCGGATGTATTTTTCGATAATCTCATCCGCTTTCCGGGTGTCGACCCATCCAAAAACGATAGGTTCCTTGCCGGGCAGGGTTACTTCGATGGTAGGTTCGGCGTAAGAATATCCCATATCACCGGTTTGTGTTACCACAGCATCGATGTTTCTTTTTTCCAGCTCATCAGCCAGATAGTTAAAGACCTCTTTGGCTCCGGAGGCAATTCCGCTGGTAGCCATGCCTACTTTTACCTGAACGAGACTTTCCGGGTGGTCGCTCCGTTCTCTGAGCGATACCTTATTGCGAAGCTCGTCTTTCATCTTTTTCAGCTCTGCAAGCGATTTTATTTTCGACATTCTTTTAGAATTTTGATGGTTTTCAAATTTGTTGTTAATGTACTAACAATTTCTTTGATTGCAAAATTACTGCCCCTTTCAATAATAACCAAGATTTATTGTGAAAAAAATAACACTGTGATAAAAATAACACCAATATATATCAATTCTAAATAGAAGGGTATGTATAATCCTGTAATTCAGTGGAATGAGAAAGATATCGTTTAAGCGTAAAAAGAAGGGGGTTGGTGAGTTTGTAGGTTTTTAAGTTGGTAAGTTACTAAGCTTGTTAGTTGGTAGGTTTGGATTCAGATTTTGAATGGATTAGGTGTTTAGGTGCGTAAGTGTTTATGTGCTTAGGTAAAAACAGGCAGTTGGCAATAAGCAGTTGGCAATTAAAAAATTCCGGGTTTCGGATGTATGATTATATATCATCTTTAATGAGTGGTCATT
>JBNJGK010000126.1:0-8572 GCA_051747665.1 Bacteroidota bacterium | reverse complement strand
ATTTGAAATTTGGTAAATGTCGAAACTTCATTCACCACTTAAAAAATCTATATTAAAGTCATAATAGTCTATCATTCTTTAACTATAGATAAGTAACTACGTTAACAGCTCAGAAACAATCATTCATTTTCTATAAGCTTATTTATGAGGGCTTTCATTGAGATGCCTTCAGCTTCAGCTTTATAATTTCTTACAATGCGGTGTTGTATAATCGGGTGTGCAACGGCCTGCACATCCTCGATATCAGGAGAGTATTTTCCCCGGATAGCGGCATGTGTTTTGGCGCCGATGACTAAATACTGCGAAGCGCGTGGGCCTGCACCCCAGTGGAGATATTCCTTGGCCCAGGGATGTGCTTTTTCAGATTCCGGGCGGGATCTTGTAGCCAAATCAACGGCGTATTGATACACATTGTCAGGAACCGGAATGCGCTGCAAGAGACCCTGGAAGTAAAGAATCTCATCGGCATTCAGCACTTTTTCTACCTGGGTTTGCTTACCTGAGGTTGTGTTTTTAACGATCTCCAGTTCTTCTTCTGCTGAAGGATAATCGAGCCATATGTTGAACATAAACCTGTCAAGCTGTGCTTCGGGAAGCGGGTAGGTACCTTCTTGCTCAATCGGATTTTGGGTTGCCAATACGAAAAAAGGCGCCTGTAAGGTGTATTTCTTACCGGCAACGGTTACTGCTTTTTCCTGCATGGCTTCCAGCAGGGCTGATTGAGTTTTAGGTGGTGTTCTGTTAATTTCATCAGCTAAAATGACATTGGCAAAAACCGGACCCTTATGGAATTGAAAAGAGCGGTTTTGGTTCAGAATTTCGGTTCCGATAATATCAGAAGGCATCAAATCAGGTGTAAACTGGATGCGGTTATAGCTTAGGCCTAATGCTTTGGATATCGTATTTACAAGAAGGGTTTTGGCCAACCCGGGAACGCCTACCAATAAGCCATGACCCTGGCTGAATATGGCAATGACCACATTGCGGATAACCTCGTCCTGACCAACAATAACTTTTCCAATCTCCTTACGGAATGCATTATATTTATTTACAAAGAGGTCTATTCCTTCTTTATCCGTTTTTATATTTTTTTCTATCGCTTCTTCCTTCATGTGTGTACGTGTTTATATCAGCCTGTTGATATCTTTACATCATTAGATGAAACACATTATGCGTGTTTAAGTTCCCATTTTCAAAAGAATATGAATGGGGCATATTGTTTTATCAATGCTGTTTTATTGTGTTAGTTTCTCATTGTAGTCAGCATCAAAGCCACATTCTTCATAAGGGGGATTGATGCGGATATAGGTTTCTTGTCTCTGGTTTTCGATCCATTCCTGCAGTTTTTCGCCTTTTTTCTGTTCTTCGGCCCATCTTTTAACTGTGTGATAGTCCCGTGTAAGGTTGGCGCGGTGCGGCTCAGATTTTTCCTGAAGATAGATAATCCTGTAGGCTTTCCGGTTATCATCTGTTTGCATTGGTATTGCATCGGAAACGCCTCCTACATCGAGGTTTTTCACCGCATTACTAACGTTAGACTCCAGGTCTTCTGCGGTAAAGCGTTTATCGTTTGTTTTTTGGTTAATCATGATGCCGCCGTTGACTGCATCGGAGTTGTCAGAATATTTTTGGGCAGCTTCTTCAAAGCCAACTTCTCCTTTTCGTATCTCCCTGGCGATGGAGTCCAACTCGTTTTTTGCTTCAGCAAGATCTTCTACTCTTGGTTCCGGGCTGATGAGGATATGCCTTACGTTGATTTGTTCTCCTCGTCTATCTATGAGCTGAATGATATGAAATCCTGCTTTGGTTTTTACCACTTCAGAGACTTCTCCTTTCTTGAGGTTGTAAGCTACAGCCTCAAATTCGGGGTATAGCTCGCCGCGACCATAAAACCCAAGTTCGCCGCCATCCCGAGCAGAGCCGGGGTCTTGTGAGTAAAGAATTGCTAATGTAGAAAACTTTTCGCCGTCGATAACCCGCTGGCGCAGTTCCTGGATTCTGTTGCGGGCCTCTTTAAGAACTGAGGGATCAATTGGGGGCTTTTTTACAATGTGCCCGATAACATATTCTGTAGGTACCATAGGCAGGGAATCCGTGGGGATACGCTCGTAAAATTCACGTACTTCAGATGGTGTAATATTCACGTTTTTGGTGAGTAATTCACGCTCTTGCTGTACCATCATTTGTTCATGAATCATATCGCGGAATTCATCTTTAATGTCTTCGATACTCTTGTTGTAATATTCTTCCAGCTTTTCTTCTGATCCCATGCGGGATACAAAATAGCGAATTCGCTGGTTCATATTGGCTTCTACTTGCTCATCTGAAACTTCAATGCTATCAACGGTTTGAGCTTGATGCAGCATCATTTTCTGAATGATCAGGTTTTGCAGAATATCACAACGGGCTTGCTGTCCGCCCTCAATGTTGCCCTGCATACGGAACTGAAGATATTGTGTCTCTACATCCGAAGTCAATATAATTTTTTCTCCGGCAATAGCAGCAATACCGTCAATTATTTTTTGTTGCGCGAATGCAGCGCTTATCAATAGCGCAAACGCACTTGTAAGGATTATTTTTTTCATAAAACGGTTTCTTCTCAATTTCATTCTCATTTAATACACCTCAATTTCATTATTTTTAAAGCCTGTACTGACGATATCTTCCCTCATTTGCTTTAAAAGCTCAAGCCTTCTCCGGTTCAGGAGAATGTTTTTTATTTCTGATGAAACAAACTCAAGCGGTTTAATTTCACCGGCGGCGCGGGTTCCGTTGATTTGTACCAAATAACGGAAATCATTGTCAGTTAGCTCTGTAGTGCTGTATTTAATGCCACTGACTGAGGTAACACGCAAAGGTAAACTTTTAGCGACGTCTTCAAAATGAATCCATATTGGTTCAAGGAAATAGTCAAGTTTGTTTTCCTTGCAATAGGATTCTATTTCCGACGTATTATCAGCATTAAAAAATACCTCCCTGGCTTCTTGTGTGTTTTCATACTCCAACGGCAAAACAATGTAGTTTATTTTCAGTATTTCTCTTTCAAGAACGAAATTATCTTTGTTTTTATCATAGTATTTTTCAATCTCTTTACGAGAAATGCTGGTGTCAGCTTTTCGCTTGATTATTTGTGTCTCATACTGATGCACTAGTAGCTCATTGCGGTAGTTGTCTACTTTTCTTTGCAGTTCCTCATCGTTTTCCGGGAGGTTTTCTTTTGCCTGGTTTATAAGCATTTGTTTTTGTACCCATTGATTGACAATATTTTTAGCCATTGATAGGCTGTCGCGTGGAGAAATGCCCTCCGGGATGCGCGAAGCAACATCGGAGAGATAAAGGTAGTTATTTGCCACACGTGCGGCAGCCGGCTCATCTCTGTCGTTTGCAAAATAAGAGCATGAACCGGCGAGCAAAAAACTCATTATGGATAAAACAAAAACCTTGTGCACGGGCTTATAATTCTATTTTATCAAAAACGCGTTGATGAACTTTAAAGTCATAACGGTTTCGCAATTCTTCCAGCCACTTTTCTTCCAGATAGTTTTGATAGTCTGCTGTAATGGCTCCTCGTGCTTCTTTTAGTGTTTTAGGTTCAGGATCAGCAAAATGATGGATGTAAACAAAGAATTTTCGGTCTTTGTGAGTATGTACATCGCTTAATCCCTTTTCCCATTTTACAGTTTCGATTTTCTCGTTGGCATCCTTTTCAAACTTTCCGTCCTGAACCATAACTGTTTGACGTGTACTGTCGTTGAGCGCTTTTTTGATTTCTTCTCCGGATTTTCCTTTAGCAGCAAGCTCCCGGGCCTTTTCCAAAACTTCTTCATCTAATATCGTCACAATAGTGGCTTTGGCTCGTTCATCCCACATGTAGTTTTCTTTCCGCTTTTCATGAAAAGCTTTTAGTCCGGCTGTATCTTCTACGGCTTTGTTCCATACCTTATCATTGGTAAGCTCGAAAAGCAAAATACCATCGCGGTATTCTTTTAATAGTCTTTTGAACTCCGGATATTTTTCTTCCAAACGGTCTTTTTCGTAAGCTAACGTTTTTTCATCCACGAAAGTGTTGAATTTTTTCCTGAGCATTACTTCAAAGTCTTGCGATTGGGTCCTCTTCATTGTTTTTTCAAGATACCTGGCGAAATCGTATTGGGTAAAAGAAGCATCGCCAATTTCAAACACAATGGCTTGCAGGTTTTTTACCGTATCGGCATTCCATTCTTTGTTGAAGTAGCCTTTATCCATGAAATTCTTAATTGCCAAAGCAGCTTTTTCATTCATGCTTGCGCTGTATTCTTTTTGCAATTTTTTAATAAGCGATTCCTGGCTTTTGTCTGCACGATCGCTTTTGGAAATTTGTCTTTTGATCTCTTCTTTGTTTTCTTCAAAGCTTCCGATGGGTTTGTGCTCTATGAGCTTTACGATATGCCATCCGTAGCGGGATTTAAAGGGTTTAGAAATGTCGCCTTCCTCTTCGAGTTGGTCCACTGCTTTCACAAAAGAGGGTATCATCCGGTTGGATGTGAATGCCGGAAGTTCGCCACCTTTTTTCGCCGAAGCTTTGTCGTCGCTGTGTTTTTTTACAAGCCTGGTGAAATCGGCGCCTTCTTTAAGCAGGGTGTGTATGCTGTCTATTTCATGTTTCATCTTAAGGGAATCCTGCGCGTCTTTGGCTTGCGTAAGAACCTTGAGGATATGAGCTACTTTTACTTCGCCGAGTGCATCACGTTTATCTTCTACTTTAATGATGTGATACCCGAAGCGTGTGCGTACCGGTTTGGATATGCTTCCGGGTTCCAGCTTATAAGCCGCACTTTCAAAAGGGTATACCATATCAAAAACGGTGAAATATCCTAAATCACCCTGGTTTCCGGGTATTTTGCGTCCTTGTTGTGCTCGTTCTCTAGCCGAGGGGTCTTCGGAATGTTCTACGGCAAGGTCGCCGAAGTCTTGTCCTGCCAAAGCTTTTTCCCGTACTTCCATGGCTTTGTTATATGCTTTCAAGGTGTCTTCAGGAGCGGCGTTTTCGCCTGCCCTGAAAAGGATGTGTGAGGCTCTCACATCATGCTGCATCCGGTCATATGCCTCGCGCAGCAACTTCTGATTGGCTTCCTCATCTATCAGGTAAGGCTCGGCCAGTTGCTCGCGGTATCCTTGCAATTCCTCTTGCAGTTCTTTTATCGTATCATATCCCAAACGCTCAGCTTCTTTAACTTTGAGCTTGTAGTTGATGTAGAGATCAAGATACTCTTCTAATGCTTCTTTAGAATTTTCGTTTTCAGGGTTGTTTTTGTTGAAAACCGATAAAAATTCGTCTACGGTAATTTTTTCATCTTCGATGGTGATGACTGTGGCGTCTTTGTTTTGCGACCAGCCAGTAAAGGTCATCAGCGTTACAAAACAAATTGAGATAAAGTATTTTTTCATGGTTCGTTGGTTTTTAGTTTAATGACGACTGTAATTGGGTGCTTCTCTGGTTATGGTAATGTCATGCGGATGACTTTCTGCAACCCCTGCAGGGGAAACTCTTATAAACCTGGCTTTTTTCAGGTCTGCAATAGTAGCGGATCCAGTATAGCCCATTCCGGCTTTCAGGCCGCCAATCATTTGATGTATGACTTCTGATAACTCGCCTTTGTAGGCTACGCGACCTACGATACCTTCGGGAACCAGCTTGCTGATATCATCCTCACCTTCTTGAAAATAGCGGTCTTTAGAGCCTTTTTCCATCGCGTCAAGCGAACCCATTCCGCGATAGGTTTTAAATTTCCGGCCTTCAAAAATGATGGTTTGTCCGGGCGATTCATCTACGCCGGCAAATAGTGAGCCCGCCATTATCGTACTGGCTCCTGCTGCCAGGGCTTTTACAATATCGCCGGTGTAGCGGATTCCTCCGTCTCCGATAAGCGGTACGCCTGTCCCTTCGAGGGCTTCAGCTACATTTGCTATGGCACTGAGTTGCGGCATGCCTATACCAGCTATAACGCGTGTAGTGCAAATAGAACCTGGTCCGATGCCCACTTTTACTCCGTCAGCGCCAGCTTCAACCAGGTCTTTTGCCGCTTCGGCAGTGCCGATGTTTCCGGCTACCACATCAATAGAAGGATAATTTTTCTTGATAAGCTTTACTGTATCAAGCACGCCTTTAGAATGCCCGTGGGCTGTATCAACAACTAATGCGTCTGCTCCGGCTTCTACCAGCATTTTGATGCGTTCAGTAGTGTCTGGCGCAGTGCCTACAGCAGCAGCCACCCTGAGTCTGCCACGCTGGTCTTTGCATGCATTGGGCCGCTCTTTTATTTTGATAATGTCTTTGTATGTGATAAGGCCCACCAGGTGGTAGTTTTCATCCACTACAGGCAGCTTTTCAATTTTGTACTCCTGCAACGTTTTGGCAGCTTGCTCAAAGTCTATAAACTCGGTGGTTGTAATCAGGTTCTCATGTGTCATTACTTCCGAAACCTGGCGCTTGAGGTTTTTTTCAAACCGGAGGTCGCGGTTGGTGACTATGCCTACAAGCACATTTTCACCATTGACTACAGGTATGCCGCCGATATGATAACGGCTCATCAGGTTAAGGGCTTCAGAAACCGTAGCATCTGCCTGAATAGTTACCGGGTCGAGAATCATTCCGTTTTCAGCCCGCTTTACCTGCTTTACCTGAGCAGCTTGTTCTTCGGGCGCCAAATTCTTGTGGATAACGCCTATTCCTCCTTCCCGCGCCATAGCTATTGCCATGGTGTACTCTGTAACCGTATCCATTGCTGCTGATACGATAGGAATGTTCAGCGGGATGTTTCTGGAAAAAAGAGTAGATGTGTCGGCCTGCCGCGGGAGCGTCTCGGAGTAGGCCGGGGCCAGCAGTACATCATCGTATGTTAGCCCCTCATTATTAAACCTGTCTGGTTTCATAGCTTCGTTATGATACATTTTAGTTTGGGCAAAGGTATTAAAATTGTATTTAAACACCTCTTAATATTTGTTAAGAGCATCTTCAAACGTATTGGTTTTGCTAAGGTTAGCGAATTAATAGCACATTGCCTTTTTGGGTTTGTATTTCGTTTTTTTCATCGCGGAAACGCAGCAAATAAATGTAGTTTCCCTGAGGCGCTTTTTCGCCGTTTATTTTTCCATCCCAGCCATTGTCAGGTTGGTTTGATTCAAAAATCTGCTTGCCCCAACGGTCAAAAATCAGCATTTGGTAATCTTCAGATGATAAATTCCTTGATTCGGGTTTGAAAACGTAAGAAACACCGCCGTCCGGCATAAAGGCATTGGGCATGATGACTTTCGTTTCCTGAACGGCCACAGCAAAATTGGAATGACTGATTTGTCCCGCATTGCTGATGGCTTCAATGCGGTAGCGATACTGCCCTTGATCGGGGATTTCTTGCGTAACAGGAACATCTTCATAGCGCGTTTGATCGCTCGGAATAACAGCGATTTCCTCGGGCTGGTCTTCGTCAGGATGATAGCGCAGGACTTTTTGCTCCAGGGTTTCCCAGCCTTCGTATAGATTCCACTGTAAGATGTTTGTATTTTCTGAAGTTTCCACATCAAGATGAATGGATGTTGACGGAAAATCAGCAGACATCGCTTCAATATCGCATAAATCAATCGCTTCCGCGCGATAGGTGTAGGATTGATTCTCCGGATAAGCCGCGGAGTCGGTGAGAATGATTTCTTCATCCTCAGAAGGTGAAATTTCTGTTAAAACAGTTTCCGCTCCGTTTTCGTCCGTTCTGTATATCCTGTATCCATTTAGCTCCGGTTCGGGTGTGGAATAAAGGGAGATTTCAATGTTTTGGTTTTCAAGTACGGTCACATTCTCAAACCGGAATTCTTCAGGCAGTGGAATTTCTTCTGTGGTGACTTCTTTGGGGCATGATGTGGATGTGCCGACAGGCTCCCCGTCGATTTCCAGAAAAGTGCGGATAAAATACTCATAAGTGCTGCCGCTGTTGATGTCTTCGTGTGTGTAGCTGTCAGCGGGAGAAGAGACTTCATCCAGCTTTTCTGCCGGTTCTCCGTCTTCCGAAGCCCAGACTTCATGTTTGGCGATGGTTTGGTTGATGCCTTCGCTAACATGGTATTCATCAAAAGAGATAGTTACGGTGCGGGCGCATCTGTCTTCCGCCAGATTGCTTATTACTGATATTGCCTGGAAATATTCTATAAATAAATTTGGAGAAGATTCACATTTGCTTTTTGTAATTATCAAAAATTTGTCTTGGCTATCGCATGGGTTTATATCTTCTGTGATAAAGGCTGATGGATTATTTTGGTTTTCAATTATAGCTATTGGATTTTCTGACGGGTATCCGTTATCTTGTTCAGGTATGATTTGGTAATTCATGAAGGTGGCGTGATTGGAGGGTTCCCAACCAAGAATCAAATCATCAGTTGCTTGGTCATAACTGATACTATCTAAAATTACCGTTTCCGGCTTTGGATCCTCCTCATCATAGAGCTCATCAGGAAATTGAGGCGATGTTTGAGGATTTCCTTCCCAAAAAACAGTTGCACGATAAACAACGCTGGCATTGCAATGCACCGAATCAATATAAGTAGT
>JBNJGK010000125.1:0-8634 GCA_051747665.1 Bacteroidota bacterium | reverse complement strand
TTATTTTAAGTTTTCATTTTCTCTTAACTTTATGGTCATACACTAATTATGGATTCTGAACCGGAAAATCAACTGTTCAGAAAATCCTTCATAGTGAAAACACCCGGTTTGTCTTTCACCCATTCTGCCGCTTTCACAGCGCCCAATGCGAATCCCTCGCGAGATTTGGCCTCATGCTTCAGGGTGATGATATCTACGTCAGAGTTGTAAGTAACCTCATGGGTTCCGGGAACTTCATCGTAGCGGTATGCATAAACCGGAAGTTTGTCTTTTCCTTCTTTATTCAAAACCCATCCGCTGTAGCGTTTTATTTTTCCTAAGAGCAGGTCAGTAAGCTTTTTAGCAGTGCCACTGGGAGCATCTTTTTTATGCATGTGGTGGGTCTCAGAAACTTTTACGTCATAATTCAACTGCCCGTTCATCAAACGGGCCATTTTCTCATTGATATCAAAAAACAGGTTTACGCCAATGCTGAAATTGGGAGCGTAGAACAGGGTTTGGTCGAGGTCATGGCATTTTTTTGTCACTTCATCTATACGATCATACCAACCTGTAGTGCCGGTAATAATGGGTATGTTGTTTTCAAAGCATCTGTAAATGTTATTTATAGCAGTCTCTGGCAAGCTAAAATCAATAACCACGTCTGCGTTTTGCATAATCGTTTTGTTGTTCCAGTCTGAATCTTTGTCAATGATTCCTGCTATAGAATGATGATGTTTCAAAGCTTGCTTTTCTACCTCTTTGCCCATCCGTCCGTATCCTGAGATTATAATATTCAAAGTCAATATGTTTTAAAGTTTAAGTTTTATCGAAATTCCTTTTGCAGCCATTGATGCATTGTTATTGAGCTGGATTGAAGGCTCAAAATACGGGTCAACCTGCAACGACAGGTTTTCACTAACGTCAAATTCTACAAAGTGGGCATCTACGGTAGCATCAAGTACTTGCAGAATATACAGGGCGCCGGTTAAGATATAATTCAACTCCATATTTCTACGGTAATAGTCTTTGATTGTGCGTAACTTACTGAGGTCTGAATTGTATCTCTCTACCATTTGGTTTGGTGGAGGACCTTCATGTTCTTCCAGCACGTAAGTAAAGGCATCCAAATACGTATGATACTCTTTTGTATTAAAAGAGATAAAATATACCAATGCGCCGAAACCGGCATATATTACAGGAATTTTCCAGTATTTTTTATTGTAGGCCTGTCCTAAACCCGGTAATGCCAATGAGTAATATGTGGCTTTTTTGGGCGAGTGTTCTTCCATGCCGGTTGTATCCGCAGTATCGGCTTTTTCTTGATTCTCTTTCAGCGTCATGGTTTTATCTACGGTGTCTCTTGTAATGGTTGTGTCACTTTGACTGAACCCTTGCATATTGAAAAGTCCCACGAGCAAAAGTATAAGAATAAAAAGGAAAGGTTTCGGAGATAGCTTTATATCATCCAAAACCTTAATACGCTTTCGTAAAGTTCTATTTTGTTTTCTGTCCACCAACTACGATTTATCAATCAATGACAGGATGCGTTCTAAATCCTCATCCGATTCGAAATTGATAACGATATTGCCTTTTCCTTTATTGTTGCGGTTTAATTTGATATCAGTTTCGAGTTTCCCGGAAAGGTTTTCTTTAATTTCCTGGTAACGGGGTGGGAGGGGCGCTCTTTTTTTGGGCTTTTTGGGAGCCTCTTCCTGGTCTTGCTTACGGATATCTTCATTGATTTCTTTTACGCGACTTTCAATGCTGCGTGCAGACAGGTTGTTTTCAATAATTTCCTGAAGAAGTTCGGTTTGCATAGCTTCTTCTTTAAGGTTTATCAGTGGCTTGGCCTGCCCCATACTGATTTTTTCATCCTGAATCGCAGCCTGGATTTCTGCCGGCAACTTTAAAAGCCTCAGATAGTTTGTTACCGTAGTGCGGTTTTTCCCTACCACTTCGCCCAACTGCTCTTTATTGAGCTTGCATTCTTCCATCAGCCGTTTGTAGCTTATGGCCACTTCCATAGCATTCAGGTCTTCTCTTTGGATGTTTTCAACCAGCGCCATTTCAAGCATTTGCTCGTCATTGGCCACTCTGATATAAGTTGGAACCTCTTCCATTCCGGCCATTCTTGCTGCCCGCAGTCTTCGCTCCCCGGAGATAACCTGATATTGATCATACCCCAATTTCCTTACGGTAAGCGGCTGGATAATTCCTTGCTGTTTGATGGAATCAGCCAACTCCTGAAGGGCTTCTTCATTAAAATTGTCACGTGGTTGAAACGGATTGGCTTCTATGTGTTTGATTTTCAAATTAGCTACAGCGCCTACAACATAATTTCCTGAAATGTCTTTTGATGTGATATCGGTTTCAGGACTTTCCAGAATGGCGCTGAGGCCTTTGCCTAATGCTGCTTTCTTTTTATTGCTCATTCACTTGTTCTTTTTCTTTTAACATCCCGTTTTTTTCAAGAATTTCTCTTGCCAGGTTCAGGTAGTTTTGTGCTCCCGTACTCGAAGCATCGTGAGAAATAATTGATTCGCCAAAACTTGGAGCCTCACTAAGCTTAATATTGCGGTGAATCAATGTATCGAATACCATTTGCTGGAAATGGGTTTTTACTTCGCTTACCACTTGTTTCGACAGCCTTAAACGGCTGTCAAACATCGTTAGCAAAATACCTTCGATATCTAAGTCAGTATTCAATCTCGATTGTACTATTTTTATCGTATTCAGCAATTTCCCTAAGCCTTCCAAAGCAAAATACTCACACTGAACCGGGACAATAACTGAGTCTGACGCCGTGAGTGCGTTTACGGTAATCAATCCTAAAGAAGGAGAACAGTCTATGATAGTGAAGTCATATTCTTCTTTCAGTGAATCGGTTACTTTACGCATCATGTTCTCCCGGTCGGTCATATTGATGATTTCAATTTCTGCGCCTACGAGATCAATATGGGCCGGAAGAAGATATAGGTTTGGGGTTTCGGTTTCCAGTATGGATTTTGTTGGTTCAGCTTCTTCAATAATACATTCATAAATGCTGGCTTTAATTTCTTTAGGGTTGAAACCAACTCCTGAAGTGGCATTAGCCTGCGGATCAGCATCAATAATCAGTGTTTTATATTCTAAGGCTGCCAGGGAGGCGCCCAGGTTTATTGCGGTAGTGGTTTTTCCAACACCCCCTTTTTGATTTGCAATTGCGATAACTTTGCCCATATGATCATTTCTATTTTTCATCACAAATATACAATATAATTTGGCTATTTGTCAGATTATTCTTTTTCAGTAATTTACTTTAAAATGGTAATTATTGTGGATAAAAAAACGGATGATTTCCTCTGCATTTGATCAAAAACACTGCTCATTTTATTTGTTTTCAAAAATAAAAAAAATCCGGTAACAGTAGAATTTTAAAGAGGAAATTTGAGCAGGACAATGGTAGTTTCTGATGTATTTAAATTGCTCTCCTTTATGTGCAAGTGCGGGAAGCGTAATATTCCGGTTATAGGTATGGCTTTGCTAATTGTAGTTCCGGTTAGCTGTTTTGCTTAAATAAGTTTAAATTCTGATAATCGAGATGATATTTGATTTTCAGTGATAACGTATTAGTATGAGGAGCGTTAAATGCATTTTCAAAGTTTTTGACTGCATCCCTGATTATTTCGCTGTTTTCAGTTGTAACTTCATTTTTCCAAACCAGGCTCATATTGCTCCCGGGTGCAAATTGCCAGTTCAATATCAAATCAAGGTTAAAAGCGTTGAAATTAAAGTCATTAGGTTCTTCATATACGGGATTTTCGTTAAGGTTGCCGTTTTCAGTTAAACTGTAATATTCATTGTATTCTCCCAGATACCAGTAATGGCGCATCCAAAAGTTAACAGAAAGTTCATTGTTTAGCATGAGCTTACTACTGATGCTGTTTTCGTATGTGGAAAGATCGCGGTTGCCATAAATAATATCTTCGTTTTGACTGGTTACATATCCAATACTGTTAAATTGCCGTGCTAACTTAAAATTATAATCAACTGAAAAGTAGTCGTTAAAGCGAATACGCGGTGATAGATTCAGGGATGCCATTTGATACTCTTCTTCGTCAAAAGCCAGATAGAGCTTACTGTTCAAAGCAACGGGCTTCCGGTAGTCTGTAGACAAGCCTACTGAAGAGTTAAAATACGGCGGGCGCACAATGTACCGGTCTTCAGCGCGGGGGTCATAATAATCATAACGCGGAGCCATGGAGTAATTCATTTGATACCATACACTGGTATAGCTTTTCAGCGTTGCATATCCTCCGTATTTCACCTTGAAATCAATATTTTCATGAGTGGTATAGTCTTCTGACTTGTTTAGCGCCAGGTAGTTGTTGAAATAGCGAAAAATGCTGAAAGGCTCATATTTTCTGTAGTCAAAACGAATGCCGTTGTTTTGGAAGTTGTTTCTGTGATTAACACCCATGTCGTTGATGTCAAACTGATCATCTTTAACATCCCGGAAAAGGCGCAGTCTGAAGTTCCCGCTTATTTTTCTGAGCGCCATGTAGTACTGAAATCCTATATCAACGTTGTCTGACGATGCTTCTGCCGATTCAAAACGTTGGCTTAGCGCTCCCCTGGCTTCAATACTGAAGTCATTATTTTCATCTTTCAGCGTTGTTCCGGCTCCGGTTACATTTGCTTTATCATAATCGCCTTTTCGGTAAGTATTGGTGTTGATAAGATAAAAGTCTGAGTTATTTTTTAAGGGTTTATCAAATACCAGGATGTTGTAATTCGTAAAAGGCTCTGTCAAATATTGTTTTTTGGTTCCTTCATCAGTTTGATAAGTAGCATAAGTATCGCCAGTGATGGCGTTCAGCATACCCATGCCGGTTCCGTTGTTGTTTCTGCCGTATATTTTTATGGCGTTTACAAGCTCAGCCTCTGCAGGGTTTTCAGTCACCTGTGCATCCTGAGGAATATTATCTTCTACTTCGTGATATCCGCGTGGTTGCTGGCCAATTCGCCGGGTGTAAAACAAGCCGCCTTTTTTAAATAGATCCATAGATTCTGTAAAAAATGGCCGGCGTTCTGAGTGAACCGTTTCAAAAGCGGAGAGGTTTTTTACCGTATTATCTGACTTTACCTGGCTGAAATCAGGTAACAGCGTAACATCAGCCGTATAACTTTCGTTGATGCCATATTGTAAGTCTAACCCACCCCCGAAAGAATGACTTTTTACGATATTCTCATCATCATCCGGCGCCGTTTGGGTGTGTCCTGAAAGGTAAGGCTTTAGAGCCAGCCGTATGGGTGGTTTCACATCTTTTATGCCTGTTAAAACACCCCAGTAGTTCATATAATCGGGCAACCCTTTTTCCATAAAAGCCCAAACAATCTGCTCACGGGAGCGCCTTATGTTTCGTATGATTTGCAGTCCCCAGGTTTGCTTTTCCTTATCGGGAAAACGGAAAGCGGAATACGGAATTTTCATTTCAACTGACCATCCTTTTTCAGAGATATCTACCGCACTTTGCCATACTGCGTCATAGCTCCAGTCGCGTTGCCTGTAATCGCGTTGCACCCCGGAGGCGGATACGGCAAAAACGTAAGCGTCCTGTTGCTGAAGATAGGTGTCCAGTTTAATTTCAAAGCGGTCTGCGTTCGGCGTATTATCGCGTTCACCCAGTTCGGTAAGGATGCTGTCAGGATAGCTGTCATGCATTACTGCACCTACGTACAATGCTTCATCATCATATAAAAACCTGACAACGGTTTTAAAGGAGGGGTTTTCACCATGCTTGGGATCGTATTGTGTAAAGGAATGGGTTTCCCGTGCAAAACTCCAAACTGAATCATCCAGCTTGCCATTGATGTCTGGCTTTTCACCAACTCGCACAGCCACGGCATTTTTGTCAAAATTCTGCCCGGAAGCATAAATGAAAAAGAAAGCAGCAAACAGGACGAGAAATGAAAATCTTCTAATCATACTGTAATAACATGGTTTTTTTGAAAATATTTTATGGAAGTGGTCTCCCGGAGTGCAAAATTAGCAAATTCTTTTTCAGGTAAAATAAAAAGTCCTATTTTTGACAAAATTTATATCTAAAAAATTAAATATTTCATCGTATGAATCTCCATGAATATCAAGGAAAAGCAATTTTAAAAAACAATGGTGTAGCCATACAGGAAGGCATTACTGCTAATACCCCGGAAGAGGCTGTTGAAGCTGCCAAAACACTTCAGCAACAGACCCAAACGCCTATATGGGTAATAAAAGCCCAGATTCATGCCGGCGGCAGAGGCAAGGGCGGTGGAGTAAAACTGGCTAAAACACTGGATGAAGTAAAGGAAATTTCAGGGAATATCTTAGGTATGAACCTGGTTACGCATCAGACAGGACCCCAAGGCAAGAAGGTAAATAAAGTTTTGATAGCACAGGATGTTTACTATCCGGGCGATTCAGAACCCGATGAGTATTATATGAGTGTGCTGCTGAACCGCCAAACCGGGCGGAATATTGTAATGTACAGCACTGAAGGGGGCGTGGATATTGAATCCGTTGCTGAGAATACCCCTCATCTCATCCATAAAGAAGAAGTTGATCCTAAGGTTGGGCTGATGCCTTTCCAGGCACGCAGAGTAGCTTTTAACTTAGGTTTAAGTGGCAAGGCCTTTAAACAAATGACGAAGTTTGTTACGGCGCTTTACCGGGCCTATGAAAACAGCGATGCGTCTATGTTTGAGATTAACCCGGTGCTGAAAACTTCTGATGACCTGATAATAGCTGTTGACTCCAAGGTCAACATTGATGATAATGCGCTGTATCGTCATCCCGACATCAAGGAAATGCGGGATATTACGGAAGAAGACCCCATGGAGGTGAAAGCCAGCAAGCACGATTTGAATTATGTTAAACTGGATGGCAATGTAGGCTGTATGGTTAACGGCGCCGGATTAGCCATGGCAACGATGGATATGATTAAGCTCTCGGGTGGTGAGCCAGCCAACTTCCTGGATGTAGGCGGTTCTGCCAACGCAGAGCGCGTTGAAGCCGGTTTCAGGATTATTCTTGAAGACCCGAACGTGAAAGCCATTCTGGTAAATATTTTCGGCGGAATAGTGCGTGGAGACCGCGTAGCTCAAGGTGTTGTTGATGCCTATAAGAATATCGGAAATATCGATGTCCCAATCATAGTCAGACTGCAGGGAACGAACGCCAAGGAAGGAAAAGAGCTCATTGATAAATCAGGTTTGAAAGTGCATTCAGCCATCCTGCTCCGCGAAGCCGCTGAGCTTGTTAATGAAGTTTTGTAATGAATGTCTGAAAAATGAAATTCCCGCTCAAGCCACAAACATGGTGGGGCGGGAATTTTTTTATCATTATGTTCTGTGATGAATTCACCAAAATTTTACGCTAAAGGCAAATAAAGGCGTTGAGGCTTGTTAAATCGTAACGCCACTCTGACTTAAGATGTAGACAAGCGGCAGGGCTATCAAAAGACCAATCAGAAGCGGTGTAAGCATTGACCTTTTTTCATATTCCTGACTTCCTATGTATGGCTTCCAGAAATATTTAAGTATAATAAAGGCGCCTAATCCGTTTAAAACCACTGCTAATATAAAGCCTGCTGCCTCAAGCTGCTGGGTAATGCTTGCTATAGTTACTGTGTATAAACCTCCAAAAAACAACAAGGGCAACATTGCTTTTTGCTTATTCACTTCTTTTAAATTGAAAGCCATTACAATACTGGCAAAAAAAGTACTGAAAATGATAGAAAAGATAAAAAGGCTGTTTTCCGGAAATAACCGTGGTTTTTCAGAAGCGTTATCCTGACTTTCCTCGGTTTTTTCCTGTTTGTAGAATTTTTGCTGATAATTGCTTATCTCTGACTTTAAATCTTTTACGCGGTCGTTAGAAACCCCCCTGCGATCAAGCTCAATCAAAAGATTAGTCAACTCATTGGTGGTATAACGAAAGCGCTCGTTGACCATCATCAGCAATTCATAATCCGTTTTGTTTCGTAATATATTCTGAATTCCCATCCTCGTAAAAAGTTTTTTCAAAAATAGTTTAAGTAGATGATTTATACAAATCATTACTTTTGAATCAACTATAAAACAAATAAAGAAGATGAAAGTTTTAGTAGCATCCCGCAATCCCGTAAAACTTCAGGCTTGTCAACAAGCTTTTGAGCATGTATTTCCACATGTAAATATTACTGTGGCCGGAATTGAAGTAGAAAGCGGTGTTTCCGATCAGCCATCAGGAATTGTAGAAACGCGCCAAGGTTCAGAAAACAGAGTACAGGAACTGCTTCAAAGTCAGTTTGAAGCCGACTTTTATGCAGGTATCGAAGGCGGCATCACGCAAATAGAAGAACGGATTTATGCATTTGCCTGGATAGTAGTGAGCGATGGCAAGCAAAAAGCAGATGCCTGCACTGCGCATTTTCAGCTTCCCGACAAGGTTACAGAATTAATCCGCCGCGGACTGGAATTAGGTGATGCTAATGACCAGGTCTTTGGAGAGCAGAATTCTAAACAGAAGGGTGGAGCCGTTGGTTTGCTTACCGGCGGAAGCATAACACGAACCGCATTGTATGTGCCCGCTATTGAAATGGCTTTGATACCGTTCAGGCCGGAAAATGCATCGCTTTATGGTAAATGAAA
>JBNJGK010000124.1:0-8666 GCA_051747665.1 Bacteroidota bacterium | reverse complement strand
GACATTGCAGCATCAAAACCTTTATTTCCGGATTTCGTTCCTGCACGCTCTATAGCTTGCTCAAGCGTATCGGTAGTTATCACGCCAAATATTACCGGTTTCGTCGTATCCAGACCAACCTGTGCGATGCCTTTTGAAACTTCATTAGCTACAAAATCAAAGTGCGGCGTAGAACCCCGGATTACAGCGCCCAAACAAATCACGGCATCATAATCTCCGGATTGAGTAAGTTTTTTGGCCATCAAAGGGATTTCATAAGACCCGGGAACCCATGCTACGGAAATATCCTCATCAGCCGTATCGTGCCGGCGGAGAGCATCCAGAGAACCCTCCAGTAATTTTCCGCTGATGAATTCATTAAAACGACTTACTACAATTCCTATCTTTAACCCTTTTCCGTTAAGTTTACCTTCAAATGTTTTCATAATTTCTATTTCAGTTGTGTTTTATCAAGTTTTTTTACGTGCAAAAAATGCCCCATTTTTTCCATCTTCGTGGCCATATATGCCTGGTTTTGTTCGCTGCAGGTCATTTCTAACGGAATGCGTTCTGTAATTTCCAGGCCGAAACCCTTTAACCCTTTAATTTTTAGCGGATTATTAGTGAGTAAACGCATTTTCTTTACTCCAATGCTCGCCAGGATTTCAGCCCCTACCCCGTAATCACGAAGATCGGCTTTAAATCCCAGCATATGATTGGCCTCAACCGTATCGAAGCCTTTATCCTGGAGGTCATATGCTCTGAGTTTATTAATCAGTCCAATTCCCCGGCCTTCCTGCCGCAGATACACAATTACCCCCTTGCCTTCTTCATCGACGCGACGCATAGCCTCATGCAACTGATCACCGCAATCGCATCTGTTCGAGCCTAAAGCATCTCCCGTGAGGCATTCGGAATGCACTCTCACCAAAACTTCGTCTTCGGTTTTGATATCGCCTTTAACCAAAGCCAGGTGATGCTCTCCGCTTACTTTGCTCTCAAAACCGATGGCTTTGAAATCACCATACTTTGTGGGCATATTGGTTTCGATAACATTGTTTACAAGGCTCTCGAACTGGCGCCTGTACCGGATAAGCTCTTCGATGGTAATCATTTTCATGTCATGCTTGCGGGCAAAGTGTTCCAAGTCCGGAACGCGGGCCATAGTGCCGTCATCGTTCATCACTTCGCAAATCACACCCGCCTTTTTCAGTCCGGCTAAGCCGGCCAAATCCGTTGCTGCCTCTGTATGGCCGGCTCGCTCCAATACGCCGTAAGATTTAGCCGCCAGCGGAAAAATATGTCCTGGCTTAGTGAAATCATCAGGAGTTGCATTTTCATCGAGCATCTTGAGGATGGTATGAGCACGCTCATGTGCTGAAATGCCTGTACTGGTATCCGCAGCATCCACAGAAACAGTAAAGGCCGTTTCTTTTTTATCTGTGCTGTTTTGCACCATCATATCTATCTGCAATTCCTCCAGCCTTTTCTTTTCCAGAGGCATACAGATCAAACCGCCGGCCTGGCGCGCCATGAATGTAATGGCTTCAGGAGTTACCTTATCCGCTGCCATGACAATATCGCCCTCATTTTCACGATCTTCGTCATCAACCACAATAACCATCTTTCCTTTACGGATATCTTCAATGGCTTCTTCTATTCTGTTAAACCTTTTCATCGGCAATTCTTTCTCTTTGTTTTTTATCAGGCAAACCCATATTTTGTTAAATCCTCCATCGAAACTCCTTTTTTATCCTGACGGTCTCCCTTCCAGGTAAAAAAGCGTTCTATGTATTTTGCCGTCATATCACATTCAATGTTTACTGAGTCACCTAAGTTCTTATCACTTAAAACCGTTTCCTTCAGCGAAAGCGGAATCACAGATACCGTAAACTTATCCTCAAACACATCCACTACCGTCAGTGAGATGCCATCAACGGCTACTGAACCTTTCGCCACAAGATATTTTATATTCTCCGATTCCATTTTAAAAGTAAACCAAACCGCATTTTCATCTTTTTCTATGTACTGAATATATCCCAGTGCATCCACATGACCGCTGACCATATGGCCGCCAAGCCGGTCACCAACTCTCAGCGCCCGCTCAAGGTTTACCCGGCTGCCAGTAGCTAAGCCTCCCAGGTTAGAGCGGCTCATGGTTTCCGGAACAGCATCCACATGAAAAACATCATCCTGAATTACCGTAACAGTGAGGCAAACTCCATTTACGGAAACACTGTCGCCAATATGCAAATCCCCGGTTATTTTCTTAGACCGGATAGCTATCTCCGCAGCTTTCGCTCCCTTTTTAACCGAAAGCACACTCCCTTTATCTTCAATCAGTCCGGTAAACATTATTTATCTATTTTAGCTCTTATCATCAAATCCTCTCCTACTTTCATGGTTTTCATTTCCTTAAGCTTAAAGGCATTGTCCATAACATCCACTCCTTTTCCCTCCACAGGTGTTTTAGCATGCGTTCCGCCCACCATTTTAGGAGCTATAAAGAAAAAAACCTCATCCACTATGCCGGCTTCCAGGGCGCTGTAATTAAGTGTTCCGCCACCTTCCAGAAGAATGCCGTCAATGCTCATTTTGCCCAGTTCAGTCATCAGTTTACTGAGATCAACATTCTTACCGGATTCTGAATTGGTCTGTATGGTTTTCACTCCTCCCTCTCTGAGTATTTTCAATTTCTCTACAGAGGCTTGCTTATCATGAGCCAGTATGGTATGGGGTTCATTCTGATGGCTCAGCACTTTGGCATCCATCGGGATTCGGAGGGCTGAATCCACTATAATCCTTGCCGGGTTTCTTCCCTCCCGGTTTCCTGTCAACCGGGTTGTGAGTTCGGGATCATCACCAATAACGGTGTTGATTCCGACCATGATAGCAGCATACTCATTTCGCAGTTCATGAACAATCTTACGGCTCGCCTCTTCTGATACCCAGCGGCTGTCACCCACACGGGTTGCTATTTTTCCATCCAGTGTCATAGCAGCCTTCATAACAACATAAGGCAATCCTTGCGTGATGTACTTTACGAACACCCGATTCAGATCAAGGGCTTCCTCTTTCAGGATGCTTTCTGTGACTTCTATACCGGCATTGCGCAACATTTTTACGCCTTCACCGCTTACCTGCGGATTGGGATCGCGCATAGCGATAACCACACGCTTTACTTTTTCGTCAATCAAACGTTGTGCACAAGGCGGCGTTTTACCATGATGCGAACAGGGCTCAAGGTTAACATAAACAGTGCTGCCTTCAACAGATTCTGTAGTATTTTTTATGGCATCTATCTCAGCATGGTCTCCACCGAATTCACGATGGAATCCCTCCGCAATGACCCTGTCATCCTTAACAATAACAGCGCCTACGAGCGGGTTAGGATTAACAAGCCCTACGCCCATCCGGGCCAGTTGAAAAGTTCGCTTTATGTATTTTTCGTCGTTACCCATAAAAAAACCCTGTAAAACTATGTTTCACAGGGCCAGGATTTTTTACAATATCATGACAGAACATAAATATGTCCTGATATCAATCTATTGCTTCTTCTTCCATCCAGACTATACTGTCGGTAACGGACTTCCACCGCTTCAGTCCCATTGGGAGTCGCGGACTTTCACCGCCGATCGGGAATTTCACCCTGCCCTGAAGAAACATCTGCATTTCAATGTGACAAAAATAACGCTTTAATGCTTTGATTGTTTGCCAAAGCAATTATTTAGAAAGCTTCTATCTTAAATGAGTGTGGACTAATCTATACTTTATCAGTGTATAAAGGAAACTGCATCATTAATATTGCTGAAAGAGTTGTCCAGTTCATTTATTTTCCTCATCTTTACGATTATGAAAAAAATAGACATCATACACTATCATCTGAAACCCGGCGGGGTTACTAAAATCATTCAATCACAAATTGAAAGCCTTAGAAAATCAGACGATTATGACATCCGGCTTTTTTGTTCAGACTGTCCGAACCCGGAACAATTCAAAGAGCAGGATGTAGAGTTGATCTGTGATGAGATATTTCAATATGCTGATTTTAATGAAAAAGATCCGGATAAGATCAATCAAATAATGGAGGATACGCGCAAGGCAGCCGAAAAGTACTTTGTGGCAGACCGGATCATGCATTTTCATAATCTGAACCTCGGAAAAAATCCCTACTGGACCATTGCAGTAAACGAACTGGCTGAAAAAGGATACCCGGTAATAAATCATGCTCATGATTTTTCAGAAGACCGAAAAGAAAACCAGGCTTTTCTGAAAAGGATCATAGAAGATCATTTTGGAAAGTCATTGAAAGGCGTGATGTATCCTGAAATGAAGAATTATCATATTGCCACCCTGAGCCGTTACGATTTTGAACGCGTAAAGCAAAACGGTTTTTCCAAGGAGCGGCTGCACCATCTGCCGAATCCCATAAACATAGAGGAAGTGATTCCGGCAGCAGACAAGGATACACGCGACCAGGTATATCACGACCTGGGTCTAAATAACAGCAAAAGCCTGGTAACCTATCCTGTCAGAGGCATCCGCCGAAAAAACATCGGAGAATTTATTCTGCTGGCCCATCTGTTTCAAGACGTGGCCAATTTTGTTATGACACTGCCTCCGGAAAACCCGGTGGAAAAGAAAAGTTATGACAAATGGAAAGCCTTTGCCCATGAAAAGGAAATTCCGGTAACTTTTGAAGCCGGACTGCAAACAGACTTTGTAAACCTGATTACTTCTTCCGACTTTTGCATCACAACAAGTGTGCGGGAAGGATTTGGTATGGCCTTTTTAGAGCCCTGGATGATGTCAACACCTGTTATCGGGCGAAACCTGAAGAACATCACCAAAGATTTGATTAAAGAAGGAATTGAGTTTCCGGGACTTTATAATTTTATCCGGGTTCCTTACAAGGGCAACTTAAAAGACTTCTCTGAATTGCAGTTTGATCAGCAAAAAAAGATAATTTCGATGCTTATTGAAGATAAAATGATGGCGAATATTATTTTTGTCAGCAATTCACACTTGAAAAAGATGTTTCAGCCGGTAAGGCAAAACATCATGAGTAACAATCAGGAAATTATAAAAGAAAAATTTTCGATAGCATCATATGGGGAAAGACTTAAGCAGCTTTATAGCCAATTTACTGGATAACCAAAAGCCATTAAAGCCTCTTGAAACCGGAGTAAAGGAAAGGTTTTATAAAACAGAAACCATAAAAGCCGTTGTTTTTGATATCTACGGCACACTGCTGGTTTCTGCTTCCGGCGACATTACGGAGTCAGACCAGACTATTACAAACCTGCAACACGCCCTTATAGAAGGCGGATATATCATCAAAGATGATATTCCTGAAGGAGCCTTTGATTTTATGTTGGCAGATTTTAGGTTTACGATTTTAGAGCATCATAAAAAAAGCAAATCAGAAAACATTCCTTATCCTGAAATCAACATCAGGAAAGTCTGGGGTGATGTGCTAAAAAGAGCCGAAGATCGGTTATGGATTGCCGAAGGAAATCACGCATGCCGCGATCAGTTTGTAGTTACTTTTGAAGTCCTCAGCAACCGCGTTTTTCCGATGCCGGGCATGCAGGGCATCATCTATCACATTCAAAACCGGCAAATTCCGCTGGGTATTGTTTCTAACGCCCAATTTTACACTCCTCTGATAATGAATCACTATTTAAGGAACGAACCAAACCAAGAAGCAATACCGCCCTTTGATCCGGATTTAACCGTGTTTTCGTTTAAACTTGGCAAAGGCAAACCCGACAGCTACCTGTATAAAAAACTAATTCCGGCGCTCAAAAACAAATATCAGATTTCACCGGAAGAAACGCTTTTTATCGGCAACGACATGCTCAACGACGTATTTGCTGCTCAAAAAGCCGGGTTTAAAACCGCTCTTTTTGCCGGGGATAAACGCTCGCTCAGATTACGAGAAAAGCAGGTAGGTAATGTGAAACCGGATTTTATCATTACAGAACTGGAACAACTTAAGAAAATCATATCATCATGAACATACATCATCTCAACATCGGCATTATACATTCGCTGGTTGGAAAAAATGACGGCGTATCTATCGTTATAGACCAAACCGTTAATGCTATGGTCGATTTTCTGGATGTGGAGCTTGGTAACATATTTTTTCTTGCCGCGCACACTTCTCCGCGCTTTAATGCCCTAACCGATGAGGTTTTCTGGCACAAAAACGAGGTTCATAAAAACATTATCAAATGCTTTAATGAGGAACCACCGGAGGATTTGGAAGAAATGATTTCAGAAAATGCCGATTATGCAAAAGACGTAATTAAAAACTGGGTCGATGAAAACGAAATTGATCTTATCATTTCCCACAACACTGCGCATCCCTACAACTTTATCACAGCGGTAGGATTGGCAAGGTATTTTGAAGAATTAAGAGAAAACAATTACGTATGGCCCAAGCAATTAACCTGGTGGCACGATTCATACATGGAACGCGATGTATTCAGCAATCCCAATTCCGTAATTAAAAAATATTTAAAACATCTTCCGGGTACTTACGTAGATGGAATCGTGTGTATTAATAAAACGCAGGTCGACATGGCCCGCAAGGTATTTAAGACATACAACAACAGGCGTTTAGAGCCATTTTTCCACGACAGGGTCATCACGATTCCCAACACCAACAGCATCGACTGGCCCTGGCACGAAATGGACTGGTCGCAAAACCAAATTGTTTATCCACCTCAAAACAACTACAACGACACGTTTTTTGACGATATCGGGTTAACCGAAGCGGTGAAAAAAGAGGGTTTCATGATGGAAGACACCGTGATACTGCTGCAACACACGCGCGTTGTGCCCCGCAAAAAAATTGAAATCGCACTTGAGTTTGCTTACAAGCTCGAGGCCCGCTTTAAAGCTGCATCCAAAAACAAATGTATAGCCCTGGTGGTAAGTGGACATTCCGGTGACGAACAGGTTGCCTATAAAAAATTCCTCTGGGAATATTACCACAAGCAAAAGGTTAAAAACCCAGAAGCACACGTAGTGCTCATTTTTGGAGAAGGACATATACTCTCGCACCGAGATATTATCGTAGACCGCAAATACTATAAGTTTGCTGAAATCCCTTCCATTATTGCAGCACACAATGGTATGGCTACCTATTTCAGCGAAATAGAAGGGTTTGGCAATAACTTGCTGGAAGTAATCGCCAATGGTTTGCCTGCCGTTATCAATAAGTATGATGTCTATAAATCAGAAATTGAGCAATTCGGGTTCCATCTGCCGGCAGTAGAAAACAATGTTTTAACAGATGAAGTTGTGGAAGATGCATACAGAATGCTCACTGACGTGGTATATCGTAACCGCATTGTGAAGCGAAACCTCGAAGTACTTTACCGGAATCTGGAACATCGTATTATTGCAGAAAAATTACGACCTTTGATCACGAAAATGTTTACACAGATAATCAACTAAAACAAAATAACTATGGGTGACTTTTATCAAAACGGGCTAATAACCACACTTCATAACCTCAGAAATGTTCAGTATGAAGACCTGGAAGAGCGTCTTGTTAAGTTTTCAAAAAAGAGACCGATGGCCTTAGTCATTCCCAGTCTTTATTCTGAATTGCATGGGCCTGCGCTGCCCAAAATCGTTGATAAGTTAAAGGATTTGCCTTATCTCAATGAGGTAATTATAGGTCTTGACCGTGCTAACAAAGAGCAATTTGAAGACGCCAAAAGATATTTCGATGTCCTTCCGCAAAATCACCGTATATTATGGCATGATGGCCCGAGGCTCAGAAAAATGGACCAGCAGCTTAAAGACCATCAGATTGCACCGAACCAGATGGGTAAAGGGCGGAATGCATGGTATTGCTTTGGATACCTGATTGCCGCAGAACGCTCTGAAGCTATTGCGCTTCACGATGCAGATATCCTCACTTATGACAAAAATATGCTGGCGCGACTTTTCTATCCGGTTGTGGACCCTACTTTTAACTACCGGTTCTGCAAAGGGTTCTACTTCCGCTCTGATCAGGAAAAGCTTAACGGAAGGGTTGCCAGGCTCCTGGTTACACCGCTGCTGCGGGCGCTGAAAAAAATATTCGGTCCGCTTACCTTTCTGGAATACCTCGACAGCTTCCGTTACCCGCTGGCCGGTGAATTCTCTATGCGGACTGATGTGGTAAAAACCATCCGGATTCCCAGCGACTGGGGGTTGGAAGTAGGGATTTTATCGGAAGTGGAAAGACTCAACTCAACCAACAGAATCTGCCAGGTGGAAGTAGCCGACCGCTATGACCATAAGCACCAGCCTCTTTCCCCTGACGATGCCTCAAAAGGACTTTCGCGTATGAGCATGGACATCACACGGGCTATTTACCTTAAGCTATCTCAGAACGGGATTGTCTTTACCCGCTCGATGTTTCGCTCAATCAAATCAACCTACTATCGTATTGCGCTTGAATTCGTGGAGCGGTATGATAACGATGCGGTGCTTAACGGCCTTCGCTATAATCGCCATAAAGAAGAGTTGACGGTTGACTTGTTTGCCAACAACGTGTATACTGCCGGCATAGAAGTGCTGGAGCAACCCGATCACGGAGCATTTATTCCAAGCTGGAAGCGAATTAAGTCTGCCTTGCCGGGATATATGGAAGAATATTACGAAGCCGTTGAAAAAGACAATGC
>JBNJGK010000123.1:0-8774 GCA_051747665.1 Bacteroidota bacterium | reverse complement strand
AATGAAAATATTCCAGAAAGAATGACGAGTAGAAAATATCTCACTGTTTCCCCTTTAATTTATCCTCCGATGAAAGCCCGACATTATATACGTATGAAACGCAAAAATGTTATCCATGCCGCCACATGTTTTTTATCTGATCTTTAGACCATCAAAAAGGGTAAACCGTTGCCAAAGGTTTGAAAATTAACATTAAAATCCATTAAGGTCCATGGTAACCGTAGGTATCAGCAGCAAAAATCCAACAACCATCAGTATCAGGATCAGCGGCCATACCCAGCGCACCCATTTATCGTAAGGGATTTTAGCCACGCCGATAACACCAATGAGTACTCCTGATGTTGGTGTTATCATGTTGGTAAAGCCATCGCCAAACTGAAACGCCATGACGGTTGCTTGTCGCGAAATGCCTATGAGGTCGGAAAACGGCGCCATGATAGGCATGGTTAACGCTGCTTTTGCCGAACCGGAAGGGATGATGATGTTGATGATCGTCTGGATAAAATACATTACCCCGATGGAGGCTACTCTTCCGAAGTCCTGCATGCCCTGCGAGAGTTTGTAGAGGATGGTATCGATAACCTGGCCTTCCTGCAGGATGGCGATGATTCCGCCGGCAAGCCCCACAATGAGGGCAGCGCCCATAATGTCTTTTGCGCCGTCAAGGAACAGTTTGGTAATCTGGTCGGCATTGTTTCCCATGGCAATGCCTGAGAAAATGCCCATGGCAAAGAACAGGCTGGCTATCTTCATAATGTACCACTGATAGCCCATTACGCCAATGATGAGGAACAGGATGGTTGTTCCGAGCAGATGCAGCACAAAAAGGTGCACGGTTTTTCTGAGCGCCAGAATGCCGCCAATGGCATAGATAAGTGTTGCCACAGGTACAGCGGGCATTACTTTTGAGGCGTTTCCGATGGTCATTTCCGTGGAAGGATAATAATAGCTGAAAATACCAAGGATGGCTAAAATGACAAAATAGGTAATCCAACTGATTTTGGAAGTGAAATAGTTGATACTGTCTGATTCTGAAGCAGACCTTTGACGCCAGTATTCATCGTCGCTGTAAACCAGCGATCGCTGTGGGTTTTTTCTGACTTTACGGGCATAAATCAGCACATACGTAATGCCTATAATGTTGATGATTACCCAGGAAAAAAGCCTGTATTCAAAACCTGAAAACAGCGGAAGGTCGGCCAGGCCCTGTGCAATGCCGATGGTAAACGGATTGAGCACTGCTCCGGCAAACCCCAGTCCGGCTGCCACGAACACCATCGCCACACCTACTAAGGAATCATATCCCATGGAAATGGCCAGAGGGACGAGGATGATAATAAATGCAATGGTTTCTTCGCTCATGCCGAACACGGCGCCAAATATACTGAACAACAACATGATAAGAATGATTATGATGTTGTGTACGCCCAAAACCTTAAAAAATTTATAATGCTCTATTTTTTTAGTGAAAGCCAGAAACGACATGATCCCCACATCAATAGCCTTACTTTCATTCATTATCCAGAAAGCTCCGCCAATCATCAAAATAAAAACAATAATACCGGCCTGGTTTTCAAAGCCTTTAAACATGGCTGCAAATATCTGCCAGGTTTGAGGCTGGCTCTCTATCTGCTGATATTCCATGATTGTTTTTTCTTCACCGGCATCTGTTGCCACGGTGGTTTCAACATATTCTCCGCCGGGCAAAAACCAGGTCAGGATAGCGGCAATGATGATGATAAAAAAGACAATGACGTAAGTGTGGGGAACTTTCTTCAGCATATTTTTTTGCGTTTGGTTTAAAAAAGGTCAAATATATAAAAATACCGAAATGTACCATTGTTTTTAATAGAGAAAGGTGAGATGGAGGGGTTGATTAGGTTTGTAATTTTTTAGGTTTTTAGGTTTATATGTTTGTAAGTTACTAAGTTAGCAGATTGGTTGCCAGGTTATTAAGTGTTTATGTGCTTAGGTGTTTAGCTTAGGTCAGTTTTGCCTAATGGCAAGAGTTTATGACAGCATTATGAAGACACTTACTTTCCTTGCCGGGATTTACGGGATGAATTTTGAATACATGCCTGAGTTGTCTTGGAAATATGCCTTTTTTACCTTGCTGGGATTGAGGGTTGTGATTACTGTGGGGATGGTTTATTATATGAAACGAAAGGGCTGGTTTAAATAAAAACTCCGGAAGCAAATGGGTCACTTCCGGAGTAGAAAAAATATTTTTCAAAATTTAGTTATTGGTTGTCTTGTTTACGTAAGCTGAGTACATCCAAACGGTTTTTTCCTGTTCGGTGATAAAGTCGCTCATCATGGAGTTGGTACCTTCATCACCTGCTTCATCGGATAAATCCAGGATGTCTCTTTCTCTTTTCAGGATTTTACCGAACGAATCGATAATTTCATGAACGGCATCAAAACCATCAGAAACCACGCCCGATTCTTTCACTTCAGAAACTTTCAGATAATCTGAATAATTGTGATCCGGAGTTCCGCCAAGCGTTACAATACGTTCGGCTACATCATCAATTTTCGTGAAAAGATCGTTATAGAGCTCTTCAAACTTGATGTGAAGCTCAAAAAACTTGTCGCCTTTAATGTTCCAGTGAAAGCCACGCACGTTGGTATAGAACACCTGGTAATTGGCGAGCAAGTCATTTAAATTGCTGATTAAATCTTTTGTTTTTTCTGAGTCTAAAGCTATTGCATTAAGTTGTTTACTGTTTTTCATTTTGTTTAATTTTTAATGATTCATATTTCAACATAATTAACTGTTAAGTCCCCTTAATAGTTCAGGGACTAATGTTAAAAGATTTTAAATAGAAAGTTTGTTTATCTTTGATGATTCGCTGCATAAACAATTTAACGAAAGCCTTGTTTAAAAAGGACTTTTAAGCATTGCAAAATCAGAATTCACAACATCTAAAAGTATAGAATAAATGAATAAGCGTTTGTTAATTACCATTGGGTTGGTGGTAGTAATGTTGGGTGTGGCGGCGGTACTGGCAAGGTACTTAGCTAACCAGAAAACATCCCCGAAACAATCTGAACCCAAAGCCTCAAAATATTATGTAAACGCCAGTCCTGTTAACTACAGCCGCATACAAGCGGAGGTGAGGGCAACCGGAAGGGTGATTTCCGGCAATGATGTAGATTTAGTCTCTGAAGTTCAGGGCAGAATTTTGGATGGCGATGTATTACTTAGAAAAGGAACCTCTTTCGAGAAAGGCGATGTGTTGGCCCGCATATATAAAAAAGACGCAGAGTTTAACCTGAAAGCATCCAAAAGTAGTTTTCTGAACCTTCTGGCCTCGGTGCTGCCGGATTTAAAAATTGATTATCCCGGGGCATATGATGAATGGCAAGCGTACTTCAACAGCCTCAATATTTTGCAAACATTCCCGCCCTTTCCTGAGATACAGGACAATCAGCTTAAGGTTTTTCTTTCAAGCCGCAATTTGCTCAGCAATTATTACAGCATTAAAAGCCAGGAAGAGCAACTCAAAAAGCACACCTTAACCGCTCCGTTCGATGGCACTTTTACCCAGGTAATTTCTGAGGTAGGCTCGGTAGCCAATCCCGGAACGCAAATCGCCCGGATGATTCGAACGGATATTATGGAAGTGGAAGTGCCCGTACCGGCTTCGGAAGCGCGCTACCTGGGTAAAGGCGATCAAGTGGAATTGTATCCCGGCAATGAAAACCTGAAGCGGGAAGGTGAAATCATCCGCAAGGCAAATTTTATTGATCAAAACACGCAATCGCAAAGCCTTTTTGTGCAGGTAGATCAAAATCAGAATGCCGTGCTTTTCCAGGGGCAATATGTGGAAGCCGTTTTTAAAGGCCGCCAGCTTGACGATGTAATGGAGTTGCCCCGAAATGCCGTTTTTGACGGCCACAAGGTTTATACGATAGAAGACAATGCACTCAGGGAAGAGAAGATTACCATTCATAAATATAATGAAACTACGCTTTTGTTTTCGGGAGTGACACCAGGGGTGATGATAGTAACAGAACCCTTAATTAACGCAAAAGAAGGAACCGAGGTGGAAATCCTGTAAAGAAGAAATTATGAGAAATTTAGTAGCGGTTTTTGTAAAATATCCGTTTTACGCCAACCTTATCATTTTTGTTTTTTTCCTTGCCGGGATTTTCGGGATTTTTCAGATGAAGAAGTCTTTCTTTCCCGAAAGGACCCCGAAAATGATTACTGTTCAGGTATCTTATCCCGGGGCCTCGCCTAAGGAGATGGAAGAAGGCATTACCATGCGTGTTGAAGAGGCAGTGCGTGGAATTGTAGGCATTAAGGAAGTAACTTCCACATCTTCTGAGAATTTTGCAGTCATCAACATCGAAACCACAGGCCAGTATGATTTGGATGAGACACTGATGGATGTGAAGAATGCGGTGGATGGCATCAGCTCATTCCCGGTAGATGCTGAAAAACCGATTGTTTTTAAAGAGCGCAGCAAAACGCAGGTGATGTATATGGGGCTGGTGGGTAAAGATGACACCGATCTGCATCAGCTCAAAAAAATGGCCGATGAAATTGAGTTCGATTTACTCACCACAGGCCCGGTCAGTCAGCTTAATATCAGCGGATTCCCGCCTTTGGAAATATCTGTAGAGATTGCCGAAGAAGAGCTGATGCGCTATAACCTAACTTTTGACGAGTTAGTGCAGGTTATTGCTGCTAACAATCAGGATATCTCCGGAGGTCAGATTAAATCTGATGAGGAAGAGGTGCTGATCCGTACCCGGAACCGGAGTGTTGACCCGCAGGAAATAGGGAATATTGTGCTGCGCACCAATACCGACGGCAGCATGGTCAGAATAAGAGACGTGGCTACTGTAGAAGTGCAGTTTCTGGATAATTCGCAAAGCAGTTTCATGAATGGCAACCGCTCTGTATCGTTTTTTATTCAAAAGCTGCCGGAAGAAGACCTTGAAGAGATTACCGATTACCTTGTGCAATATGTAGATGACTTTAATGAGCGCCACGAAAATGCCAAGCTTGAAATCACGTTTAAATTTCTTGACCGGCTTAATGAACGCCTGAAGCTGTTGTATGAAAATGGCGGTATAGGCCTGGCTCTGGTGTTGCTATCGCTTGGCTTGTTCCTGAATTTCCGGCTTTCTTTTTGGGTAGCTTTTGGTATTCCGGCTTCCTTTTTAGGCATGTTTATGATTGCCCACGTTTATGATGTCACCATAAACATGATCTCCCTTTTCGGGATGCTTTTGGTTATCGGGATTTTAGTAGATGACGGCATTGTAATTGCTGAAAACATTTATTCGCATTTTGAAAAAGGCAAGTCACCTCGCTTAGCTGCTTTGGATGGCACTATGGAAGTATTGCCGGCGGTTGTAACCTCCATAACTACTACTATTGTTGCGTTTTCGCCTACTTTTTTTGTAACCGGCCGGCTAGAGTTTATGTTTGAAATGGCCTTTGTTGTGGTGTTCTCCCTGTTTTTCTCGCTCTTTGAAGCCTTCTTTGTTTTGCCCGGGCACTTAGGCAACAGCTATGTGCTCAGGCGGGAGCAAAAGAAAAACTTCGGCAGCAAAATCAGAAACGGATTAGACCGCTTTTTGAGGTTTATGCGCGATCGCATTTACGGCGTATTTCTGAAACTGATTATCCGCTGGCGTTGGTTTGTGGCTTTGGTTCCGGTGGCGCTTATCCTTATTACCACAGGACTTGTTTCAGGAGGATTCATCAAGCTTACATTTTTCCCGAGTATTCCGTTTGATCAGTTTAACATTGACTTAGCCTATAAACCAGGTACCGGTGAAAAGATTACACTGAACAAACTTCGCGAAATGGAAGATGCCGTTTGGGAAGTAAACCAGGATCTGAGAGAAAAACATAGCGATACGGTTGATTTTATTCAATATACGTTTGTTTCTACAGGCGAAGCATATAATGGACAGGAATCCGGTGCACATGCCGGGAACATTTTTGTGATCCTTGACAACATGGAGGGGCAGGCCTTTAATAGTTATGATATTGTTAACCGTGTGAGAGAAAAGATAGGAAAGGTTCCGCAGGCTGAAAAATTCAATGTGGAAGGACGCAGCACCTTTGGTGATCCGGTTTCCATCAGTCTGCTGGGTGAAAACATGGAAGAGCTTGAGAAAGCTACGAAGGAGCTTAAGGAACGTTTAGCCGATATTGATGCCCTGAATAACATCCGCGATAACAATGCTTTGGGTAAGCGTGAGATCAACCTGAAGTTAAAACCCAAGGCCTATATGATGGGCCAGGATTACAATTCTATCAGCCGCCAGGTGCGCCAGGGATTTTTTGGAGGTCAGGCCCAGCGCCTTCAGCGCGGCAAGGATGAGTTAAGGGTTTGGGTACGCTATCCTGAAACCGGCCGGATGAATGTGGGCCAGCTCGAAGACATGAAGATAAAAACCCAGATGGGTAATTTTCCGCTGTCTGAGCTTGCTGAATATGAAGTTACACGCGGCCCCGTTAACATCCAGCACTACAACAACAAACGTGAAATCAGGCTGATAGCTGGCGTGAAAGACCCTAACGAGCCGGTGCCTGCCCTGCTCGAAGAAGTGGAAAACAACATTATGCCTGAAATTCTCGGGCGATACCCCAGTGTGGATTACCTCTTCCAGGGTCAGGCCAAAGACGGCCAGGAATCTAACCAGGAGCTGATGCAATATTTCATAGTGGCATTTGTGGTGATTTTGCTTATCCTGATGCTGCATTTCAAATCGGCCGGAGCTTCCATTATTATTTTGTTGATGATACCATTGGCATGGATGGGAGCAGTGTGGGGACATGGTATAGAATCCAAGTCGGTCTCTATGCTCAGTCTGTGGGGTATGATTGCCTTGTCGGGAATTATTATTAATGATGCGGTGGTATTTCTGCAAAAGTACAACACCAACCTGCGGGAAGGTATGCGGGTTTTTGATGCTGTATTCAGCGCCGGGAAAGCCAGGTTTCGCCCTATTGTGCTTACTACGATTACCACTACAGTGGGATTATATCCCATTATTCTGGAGTCAAGTTTCCAGGCACAGTTTCTTAAGCCGATGGCGATTACGCTGGCATACGGTGTGTTGGTTGGAACCGGGTTTATCCTGCTCTTTTTCCCGGTGCTGATTTTGGTGAAGAATGATATGAAAATAGGATTGTCATACGGAATGCGCCGTTTCAGGCTTTGGATAAAGAAGGGAGATACAATGCCTGTGCCTGAGGATGTAGAGCAGCAACTGTCTGAAAAGCCATCCCGCGAAAGCGTAGAAAAAGTAATTGTTTATCAGAATCGTAAAATAGAATAAGATTGAATCATAAATGCCTTGAAACCGGTTTTATGAGGTTTATGAATAAAATGAAGCGCATTTTTGGAATGGCTGATTTTAAATGACACAAAGAAGCGTAAGCGATCTTATTCAACAAAAAATGAAGTACATGAAGTTAAGGAAATGGTTGTTAATTATTGTGTTAGTAATGTCAGGGGAAGCTTTGGTTGCCCAGCAAGCGCTTTCTTTAGAGGATGCCTTGGCTAAAGCGCTGGAAAACAATTATGATTTATCTATAGCCGACCTGGACCTGGAGATAGCCAAAAACAACAACAATTGGGGCACCGTTGGCGGATATCCTTCTGTGGAAACCGGAGCTACCAACATCAACCGCTTTGATGACGATACTCAGGGGCAACGCACCATGCACGCCATAGCGCCTTATTTGTCTGTTAACTATGCTGTCTTTAACGGATTCTCCGCGCGCATCAACAAAGAAAAACTCGAAACATTAGAGCACCTTTCTGAAGGCAATGCCCGTTTGCTGGTAGAGAATACAATGCAGGCTGTGATACTGGCCTATTATCGTGTTTTGCTGGCCAAAGAGCAATTACAGGTTTTAGATGATGTAAGGGCGCTTTCGCGCGACAGATATAACTATGAACAAGAGCGGAAAGCAATGGGCAATGCCGTTACATTTGATGTGCTTCAGTCTAAAACGGCTTATCTCGAAGACTCTTCCAATTACATCCTGCAAAAGAACAATTACCGCAATGCGCTGAGAAACTTAAACCAGCTTATGGCCGAAGAAGTGGGCAAGGAATATCGTTTAACGGGAGCGTTCTTGCCCGCATATCAGGAATATGACTTGGCAAAGCTTGAAGAATGGCTTTTAGTTGATAACCGGAACCTGCGAAATCAATATATTCAGCAAGAGATTCTCAGGAAAGATGTGGAGCTTGAGAAAAGCGCGCTATATCCGATGCTGCGGCTTAGCTCAGGAATCGATTACAATTCAGCACGTATTAATCCTGACCAGGCTGCCGTTTTCAACGAGGATGAGTTTTCCTATTATGCAAACTTTACGCTGAGCTTTAACCTGTATGACGGCGGAAAAACCCGGCGGGCCATCCAGAATGCCAGGATAGAAGAGCAGATAGGAACCATAGAGCAGAAAGAGATGGCAGACCGCCTGAGACGTAACCTGCGCAATACCTATGAGCTTTATGAAGCGCGGAAGCAGGTTTTTGATGTAGCCCTGGACAGAGAGGAAACGGCAAAGCTGAACCTCGGGATTGCCGAAGACCGTTTTAAAGCAGGAACTATCAATTCGTTTAACTACAGAGATATACAGTTGGTTTACCTGAATGCCGCTTTGTCAAAGGCAGAAGCCGTCTTTAACCTGATAGACACCCAAACAGAACTAATGCGACTTACGGGGAATATTGCTGAGGAGTACTAAGGTGTAGGGTTTGTTGGTTTTGATTTGGTAATTGTGTTGA
>JBNJGK010000122.1:0-8895 GCA_051747665.1 Bacteroidota bacterium | reverse complement strand
AGCAAAAAGCCGGAGAAAGGATCTTCCTTTTCCGGCTCTATGTTCGTGTAGGCTTTTAAGTGCTTTCACTAGGCAGTCATTCCTCCATCAACCGGCATTTGTATTCCAGTGATGAAAGTGCTTTTATCGCTGGCCAAAAATAAAATAGCATCAGCTACTTCTTCATTGGTAGCATACCGCTGCAGCGGGATGGATTGTTCAAAAGTCTTCTTAGCCTCTGCACCCTGGCCCGGGGCAAACCCATCTTCAAGTGAGCGCATCATCCTGTTGTCTACCGGCGAAGGGTTCACTGTATTTACCCTGATATTGTTTTGGGCCCCTTCTTTGGCGGCTGTACGCATCATGCCAATAACGGCGTGTTTGCTGGTTACATATGGCAACACATTAGGTGTTCCTTCCATACCCGCAACAGAAGAAGTTATGATGATTGAACCCCCTTGCGCTTTCATCAAGGGCATAATGTGGCGCAATCCGTAATAAGCGCCTTTAATGTTGATATCGATGACTTTATGGAAAAGGTCAAGTGGGTATTCTTCCAAAGGCATTACTTTTCCTTCTATGCCAGCATTGTTCAGAAATATATCAACTTTACCCCACAATTGTTTTGCTTTTTTAGCGTAAGCAGCTACCTGTTGCTCATCAGAAACGTCAGCAGTAAATGTATGAACGTGCTTATTTCCTATTTTTTCTTTGGTTTCCTGAAGGGCTTTCTCATCAATATCTATAAGCAAAACCTCAGCCCCGTCATCTGCAAACATTTTTCCTGCTGTGGCTCCAATACCTCCAGAACCCCCGGTAATTACAACTTTTTTATTTTGAAAATTGTACATGATTTTAAGTTTTTATTTATTATGTAGGTATAACAAATACTATCCTCTAAAGGTTTTTGCCAGATGGCTTTAAGGAATAATAAATAAGCGAATAGGGAAGCGATAAAGAATTAATCTGCATGGGTTTAATGCGGGTTAAAGGACAGACAGTGCATTCTATTCAGTTAGTTTCAATGCAGAATCTTAAAAGTAAGCTCTCTGAGCAGCTCTCCTGATGATGTGCTGTCGTTATTGAGTCCTTTGGCTTTCAAGTCATATATTCTGAGGTGGTGCATGATGTCTGAAAGTTTGCGCGTGGGGTATTTTCGTGAGGCGGAGGCATATTTATGCACAAAATAAGGTGGTACTCCCAGTTGGGAAGCGGCGGTATTTTTGCTTTTATCTTCCAGAAAATGGTATAAAAACAATTTGTGAAAATAACCATAAAGCATTGCAATTACCTTTATGGCATGATGTTCTTTTTCGTTTGCCGCAAAGTAGTTGATGATACGGTTCACTTTAAGTACGTCTTTACTGCCTAAAGCATCCTGCAGCTCAAAAACGTTAAAGTCTTTGCTTATGCCAATGTTTTTCTCGATGTCGTTTTCATCAATTTGCTTATCTTTCGGGATATTGATAAGCAATTTCTGCACTTCGTTGGTGATTTTGCCCAGATTGTTTCCTAAGTATTCTGTTAGCAGCAAAACGCTTTTATCTGTGATGGTATAGCCCTGGCTTTTTACATATTCATTAATCCATTGGGGGATTTTGTTTTCATAAACCGGCTTTGACTCAAAAACCACTCCTTTTTTCTTTACACTCAAGTAAAACTTCTTTCGCTTATCCACTTTTTTATGCTTGAAGCTCAGCACCAAAATGGAGGTAGGCACAGGTTTTTCCAGGTAATTTTCGAAGTTTTCGAGGTTTTTAAGGTCCTGAGCTTCTTTAACGATAACCACTTTATAAGGAGCGCCGGCCGGGTATTCTTTAAGCATGCTTACAAGCTGGAAAGGCTCTGTGTCTTTGCCATA
This sequence comes from Bacteroidota bacterium, assembly GCA_051747665.1. Lineage (GTDB taxonomy): Bacteria > Bacteroidota > Bacteroidia > Bacteroidales > JAIPAH01 > JAIPAH01. Next base: position 7,055 of record JBNJGK010000122.1, on the reverse strand, counting down.
AACCACTGTTTGGTTAAAGGCTTTCTCAGTTTCATCAAGCACATGCTCCTCGATGTAGTCTGAAATTTTATCAATAAAGTAAGGCTCATCACCATGCAGCAAATACACCGGATAATAGATCTTCTTTTTAAGCTGTGCTATGATTTTCTGGTCTTCCATCATTGAATATCAGATATCAGGTTCAAAATCAAATTTAAGATGCTTCACGGTTTGCCTGTTGTTGATAAGCTGATGCAACGAATTCACCCCGATTTTTAAATGCTCTTCGGCATAATTTTTTGTGATTACCCGGTCTTTTTCTTCTGTTTTTACACCGCTGGAAATCATAGGTTGGTCAGATACCAGCAGCAGCGCTCCGCTGGGGATTTTATTAGAAAAGCCTACGCTAAAAATGGTGGCTGTTTCCATATCGATAGCCATGACCCTGATTTTTCTGAGGTAGCTTTTAAAATCTTCGTCGTGCTCCCACACTCTGCGGTTTGTAGTATATACTGAGCCAGTCCAGTAATCGCGTGAATGTTCGCGGATAGCGGCAGAGATAGCTTTTTGGAGGTTAAATGCTGGCAGGGCCGGCACTTCGGGCGGAAAATAGTCGTTTGAGGTACCTTCTCCGCGAATAGCCGCAATCGGCAGGATCAAATCGCCAAGATTATTCTTTTTTTTCAGGCCTCCGCATTTTCCCAGAAAGAGGCATGCCTTTGGCTCTACCGCACTCAGCAAATCCATAATAGTAGCGGCATTAGCGCTGCCCATTCCAAAATTTATCATCGTTATATCTCCGGAGGTAGCGCTGGGCATCGGGCGGTCTGTCCCTTTTACTTCTACGCCTTCGTATTCTGCAAATTTATTAATGTAGTAAGTGAAATTGGTTAGCAGGATATAATCCCCGAAATTCTCCGGCTCGGTTCCTGTATAGCGGAAAAGCCAGTTTTTTACAATTTCTTCTTTTGTTTTCATGCTTTTTAGGCAAAATTAATGGTTATTTTTTTTATCGCAAGTTCAATTGTATTTTTGCGTGAAAAGCAATGCAGCTATGGACAATTTGCCTGACCTGGCCCTGCCACCCGCACGGTTTTTCGAAGACAAGTCTGATGGAAAGCACAAAGTGTTTGATATTGTAAGAAAAAAGTATTTTGTGTTAACGCCTGAAGAATGGGTGAGGCAGCATATGATTCACTTTCTTGTAAACCACAGGTCCGTTCCGGTTTCACTGATGGTTGTTGAAAAGACGTTTAAACTGGACAGGTTGCAAAAGCGGTTTGATATTGCGGTATATAACCGGCAGGCCGAGCCCGTATTGCTGGTTGAATGCAAAGCCCCTCAGGTGCAACTGAGTCAGCAGGTAATAGACCAGGCATTGCGCTACAATATGAAACTCCATGTAAAATATTTATTGGTAACCAACGGAATGAAACATGCCGGATATTATGTAGATTATCAAAAAAGTAAATTAGAGGTGTTAAACGAATTGCCTGTTTATGAACAACTCATCAGCGATGTTCCTTCAGGATATAACGCAAATAAATCTTAAATTGAATTTGCTTTTCAACAATTGTACTAAAAAAAATTTTAAATTTGCCGTATTCGGAACGAAAATAATATCAAGTCAATCATTCAAAAAGATGCGAAATGAATAAAACGTTAAAAATTGTCCTGCAAACCGCTTTAACCATCGCAATTGTTGTTTTGGCCTATCTCGTATATGAGAGCATTATGACACCTGTACGCTTTGAAAGAGCTGTAGATCAGCGAACGGAAAAGGTCGTGCAAAACCTCAAAGACATACGTGCAGTAGAAAGGTCTTACAAGAGTATTCATGATGAGTATACAGGGTCTTTCGATACACTGATCGATTTCATTAAAAACGGAGAAATTCCTGTGGTTTATACCGTGCAAGACCCTGATGACACTACTTTTACAAAAGTCATCACAGATACGATTGATTATATCAATGTTGGAGACTCACTTTTTAAAGACCGCGCTGATTACAACATTCAAAACATCCGTTATATTCCGTTCAGCGATAAGAAAGAGTTTGAGCTCCAGGCAGACACTATTGATAAAGGTGGGGTCGTTGTAAATGTGGTTGAAGCAAAAGCTCATTACAGAGATTTCCTGAAAGGATTGGAAGAGCAGTTGATTACGAACAAAATTAAAAGTCGCGAAGACGTCGAAAAATATCCCGGTTTAAAGTTCGGTTCTCTTAAAGATCCTTCTACAGACGGAAACTGGGAATAATTATTCCATCATGAGTACAGGATTTACACCTGACTTTGAGTATGCTGATGAAACGCTGAATAAAGAAGCACAGGAAAAGTATGTATTATCCATCCAGTTCGCGCTGGATGGATTTTCTTTATTGTTTTTGGATTCAGAGCGTAAGAAATTTACAGGACTGGAAAGCTACAGCTTAAAAAATGCCGAGAGTGATATCCGCTATTGCAAGCTGTTGGATAGTTTTCTGGAGCAAAACGCCTGGTTAAGAGGTCCTTTTAAAGATGTGTTTGTTCTTTATGAGAGCGCTAAATCAACCCTCGTTCCAGAACCTTTGTTTGACGAAACCGAAAAAACGCTTTTTCTTAAATTTAACCATACCGCCAGTTCCTATGAGCAGGTAATCTCAAGCTATCTCAAAAGTGCCGGAGCATACCAGGTTTTCACTATACCTGATTGCCTGAGATTCAGAATAGATAAGACCTTTAAAAAGAAAAAAATCCTTCATCATTCTGTTCCTCTCATCGAAAGTCTGAGCATTCAGCATAAAAATCAACGAACGGAGAATACCATCTTCCTGCATTTCAGAAAACAGTATATTGACATTGTGATTTTTAATAATGAAGGCCTGCTTTTCTATAACGCTTTTTATACACCCAAAGAAGAGGACGCCTTGTATTATCTATTATTTGTGATGGAACAACTTCGGTTTAACCCCGAAGAAGCAGAGCTTATGCTCACAGGCAATATTCGGAAACATTCCAGGCAATATGAATTGATTCGCAGCTATGTGAGAAATATAAACTTTGATGTGCGTACTCAAGCTTTCGGATACAGCTATGTGTTTGATAAAGTTCCGGATCATGATCATTTTACGCTGTTTAATAGCCACATCATCCAGATTTAAACAAACTATTTTTAAAAGCAGCCTATGAGAATTATTGGAGGGGAAAAGAAAAACCTGAGGATCCATGCTCCGAAGAATTTTCCGGTAAGACCAACCACTGACAAAACGAAGGAAAGCATCTTCAACATCTTAAATAATGTGTTTGATTTTGAACAGCTTTCAGTGCTCGATTTATTTTCCGGCACGGGCAATATGGCGTATGAGTTTGCTTCGCGCGGAGCGCTGGAGGTGATGGCTGTGGAATCTTTTCCGAAAGCGGTAGGCTTTATTCGCGATACAGCAAAAAAGCTGGAGCTGGAAAACCTTCATGTTATCAAGGCAGATGTGTTTTCTTTTATCAGAAGCAGCCATGCACAATATGATGTTGTATTTGCTGATCCGCCTTATGACCTGGAAAATATTCGTGAGATTCATGGAGATATCTTCAAACAGAACTTTCTTAAACCCGGCGGATGGCTTATCATTGAGCATTCAAAACGAGACGATTTATCGGATTTGACCTCTTTTGCTGAAGCCAGGAAATACGGGAGAACGATAGTTTCCTTTTTTAAAACAGAAGAGCAATAACCATCGCTTATCCTCTAAAATTGTTATAGCTTGTCTTTGGGGTTTATATTGATAGCCTCAGGAATGAAACGCCGGATGTCTCCTCCATGTCTGAGAATATCCCTGACGATGCCCGAGTTAACTGCCGTATGTTCAGGTTGTGTTAAAAGGAATATTGTCTCAAGTCCGGGATACATCTGCCGGTTAACTTGCCCGATGCTTCTTTCAAATTCAAAATCAGCCGAAGTGCGCAAGCCTCTCAAAATATACTTAGCTCCTACTTTGCGACAGTAGTTTACGGTGAGTCCGGTAAAACTGTCTACTTCTACAGCGGGTTCATCGGCAAAAACCTGCCTCAGCCATTCTTTGCGTTGCTCCAGCGAAAAAAAGTATTTTTTTTCGGCATTTTGCCCGATGGCTATAATAAGCTTATCGAAAAGTGGCAATCCGCGCCTGATGATGGATTCGTGTCCTATGGTTATCGGATCAAAGGATCCGGGAAATACAGCAATTTTCATGAATCTTGAATTGTTTGAGGCAAATGTATTAAAAATCCATTTCAGCAGGTGCGTTTGAGATGAATCGTTTCCAAAGTTCTTTTAATGAAGCGTAGCTGTTTTCCAGGTAACTTGCTGCCTGATTAATTTGAACCCAGGCCACTTCTTCTATATCCTCTTCTTGCTGAGGAGTAAGAAGCTGCTCTGCTGAAGCCTTCATGGTAAACCACCAGGTTTGTTTCAAAATATAGCGGTTTTGTTTTTGATAGATGTGATAAGTAAAAAAAGGCTTTTTGGCAATAAGATCTGCTTTTACACCCGTTTCTTCTCTTACTTCGCGTAAAGCGCCGGACTCCGCTTTTTCGTTTGCTTCCAGTTTTCCTTTCGGGAAGTCCCACACACCCCAGCGTTTAATCATTAACACTTGCTTTTGGTTGTTGATAACCAACCCCCCGGATGCATTCAGCAAAGTAAACATACTGAAAACCTGCTCCATTATTTGCTCCCGCGTATCTGTGAGGATATATAAATACAGCGAATCGGCTGCGTTCAGAAAGTTGACAACGGCTTCTTTTAGACCCTGATAGCCATAGTCATCTGCTTTGATGATAACAGCTTTTTCAGGATAATGATCCTGTTTTTCTGAGAGCAATATGGCTTTGTCGTGATAATAGATTGCGGGCATAATCATCAAGTTCGGTTAAATCGGCAATTTGGTTTTCTGTTCTTAAAGTAATTTTTTATTTCAACACTTCCAGGCGCTTCGCGCTTAGAAAGGTTGTCAATCAATTTTTTGGTTTGACCTGACTGCGTAGTTAGGGCAGTCAGCATCTGTTTTTTAGACATCCAACAAAGGATAATAGTTTTTGCTGCCATAGTAGAATGTGGAGCAATTTTCTGATTTGATATTTTAAAAACGCTTCCTCAAAATTAATTTGATTCGCTGTACAGTTCTTCAATTTCCTTACTGTATTTCTCATGAATTACCCGCCGTTTGAGTTTCAGCGTAGGCGACAATTCTCCGGTTTCGATGCCCCATGATGTGGACAGCAATTTGAATCGTTTGATCTGTTCGGTTTTTCCGAAGCTTTGATTGGTTTTTTCAATTTCTTGTTCTATCCGGTCAATGATGCGTTGATTTTGGATCATATCTTCATCAGAAGTGTACTCGATACCTTTAACGCGGCACCATGAGCGCAAATGATAAAAATTCGGAACAATCAACGCAGCGGCAAATTTCCGGCCGTCTCCAACAACAACTACGTTTTCGATAAAAGGAGAACCTTTCATTTTGTTTTCAATTACCTGGGGAGCAATATATTTCCCACCTGATGTTTTAAATATTTCCTTTTTGCGATCGGTGATTTTCAAAAACCGTCCATCTTCCAGATGACCTATGTCGCCGGTTTTAAACCACCCATCTTTGTCAAACATTTCTTGTGTTTTTTCGGGCTGGCGGTAATATCCTTTCATAACGTTCGGGCCTTTGCACAGGATTTCGCCATCTTCGGTGAATTTGACCTGCACTCCCTTTATTACGGGACCAACGGTCCCGATTTTGATGTTGTTATCAATATAATTATTCACGGCTATCACCGGAGAAGTTTCTGTAAGACCGTACCCTTCCATAATGTCGATGCCTGCGGCCCAAAACGTTCGCGCTAATTTCGATTGCAGTGTTGCTCCGCCAGCTACTATGAGTTTAAGGTTGCCTCCAAGGCCTTGTCTCCATTTTCTGAATACAAGCAGGTTTGCAATTTTAAGTTTGAGGGGATATAAAAAGCCGGGTTTTTGATGATGATCAAACTGCTCTCCAACTTTCAAAGCCCAATAGAAAATGATTTTCTGAAGGAGAGGTAAATTGCGTCCTTTGTTAACGATTTTGTCATAGGTTTTTTCCAAAACGCGCGGCACAGCACAAAACATTTCAGGCTTAACCTCGCGCAGGTTGTCTCCGAGCGCTTCTATTGATTCAGCATAATAAACCGTCATACCTTTATATTGGTACATGTAGCTTAGCATACGTTCATAGACATGACACAAAGGCAAAAAGCTCATTACTCTTTTAACCGGATTTTGGTCTATAATTTCGATAACAGATTTAAAATTGCTTATAAAGTTTTGATGGCTTAGCATAACGCCTTTTGGAGGTCCTGTAGTGCCGGAGGTGTAGATGATAGTGGCAGTGTCGTCAGTCTTTATATTGGCTTTGCGCTTTTCAATTTCTGCATGCTGTGCAGGTGTTTCCTTTTCTAAAAGGTTATTCCAATTCTCTACACCTGCTATTTGTTCTATGGTATAAACATGTTCTACCATTTCATCCAGCGCAGGCTTTATTTTTTCATAAACTTCTTTATCAGAAATAATTACGATTTTTATGTCGGCTTCCTGAAAGATGTATTTATAATGTTCTAAGCTGATAGTAGGATATATGGGAATCTGGATGGCTCCGATTTGAAGCAGCGCCATATCGGTAAAGTTCCATTCCGGACTGTTTCGGATAACCGTGGCTACTTTATCTCCAGGCTTTACTCCGAGGTTGATAAATGCGCTGCTTAGGCGGTTGGCCATTTCAATGTATTCTTCCGGAGTGTATGTCTTCCAGCTTCCGTTATCTTTGTAACCGAAAACTTCTTTCTGTTCTTTATGAACGGACTTGAAACGATCAAGTATATCAAAAATACGTGTTACTTCTTCCATACGTATGACAGTTATGAATAAATATCATTGATAACATCCTTATATTTTGAGCAGATAAAGTCGCGACGCAATTTCATCGAAGGTGTGAGCTCGCCTGACTGTATGCTGAATTCTTCGTCAAAAACACGGAATTTTTTGATTTTTTCCGTGTCTCCCAGTTGAGTGTTGTAATAATCGATTTCCCGTTGAAT
>JBNJGK010000121.1:0-9140 GCA_051747665.1 Bacteroidota bacterium | reverse complement strand
CTGGGCTTCGCCCTTTCAGCCCTTCAGGTTGAAGAACCCCACCTTACACCCTTCACCGCATTCTTGATTTCCTCCCCGGTAAGATCAAGCAGGCCGCAGAGCATACTGCCGTGTTTGCTTCCGCATTATACCTGCAATATGTTGAACTTGTTAATCTTTATTTAAACTGCATAAAAAGTTTTAATTTTGTAAAAAAAGAAACGCATGTATATCAATCATCGTACGTACATCAAACCCGACATGAAAATGTCTGATTTGATTAACGAAAACTATACCTTCCTGCTGCTGCTTGAACATATGGGCATTGATTTCCTGGTGAAGGATAAAACGGTTCATCAGATATGCAGGGAAAATAATATCGACTTGTCTGTTTTCCTGATTTTCGGCAATCTTTACAATGGCTTTTATCCCAGCAATGAGGAAATCTGCGCCCTGAAAGACATCTCTGTCATTATTCGTTTTCTGGAAAACAGCCATTCGTATTATAAAAACGATAAATATCCTGAAATTAAAGGACATATCAAAAGTTTGCAGGAGAAGCAAAATTCAGAGGATATCAAGCTCATAGAAAAGTTTTTTACCGATTATTTTGAAGAAGTGCTTGAGCATCTGGATTATGAAGATAAAATCGCCTTTCCCTACTTTTACCAGTTGATCGATCCGGAATCCAAACCTGAGGATTCCCCGTTTTCTGTGAACGAATACCGCGAGCACCATACGGATATAGAAACCAAACTGGCGGATTTAAAAAACCTTTTGCTGAAACACATCAACTTAAAGAATGATCTCGCCATGCGGCGCAAAGTGCTGTTTGGTCTTTTTGAGCTGGAGCATGACTTGAATATACACTCTCAGATAGAGGAGATTATCTTATTGCCATTGGTTGACAGACTTGAAAGGGAACAAGCCAAATGAATAAGAGCAGGATACATGTGGCGGTAATTGAGCCTTCGCAGATTATTTTCGAAGGATTGTCTGATATTCTTCTGAAAACCAAAACGCATTATTACCTCTACCGGGTGCGCGATTTGGATGAGTTGATGCGGGCTGTCTCTGAAGAGAAATTTCAGATTGTGGTGATCAACCCATCAGCCGTGCTAAATAAAACTCAGGCTTTTGCAGAGCTGAAATCAGAATACCCTCATATTTCCTGGATCGCCATGGTTTATGGCTTTTATGAAGAGGCTTTGCTGCGCAACTTTGATGAAGTCATAACCATAACCGACAGCGTGGAGGATATTACGCGCAAACTTGGTCAGCTTCATGAGCAGGAGGATAAGAAGCCCCAGAATGAACTATCCAGGCGCGAGGCTGAGGTGCTTACGCAACTGGTTAAAGGCCTTTCCAATAAAGAAATTGCTGAGGCGCTGAATATCAGCATTCATACCGTTATCACACACCGGAAAAACATTTCAGAAAAAACCGGAATAAAAAGTGTTTCCGGCCTGACAATCTATGCTATTACAAACAATATTGTCCCGATAGACGATTCGGCAATGGAGGGATAGGTTTGTCCTGCTTTTCTGGCTATTTAGTATTTGTCTATAAAGTCACTGTCTTGCGGTTTGAATTTTATTTGTGATTTGGTGCTTGTTATTTGGAATTTTTGAGAATGCCTGAATAAGGTAGACCGTTTTTACAAATCACAAATAATTCCAAATATTCAATGACCAAAATTTCACACGAAGAACTAAGTTATGACTATAAGTGGTTTAGAACATTTGTTTTTGGAGTTTGATTTTATTTGTGATTTGGTGCTTGTTATTTGGAATTTTTGAGAATGACAATGCCTGAATAAGGTTGACCGTTTTTACTAATCACAAATTAACCTGTTAACGAATTAACCAACCAACTATCCCGAAAGCTTTCAGGCACATCATTGGTCATTTAAATACAAAACTGATAAACCCGCATAAACTACCGGAAATGATGATAGTAGAAGTCATCAAAAATGCGATTGTCCAACTCCTCCTCAGCCTGACTGAACGCTTTTTTAAAAGCGCGCGATTCGTCAGCATTTACTCCCTGGAAATCTTCACTGCGTGTGCTGAAAATCACATTGTCATTTTCGTCTGTGATTTGATATTCTATGGAAAGCAAAGCAATTTTACTTTCATAGCGGGAAGTAGTTACTTGTGCTTGTCCTTTGATTTCAGCAATGTAATGAGCTTTTTCAGGATTATCTGTTGTAGAAAAGTCGTGGCTGTGAATTTTCTCAGCCATAGTGTTTTTCAGGATGTCGCTGTGATTGAGGTCATCAAATGCAGTATTATCAATAAAAAACACAGGTTTGATGATTTCAACTTCCATGTCTGCCCCGGGTACTGACATTTTCCTGACGATATTCCGCACAAGCAAATCGCTTGTAGTGCGTTTCAGCAGGCTTTCCACATCTGCATGCACTCTGAATGTTCCTTTACGGGATTTGGATATGACTTTGTTGACAGAGAAGCCTGCATATCCATCATCATCAGTTATTTCCCAACTGTTAACAATGGTTTGAGCTGAAAAAGCAGCCTGCAACGGGAAGTTCTTTACCGGATTGCCTTCAGAAAACCGGACGCGGAAGGTCAGCGATTTCTCATCAATACCCTGACCCCTTATTATTGAAATTTTTTCCTGCATTGGTGTGATTGAGATATCATTAAACATAGCTCGCATTTCCTCAACCAGGTAGTTGCCCATATCTACTTGCCGGTTATTTACTTCTGCCGGTAAAGCCTCATGCATGTGAGGCCTGATGATTTCCAGCCCCTGAACCAAAGCAATAAATGCCTCGCTGAAGTTGTTCTGCTCTTTTTGGCTGTGAAAGGTTTCGGCGTATCCTGTGGCTTTATCTACGGCATTGGTGATTCTATCCTGGCGTATTTGCTCAAATTTGGCTTTTGAGAGTTTATAGAAAGCAAAGTAATATTCTTCATCCTCATAGGTGTCTACCAGCTCATAGCCTTCCAGGTCGTGATTGCTGGATGTGGATATGTCTGAGGAATAATCGCTTACAAAGGTGTCATCCATCTCCAGATTACGTAACAATGAACTGCTCGAGATAGTGACCGAAATCTCTTCTGCGATGTCTTTCAACGCCTGATTCCGTGCTACTTGTTGATGCTTATCTGCTGATAAGGTTTTGGGCGCCATGCCAACACCGGTATAATAGCCTGCAACAACAGGTTTGGATTTTGCCCATGATGGGCGGTTTTCGCGCAGCTCGGCCAAATCTTTTTTGGAACCGCAAGCAGATAGAATGATGATGAAAATTAATAGACTGTATTTTTTCATTTAATCGGGTTTATAGGCATTTATTTTTCGGGCAGCATCCAATGCAACTTTCTCCATGACTTGTTCGCTTAATGCCTGAGCCGGTTCAATGCTTCTTTTGGCATTTACCAGTCTTTGCAGCGCACTGATGTCTTTATTGTTGTTTTTGATCTCGTCTTCCCTGGAGTCTTTTCGGCGGTATTTCCAGTAGCCGGGCACCAGGTTTTTGGCTTTCCCCTCAAAATCCACATAGTGCATTTTATCCTGTAAACTTCTGCTGGCCAGGTCGGCAACAAGAATTTCGCCGCCTTCTGCGGAGACCATCTTAAAACTCAAACGGCAGGAAGCCTTGTTTACTTTTTTGTATTCGTCATAAACCACTTTGTCATAGGTAACACGTGTTTTCACTTTTCCGGTTTCCTCGTCTTTATACCTGCTTTCTTTTTTCAGATAACCCCGCTTTTCGGTGTGCGATAAGCGGCCCTCGCTGGACTCAAACTTTAGTAATGTGCTGCGAAGGTGTGCTTTAACGGCATTCGGATCATCGATTTCATAATCTTGTACTGGATCTTTCAGCTTGCGGACTTCTGCCCTGCGACCGATTGTTCTTGTTTCCGGCTGTTCTACAACTTTCAGGAACGGATTGGTCATTCTGTTAAGCTTACCTGCAAAACGGGCCTGCATCATTTGAGCTGCCTCGTAATTGCCGGCACCGTCTTTTACAGGCCATAAAGCTATTGGAACCTGCCCTTTTTCAAGACATTGCTCCTTTAAACTTTCAGCATTTTTATACGATGAATGCTGGCTTAAGATTTCATCAAACAAAGAATAGGCAGTGTAATACTTTTCATCGTCCATAGCTTCCCTGGCTTTTCTGAAGACAGGTTCGTATCTTGCTTCCCGGAGCATGGCTTCCACGTCCTTATATTCAGGGTCAATTTCCAAAATGGTTTTCAGTATTTCTTCAGCGTCCTCAAATCTTTCTTGATGCAGATACTTATAGGCATTTTCATAACTTGAGGCCAGGTGGTCGCGTTTAACTTCATTGTAATAGGCAGCATATTTTTCCGGAAATTCGAGCTGCACGCCCATTTGCTTAACTTTTTCATGGTAATTGCGGGCTTCCAGGTAAGTCCAGACCGCTTTGTCAGATTTTTGGTTTTGATAGGCCTGGTAAAAATCATTTAACTGGTCTTCCAGCACTTGCTGCCCGGTGTTTCTCAGGCCAATTTTTGCATCCAGATTATTGTCGTTTTTCTTCAGCGCCTCATAATAATAGGATGCAGCGTCTTCATAAAAACCTGCTTCCTGATGTTCTTTTCCTTTTTTTGCCAGGCGCTTCGATGCACATCCTGATAAAATCAGTAAAACCGCAGTAAAAAGAATGAGTAAAGTTTTTGACATTATTTTTTAGCTTTTTGTTGTTTTCGTTTCTTTTTGGTGCTTTTTTTCATGACGGTATATCCAAATCCGCCCAACATCTTTCCTAAGGTGTAATAATGACCGTGAGCATAAGCGATAGGGTCGGAGGCTTCAAGATTAAACTTGCCGGTTTTTTCATCTATAAACATTTCCGATGCCTGCACGGCAACAATCTCAGCAAGAAACATGTCGTGCGACCCCAGTTCTTTAATCTCGGTTACCCTGCATTCCAGGTTGAGCGGCGCTTCCGCGATAAGCGGCGCTGCTATCTGGCTTCCCGGAACAGCCGTAAGCCCCGTTTCTTTGAATTTATCAACGTCTTGCCCTGATTTCACACCACACCAGTCGGTAGCCCGGCTCAGCTTCTTGGTTGTGATGTTGATGACAAACTCACCGGTTTCTTTAATCAAATTGTAGGAATAGCGTTCCGGGCGAATAGAAACGTAGGTCATGGGCGGTTTGGAGTTGATTATGCCTGTCCACGCTATTGTAATCATATTGTAACCCAGTGTTTCATTCCCGCATGAAACCAGTGTGGGCGGTACAGGGCTCAGCAAAGTTCCGGGTTTCCAGATGCGTTTTTTATGCTTTTGGTCTGATTGTTTCATGGTTTTCTAAGAAAAAGCATTTCAATGGTTTTTCTTATTGTCTTGTATTTGTTTTGGTTTCTGATATTGAATAATATGCCTCATTTTCTGTCAGAAACAAAAATAAGGATTTACACAAATATTAGGTTGCACTGCCTGATGAATTTTGAAAATCAAATATCTTGCCAACTGTTTTGCTACACTCTGCAAAGGAAGCTAGGACAAACAAACCGAACAGAACGGGGGATTTTACTATGCAAAAAAGCTTTTGGATTAGAATTGCGCTAATATTATGTAGCGAATAAAAACCACGCCGAGTACGCAAAGTTTAATCAAAGAATGCAGAGCCAGATAAATCCCATTCCCGGCGAACTCTGCGATCTTTTATTGCGGTCTTTGCGTGAAAAAGGAAGAATGAACGCAGAGAAAACAATGCAATCTAATATTGCTCAGAGCCATTAAAACCAAACGCTTTAATTTAAAATTCAACATTTCAAAATTGTAATTTTTTAGCGCGAAACTTTAGTATGTAACTATATTAACAGCTCGACTAATTTAATTGCTTCAGTGGAAAGGATCTGTATCCCTGAAAAGCAAAATGCTCCGCATCATGCGGGCTGCAGCCCTCTCAAGCAGTTGGCTGGCTTCACTCAGGGCTTCTTCCAAGGTGACAGGTTTTTCAGTAATCGGATAGATATTGGTAAAAGAAGTTCCCAATAACTTTTGATAATTATTCCCTAGTGCTCCGGCAAAAGCGAATACCGGTTTGTTATGCTTTTGAGCTAATTTGGCAACGCCATAAGGTGTTTTGCCATAAGCGGTTTGTTCATCCAGTTTGCCTTCGCCTGTGATGACAAAGTCGGCTGTTTTTATGGTTTCCTCTAACTGACATAGTTCACTGATTAGAGTAAACCCGTTTTGCAGTTCAGCATTCAGGAAACTGACCATCCCGGCAGCCATGCCTCCGGCAGCGCCAGCCCCGGGCATGTTCCTGAACGGTTTTCCTGTTTGTTTCTCCATCACATCGGCGAAACGGGTAAGGCTTTTTTCAAGGATTTTTTTGGTGTTTTCGCCGGCTCCTTTTTGGCCGCCATAGACATAGGTTGCGCCTGAAGGTCCCAGCAATGGGTTGTCTACATCTACCGCCGTAACGAAGGTTGTATTCCGGATGTTTTCTTTTAGCGTTTCCAGGTGAACCTCGTGCAGATGCTGGAGGCTCTTTCCGTTTCCTTCCAGTTCATGTCCGTCTTTATCCTTAAGTATTGCACCCATAGCTCTTGCCATTCCGGCACCTGCGTCGTTTGTTGCGCTTCCGCCAACCCCGGTAATGATTTTCCGCGCCCCCTTTTTGATGGCATCCAGCATAAGCAAGCCGGTGCCGTACGTGCTGGTTTTTAATGGGTTTTCTTCGCCTTTTTGCAATCGTTCAAGTCCGGAAGCTGCCGCCATCTCTATGACCGCCGTAGTTGAATCTATAAAGCCATACGTAGCCGTAATGGGGCGCATAAGTGGATCGTAGGTTTCAATATTGATTTTTTTGCCACCTGTAGCCGTGGTTAAGGCTTCTACAGTGCCCTCACCGCCATCGGCCACCGGCAATTGTATAATATCTGCTTCAGGATGTATAGAGCGAATCCCTTTTGATATAGCTGCTGCAACTTCTACTGCAGATAAACTGTGCTTAAATGAATCGGGTGCGACTACAATTTTCATATGCTAAATATTTATCAGATGCCTGATGAGTTTGATTTAAATGGTTGAAACATGGAATTTCTCCGGGTGTCCGGAAAACCAATAGCTTGCAAAAGGTTCTATAGTGATCTCCGAGTAACCCACAGATAATTTATCATCAGAAAACAGCTCCTTAACAGGAAGTTGCGACTGCACTGAGATTCTCTTCCTGCGTGAGGTAACATTGGTTATGCTGATGATTTCCTGTGATTTCCCTTTTCTGGAAAATGCAATGATATCATCGTCCAGTTTGAGCCATTTTTGTTCGGCTTCCGGGTGAAAAGCAGGTTGCTGTTTACGAATGCGTAAAGCCTCCGTAAGCCGGTTAAAAATCTCACTGTTTTGTGATTCTTTCCCTAACCTTTGAATAATTTCGTTTTCATCCCACTGTTTGCGGTTTAGCGAACGTGCGCGTCCGGTTTTTTCATAACCTTCATAATCATTGGTAGTACCTAAAAGGCTGTGAATATAAAATGCGGGAATTCCTTTCATTGCCGCCATCAAAAGCTGAGAGCTGATGAACCGTTCGGTTTGATGTTTGGGATCGCTGTATTTTGTGGTCTTCAGAGCATCCACATACGTGATGTTCATTTCATATGGACTGGTGGTGCCGTCTGAATTGGCCTTAGTGCTGATTTTACCGCCCTGGTTGCGGATAGCGGAAAAGAGTTCCTGCTTTTGCTTTTCCGGAACGATCCCTTCAAGCGGTCTGACCCCAATGCCATCGTGACTGGCCGTAAAATTTAAATAGGTAGCCCCTTCGGGAGGATTGGGAAGATCGCTGCCCCATTCGTTGAGAAAATGTCCGTCTTCAACATAAAACGCATACAGCAGCAGTGGAGGCAAGCTGAACTGGTATATCATGTGAGCTTCATCGCCGTCACCAAAATAGCTCAGGTTTTCCTTATGGGGCACGTTGGTTTCGGTCAGCAAGATGTATTGTGGCCCCAGGAAATCAAAAATATCGCGGTAAAGCTTTACAATTTCGTGGGTTTGCGGAAGGTGCAGGCACGAGGTGCCCGGTTCTTTCCACAAAAAGGCAATGGCATCCATTCTGATGATGCGGATGCCGTTTGAAAGATAATACAGCAGCGCTTCCAGCATGGTTAGAAAAACCTCCGGGTTCTTAAAGTTCAAATCGATTTGGTCTTCGCTGAACGTTGTCCAAACATATTTTTTTCCCTCTGACGTCTCGAAGGGCGTAAGCAGAGGCGAGCTGCGGGGCCGGACTACGTCGGAGAGGTCTTTTTCCGGATCTTCTGTTATGAAAAAGTCTTTCCCGGGGTTTTTACCTTCCAGAAAATTCTGAAACCATACAGATTGGCTGCTAACATGATTGATCACCAAATCGGCGGCCAGACCAAAGTCTGTATTCAGTTCTTTGATATCAGACCAATCTCCCAGGTCTTCCCGGACCTGAAAATAATCGATCACCGAAAAACCGTCATCAGAGCTGTAAGGGAAAAATGGCAGGATGTGGATGTTTTTAATAGCTTCAGCAAAATGGTTCTGGCTGAAGCGCTTTAAGGTTTTCAAACCTTTCTCGTTGCTTTTTGTGATGCTGTCACCATAGGTGATGAGCAAAGTATCTTTTTCATTCCAGGTTTGATCTGACTGATCAATCCTATCTGCATAGCGTGAAATCAGCTTAACGCTTTTCTCAGTTAGCTGTGAAGGGTCTACGTCTGTATTCTTATAAATAAAATGAAGCCTTTGGCTGATTTTATGCTTTAAGTCTTGAATTGCTTTTTGTTCCATATTGCTGGTTTAGAATGTAAACTTTTTTATTAAATCATATAATATGTTGGCTAGTGAATAGTTAAATGGTTGATTGGTTAATTCGTTAATTGGTTAATTGGTTAATTGGTTAATTGGTTAATTTGTTAATTTGTTAATTGGTGATTAGTAAAAACGGTCAACTTATTTCAGACAGGTCACAAGACAACACCCGCACCTAAACACCTACACACTTAAACACTTACGCACCTGAACACTTAAACACATTATATCTTACAATCATCTAAAAATGAACTCTTACATCATGCATTGTCTTTTTCAACGGCTTCGTAATATTCTTCCATATATCCCGGCAAGGCAGACTTAATTCGCTTCCAGCTTGGAATAAATGCTCCGTGATCGGGT
>JBNJGK010000120.1:0-9166 GCA_051747665.1 Bacteroidota bacterium | reverse complement strand
ACCATTAAAACAAACAATTACTACCAATTACGCGAAGCAAATTACAATCAATTACTACTAATTACAACAGAATGACCATCAATGGCTATTTAATAGCAATCAATTACCCCAATGAAATATTGCTCCGCAATTTCACGCCTGTCCCGTGAAATTTATTAAGTAAATATTTAACGGGAGGGCAAGCAATCAATTACAACAAAAAACTTAGGAACATCCAAACTTAATAACCTAGAAACCTACAAACATACCAACGTAAAAACCTCACTCAATATACCCCCGGATATCATAAACAACATAGCCAATCCATTCATGAATCAGCAAGTGCCAGTAGCGGAAGGATAGTACATTAGGGACGAACAGAACCTCAAAGTTCACGACGCCATCACCGGGCACGATGCGATCGGTACCAAAAGGAACTGTGGAAATATTCTGACTGTCAAAACAGGCTTTTGCCCTTCTCATGTGGATAGCGGAAGTAATCAACAATTTGTCCTCCAATTCAGGATGCTTTCTCAGGATTTCGGCTGAGTAAAGGGCATTTTCGTATGTGTTTCTTGATTCTGCGTCTACCAGAATATCTTCTTTCGGAACACCTATTTCTATCAGATAATCCCTAAGAACCGTGGCTTCTTTCTTATCGGGATACAAATAATGCCCGCTTCCGCCAGAGATCAAAAACTTTTTGATCTTTCCGTTTCTGTATAGCCGGTATGCCTGCAGGAAGCGATCCGGGACAGCCTTAAAAACGGCTCTGTCCAGATTTTCATCATATTCTGCAATCCATCCTCCTAATACAATGCCCACATCATAGGTTTTTTCTACTTTTCGGATTCCATGATCTTCCCACGGCCCTAAAAAGGTTTTCAGCAAAAAGTTATTGGAGAAAGCGAAAAACATTACCAAGGCTGCTGTAAGCAAGTATTTACGCCACCTGCCTTTTAGCAGCAAAGCCGCAAGCAGTAACATAAAAACCCATGCTGTGGGATTCAGCAGATAACCCAGAATTTTAGACAGGTAGAAGAACATCAGTATCCTCCATGATATTTTCTTAAGAACCACTCTGCCGTAAGGAGCATCAGCAGCCCAATCAAAACCCAGATTTCATCAATCAAAGGCCGGAAGCGCACCTCTTCATGCCGCACCGGACTGTAGGCTTCATCTGCCAGAAGGCTGTCTGCAACTCTGTTCATCAAAGAATCCCGAATAAAAAATCCCTCCTGGCGGGAGGCCAGTTTTTGAAGCAGTGTAAAGTCAGCAACCGTATTCAGCGATTCGAGCCTGGCAGTAGAAACAACAAAAGCGCCATCCTTTTTATACTGCTCCCCTGAGAATTCTGTAGTAGCAGCATATTGGTATGTGCCCTCGGGCAAATAATTCAGGTTGAGGCTGTAGCTGTCATCTTTTCTGTCAAACAGATATTCAAAGGTTTCGCCATCTTCGTTCCTCAGCTCCAACTGTACTTCCGGATCGTTTATGCGCTCGTAAGAAGCGTTGTAAAGCTCAGCCGTAAGCTTTACCTCTTCTCTGCCAGAGTATTCAGCATCGGCATAAACCCTGAAAAAGTCTCTGTCCTGATTGATAGCCAAATACTTCACGATTGAATAAAACCACCCATCAAAAGACTGGTGATGCTTATTAAGCGTATAGTCTCGCATTCTCCAGCGCCAGATACCTGTACCGGCAATAATTCCCTGCTTCTGCGATCCTCGTCCTGATAAGGCTACCAAAGGCATGGAAGTAGTATAATCGCTCAGCTTCTGATAAAGCATGACGTCCATCACCGGACTACTTTTATAATCGCCAAAAGGCGCTTTCAATGGCGGACTCTCATTTAACAGGTTTTGCACATCCGGCGAAAGCCGGAACAAAGCAAAATCCTCATTAACGCCTGCCAGCGCATTGTTATACTGCTGTTCAAACCCTTCGATATCCAGACCGGCATCCATTGAATTGAAAAGCTGGTAATTGGTTTGCCCGCCTAACACAAAAAGCACGGGGATTTCATTACCGTAAACTGTAGCCAGCACCGAAGCAGATTCACCCTGGTTTGAAGGCAACTGATGCATTACAACCAAGTCATAGTCAGTAACGGCCTCATCAAAGCTATCAATCAACGCAGTGGTAACCTTATATTGCGGGCGGCTCTCAATAGCAGCCTTCATAGCAAACAAGTCGGGATGAGGCGAGGCAGCCAGGAACAAAACAGAAGCCTGTTCATCAATCACATCTATATAGACATTACGCGTATTATTCGCTGTGTTCTCTTCTTCCGGCAAGGGGCTAACCGAAACGGTATATCGCTGCATCCCCTCTCCTTCGGCTTCCGGATAAAAAGTAAATCGCTTAGAAAAGTTATCGCTGTCAACAGAAAACCTCTCCGTAGCCAGATTTGAACCGGCTTTCTGTAAAACCAACTCAGCATTTTCTCCGGCGGCTTTTGAAGCTCTTACATGAACTTCAACAGGAAATTCATTCCCGGAAAAGACCACATCATTGGAGCGTACCTGACTGATTTTAATATCCATTTCAGGCCTGGGGTCTCCTGAGCCCACTGCGATAAGTTTCATGGCAGGATCGAGCGGTGCATAAGCCGGGTCTGTTCCGCGGTTGTAAATACCATCGGTAAGCAAAACCAATGCCGAGGTCTCTTCAGCGCGATGTTGCTCATTAATAGTGCTCAGCGCATTGTAGATGTCCGTTTCTTCTCCCTGAAAGTCAGGCTCCCCATCTGTATCTGCCTCTCCACTAAACCTATACGTTTTCAGATCAAACTCATCGCTAAGGCGTTCCTGAAGCGCTTTCCATTCTTTTTGCAGCGTGGCCGAATCCATCCCTTTTAGCGTCATGGACTCGGAGTTATCCATTGCCAAAATGAGGCCAGGCTTTTCCTCATAATACTTCGTCGACTGTATCATCGGCATCAGCAACAAAAAAGCCAACACAGATACCACAACGAACCTCAGAAAAAACAGCCCATACCTGAGAGAACGGGGAAACCGCGAATTCGGATTACGCCAGTAAAGCACGCCAGCATAAAGCAAACCGGCAGCTATCGCCACAAGGCTGTACTCTATCGGGAAATTGGTTTTCAGTGGGATATCAAACAATGAAATTCAGGTTTTTATTTTTTACGTACTCATTCCGCCACACACATTGATGACTTGTCCGGTAACATAAGCAGACAGGTCTGAAGCCAGAAAAACGGCTGTGCGCGCTACATCTTCCGGTTTGCCACCACGACGCAACGGTATCTGCTGAGCCCATTCCTTACGAACCTCTTCGGACAGCTTTTCAGTCATCTCCGTTTCAATAAAACCGGGCGCAATAGCATTGCAGCGAATATTTCTGGAACCCAGCTCCTGGGCAACTGATTTTGTAAAGCCTATCATGCCAGCTTTAGAGGCAGAATAATTCGACTGCCCGGCATTTCCGTTTACGCCAACAACTGAACTCATGTTGATAATGCTACCCTGGCGGTTCTTGAGCATATGCCGCTGAATGGCTTTGGTCAGGTTAAAAACCGACTTCAGGTTTACGCTAATTACGGCATCCCAGTCGCCCTCTGACATCCGCATCAGCAGGTTGTCTTTAGTGATGCCGGCGTTGTTAACCAGGATATCCACACGGTCGAATGTACTCAGAATTTCTTTTACCACCCGGTCAGTATCTTCTGTTGAAGAAGCGTCCGAAGCAAATCCTTTAGCCTGCACGCCTTTGCTTTCAAGCTCTTTTTCAAGACTTTCGGCTGCTTCATCATATTTCAAATCAGTAAAGGCCACATTGGCGCCGTGCTCTGCAAATTCCAGTGCTATGGCTTTTCCTATACCGCGCGATGCGCCGGTAATCAAAGCTGTTTTTCCTTCCAGTAGTTTCATAGTGTTTGATTTTATTTGATGACAAAGATAAAAAAGTCGCGGACAACTTTACAGCACATTGAAAGGCTGTTTTGCCGCGACTTCTTAAAATTTATAAAACAGCGTCTTTAATTATTCACCGTTTTACTGTATAAATACCGGTCCATCAGGTCCTAACGGCATACCGGTAAGCATCCATAATACGAGTAATGCCGTCCAGGCCAGTGTTAACACCAGTGAATATGGAATCATGGTAGAGATAATGGTACCAATTCCGTATTTTTCATCGTATTTCTGAGCAAATGTTACAATAAGTGCAAAATAACTCATCATCGGCGTAATCAGGTTGGTAACCGAATCACCAATCCGGAAAGCCGCCTGTGTAATTCCCGGGTGATATGGCGGATCGATCAGCATCAACATCGGAATGAATACCGGCGCCATAATCGCCCATTTAGCCGAAGCTGAACCCATAAACATATTAATCAAGGCTGAAAGGAATACGAAACCCACAATTAGCGGAATCCCGGTAAGGCCAATATCCTGAAGGGTTTTTGCGCCTTTTATCGCGAATATTATTCCCAGGTTGCTGTAGTTGAAAAAGTACACAAACTGCGCTGCAAAAAATACCAGCACAATATACCCTGCCATTCCACTCATGGATTTGGTAATGTGCTTCACTACATCCTTATCGTTTTTGATGGTTCCTACTGTAATCCCATACACCAGGCCCGGAATAAAAAACAGTATTAAGATACCGATGATAATGCCATCAAAGAAAGCTGAGTTAAGTATTTCTCCCGTTTCCGGATTTCTGAAAATCCCGTTTTCCGGGATAACCGTAAGCGCAAGCAAAATAACGGTTATAAGCACGCTGATTCCTGCATACCTTAACCCTTTGCTTTCGAGCGGTGTAAGCCGTTCGATAGGTACACGATCCGCCGGTCCGTTGTATTCACCCAATCGTGGTTCTACGATTTTTTCTGTGACCCATGTTCCTACAATAATCACTAAAAAGGAAGACACAAACATAAAGTAGTAATTTACAGCCGGGTTTACGGAAATATCCGGAATAATAATCTGCGCGGCTGTTTCTGATATTCCGGCCAGTATCGGATCGATAGAGCCGATAAAAAAGTTAGACCCGAAGCCACCACTCACTCCTACGAATGCGGCAGCAAGTCCGGCCATAGGGTGCCGGCCTAAAGCATGGAAAATGAGCGCCCCAAGTGGGATTAACACTACGTAACCTGCTTCACTTGCCAGGTGAGAAATAATGCCGGCAGTAACAACAGCAGCCGTTATCAGTCTTGGAGGGCTTTTCAATACCAAAGCCCGGATCATCAATGTAAACAGGCCTGAGCCTTCTGCCACGCCAATACCTACCATCACCACAAGCACATATCCCAGCGGAGGGAATTTCAGGAAATTATCCAACAAATTGGAATACATCCAGCGCAGACCGTCAGCACTGATCAAATTCTGAGCAGCTATCACGTTTCCGTTAACCGGATGTGTAGCCTGCACATTCAAGGCATATGCAACCCACGAAAGCACAACTACTATCAGGGCAAGCATTGCAAAAATCGTTGCCGGGTGTGGCAGGCGGTTCCCTACCACTTCAATACCATCAAGGACTTTAGTAAAAAGTCCTCGCTTCTCGTTTTGATTTGCCATATCTTCTTCCTTCAGGTTTATTCAGTTATTTGATAATCCGGGTATTTATCAGGCTTCTGGTCTGAACCGGGATTTTCCTTCAGGTAAAAGTCAAACCACTCCAGCGTTCTTACCAGGTAATCATATTGGTTTGTATTTTTCCGGTTTCCATGACCTTCTCCGGGATAAGTCACAAAGCGCACCGGCGCCTCGCCATGCATTTTCAGGGAGCGATAAAGCTCTTCGCCCTGCGCAATGGGTATACGTGGGTCTTCTTCGCCATGCAGGATAAGCGTTGGCGTTTTGCTTTTATGGGCATATTTTACCGGGCTGGCTTCCCAGACATCATCATGGTTTTCATGCGTCCAAAATCCCCAATGTACAAGATAATCTTCCCATGGGATATCGGTAATATTTCGTTTGGAAACCTGGTTGGTTACACCAACAAAAACCACAGAAGCTGCAAAGCGGTCGGTATGTTTTGTTGCAGACCATGCCGCAAAATAGCCACCATAAGAACCACCGCCAATACCTACACGATTCGGATCAACTCTGTCTTCCTCAATCAGGTAATCAATTCCATCCAACACATCAGAATACTCTTTGCCGAGCAAGTCGCCAAACCCTTCCATCGTATAGTCTACACCTCTTCCGGAGCTGGCACGATAATTCGGATAAAAGACAAAGAAATTTCGTGCGGCGGCAAATTGTCCCCAGGTAGAATATCCGGACAGCCATCCGTTTTGCACAGCAGCCTCAGGACCTCCGTGAATGTATGTTATCAAAGGATAGGTTTCATCTGCATTGTAATCGAGC
Organism: Bacteroidota bacterium; assembly: GCA_051747665.1. Taxonomy (GTDB): domain Bacteria; phylum Bacteroidota; class Bacteroidia; order Bacteroidales; family JAIPAH01; genus JAIPAH01. The sequence goes on along the minus strand of JBNJGK010000120.1, from coordinate 2,840 downwards.
GGATACATTAAAACGCCATCAACGCGCGTTCCGTCCTCTGCCGTATAGGAAATTTTTTCCTGCTTGGCCAGGTCTTTGTCTTCCAGCCACGCATTATAATCGCTAAGCTTAGTCAACTTGTTGCTTTTTAGATCATAATGCATTAATTCGCCGGGATGCTCAGCCGTATTTCCTGCTAAAAAGACACTGTTACCCGCATTTGAAAAGCCTCTGAATACCACTTTTCCACCTTCAAGCAATTTTTTAATCTTTTCCTTTTTTACGTTATAGCTACGCAGAGTAATGTCTACGCTCTCTTCAGAAGCAAACAGCAGGGTGTTTTTATCTTTCCAGGCTATGTCAATTACAGATAATGGCATATCCTTCACGATGTTTTCAATCTCATCATACTCCACATCTTGTCCGGTTTCAAACACAAACAGGCTTCCTGCCACTGCATCCGCTTCTATAGCTGCCGCCTGAAAAGCAAGATGTTTGCTGTCGGGGCTCCAGGCCATGGCTGAGAGTTTACCCGGGTTTTCAATTTTCTCAAGCAATTCGCCGGTTGCTGCATCCAGAATATGAATACGTTTAAACATGTACGAAGCATCCGTAGTATTTTCGGGAGCAATGGCTGCGGCAATTTTTTTACCGTCAGGGCTCACAGCAAAATCAAAAACAGCGCCATCATCCGTAAGCTGTTTTTCCTCACCCGATTCGAGATTCATGCGCCACAGTTCAATATCTCTAAGTTCTTCTTCCACAACTTTCATATCAAAACCTTTTTCCTTGAGTTTTTCCTTTCTGGGATTTTTTGAGGCCGTAGCCGTAAAAACAAGGTTTTGTGCATCGAGGTATTCATATGACCTCACAGAATGATCCAGATCTGTAATCTGCTTTGGTTCGCCATCTTCAGGAGAAACCGCAAACAACTGAGCGCCGTTTGTTTCGGAGGTGGATTGCCGGTAAGTAATGAATGCTCCATCCGGTGTCCAGCCTAAATCATAAACATTGGCATCTTTATCTGTAATCGCCTGGTGCTCTCCTTTTTCATGATCATACACGTATAGGGGTGTATATGAGGATCCAGAACCTTCTTCTATCGGTTTTGGACTTGCTAAAAGGTAAGCTGCTTTATCTCCATCAGGTGAGATTGTAACCTGAGCTACATTTTTGATTTTTTGTAAATCGGAAGGCTGAAGGCCATTTTGAGCATGAGTATGAGTTGATGCAAGGAAAAATACAACCAATACCCACAGCGTTGTCAATGTTCTTTTTTTCATGCTAGTTCTTATTTTGTTATTACTGTTTTTATCTCATTTTCTTTAACGTATTGAACAATAGCCATATTCAAAAATCAATCAGGCAAAAATAGCATATTTTGGAAATTAACACATAATACATCATGTTTATATGATCATCATTGACATATATATAACAGAAATAAATATTTTCAATATAACAAATACATTTCTTTGCCACATCAATTAGAATCCATTATAAAAAGAAGGTTGATCTAAAAAAAATCAATAAGCCACATATTGTGTTTCCACGGAGCCATCGTCAAATAAATCCATCACAGCGTATCCTGCGGCAAAGCCTTTGTTCGGACCATTCCACCAGGCGCCTGAAATGGCTCCGTTACAGAAATAACTGACATTTTTATATGATACCCGGTCAACCTGATGCATGTGTCCGCTGATTACCCCTCTCACGTTTTCATGCTGCTCAAAAAGCGCTGCCATCCTCCGTGCGTCTCCATGCATCCAGCTATGCGGAAAGTGCCAGTAACCGGCTTTATCCTTATCACTTTCCCCTACAAAATAACTGGTAGCGGTAATTACAGGAATGTGAGTAACAATAAGTATTTGTTTACCGGCAGGTGTTTCATCAAGCAAATTGGATAACCACAGAAATTGTTCCTGATCCAGTTTTGCCGTATACCACTCTCCGTTGCTATTGATCCGGGTGCTGTCGAGGACTACAAACCGCCAGTGTCCTTTGTCAAAACTATAAAAACGGTCAGGCATCCTGAGGGCTTCTACAGCCCATTTTTTGCCGTACATTTCATCTTTAACAGAACCACCGCCCCAAACATCATGATTGCCGATGCAGTTGAACATCTCAAATTTGTTTTCTTCTTCCAGGATATGATGCCAGAGGCTCCATTGTTTACGGGTTTCGTCTTTATCTTTTTTCAGGGCATCCATGATGACATCGCCGCCATTGATAATAAACTCAGCATCTGCAAAATGCTCATGCATGTGCTGAAAAGCACTGCGTAGTTTATTTGGCGCATCTTTTTCAGAATACAAATGCACATCTGTCATGTGAATAAACCGCAGCCTCTTTCCGTTACCCGATGCAGCCTGCCATGAAAAAGCCGGAATGCCAAGCGTTGAAAGAACGCCTGCTAAACCGGCTGTTTTGATAAGGTCTCTTCGTTTCATACCTTCAGAGTTTTAAATTCCCGGTAAAAGTGAATCGTTAATTCGTTGATTTGTGAATCGTTAATTTGTTAATTTGTTAATTTGTAATTAGTCACGATGAATTATAACCAATTTCTAAACATGACTGTGACATGACACGAATTCAATTCCAAAACCCGGAACTCGAAATCCGAAACCCGAAATTTTTTCAATGCCAACTATTTTATCAACCCATTCACTTCACGTAATACACCAAAAAATTGCATCAATACATGTTTTTGGAATTTACATCGTCCGTTCAAAAGTATAAATTTTCAGAAATTTACAACGCCTAACCCAGAACTAATTTGAGGAGGATTTTTCATATTTTTTACGCTCATGCTCATTCAGGTAGATTTTACGCATCCTGATGGATTTTGGCGTTACTTCCAC
>JBNJGK010000119.1:7017-9221 GCA_051747665.1 Bacteroidota bacterium | reverse complement strand
AGCCAGTCTTTACAGGCTACAGCTTCAATTTGCAAAACGTCCTTAAGGTATTCTTCAAAATGTTTTTCATCATATTTTAAAGCCGGATAAGAAGCTGAAACAGTATTATCCTTAAGAATAGTTTTCGGTGTTTTCCCAAATAAATCGGTAAGCGCTAAGTCAATTGGATTTTTTTTGGACTCCGCATCGCGGAATACAAGCCGGTTATCGCCGGTAGTTTTGCCGGCTTCAAAAACCGGTGTTCGTTCTCTTTGGGCTATGGCATGTAATTCTTTCAGGTTTTCCTTTTTGATAATTAACCCCATACGCTCCTGCGATTCATTGCCGATAATTTCTTTAGCTGAGAGGGTAGGATCACCTACTGGAAGCTTGTTAATGTCTATAATACCGCCGGTTTCTTCTACCAGCTCAGAGAGTGCGTTCAAATGCCCACCCGCACCATGGTCATGCACAGAAACCACCGGGTTAATGCCTTTTTCTGCCAGCGCCCTGATAACGTTAGCCACGCGTTTTTGCATTTCGGGGTTGGCGCGTTGCACTGCGTTGAGCTCAATGTGATCGTCATAAGCGCCTGTGTTTACAGAAGAAACAGCGCCCCCTCCCATACCGATCCGGTAATTATCGCCACCCAGCACAATGATAATGTCGCCCGGTTCGGGTCTTTCCTTATGGCTGTCGTCTTTCCTGGCAAAGCCAACACCTCCGGCCAGCATAATCACTTTATCGTAGCCATAGTGAATGTCTTTTTCCTGATGCTCAAAGGTGAGCAAGCTACCGCTGATAAGAGGCTGCCCGAATTTATTTCCGAAGTCGCTGGCGCCGTCTGAAGCCTTAATCAGGATATCATCCGGAGCTTGATAAAGCCATGGTCGTTCGGAGAGGTTTTTTTCCCATTTGCGGTTTTCATCGCTGCGGGGGTAAGAGGTCATATAAACCGCTGTTCCTGCCAGTGGCTGGCTGCCTTTGCCGCCTGCCATGCGGTCTCTGATTTCGCCGCCTGTGCCGGTGGCTGCCCCGTTAAAAGGCTCTACCGTTGTAGGGAAATTGTGCGTTTCTGCTTTCAGCGATAAGACCGTATCCATATCCCGAAGCTCAAAATATCCTGCTTCTGACTGTTTTCCCGGAGCAAACTGCTGTGCGCGGGGTCCTAAAACAAAGGCAACGTTATCTTTGTAGGCAGATACTATTTTATTTGGATTCTGAACCGAAGTACGCTTAATCAGAGCAAACAAGGTATCGCGTTTTTCTTCGCCGTTAACAACAAAAGTGCCGTTAAAAATTTTGTGGCGGCAATGCTCAGAGTTTACCTGAGCAAATCCATATACTTCGCTGTCGGTAAGGTTGCGGCCTATGCGTTTGCTGATGCTATTGAGGTATTCAATTTCATCATTACTCAATGCAAGCCCTTCCTCACGGTTATACTCTTCTATATTGCTTATTTCCCTTACGGGCTCAGGAGGCTTGGAAGTATTAAAAATAGTTTGGTCCAGGTCATGATAAACTTCTTCCAGCATCGGATCATATAAAGGTTCGTTCTCTTTAACCTGGGTAAACCGCTCTATACGCGTAATCCCCTCAATGCCCATGTTGTGTGCCATTTCTACAGCGTTGGTGCTCCACGGAGTGATCATCTCCCTGCGTGGACCTGTGAAAACACCATTTACTTCGGTTTTTTTAACTAACTCAGCATTTCCGAAAAGCCACCGCAGTTTCTTTCGATTGTCACTGGAAACGGCTGACACGGCCTGAACGGCATAATACCCGGGCGATCCTTTGTAGAAGAATATCATTTGCTTAATGTTTAATGGATGCATTTTAATGGGGCTAAAATACAAAAATAAGCCCTAAACACATGGGTCAAAGATGGGTTTGATTGTCAATCGATAGGGGCTTAGAATTGTTGGCCAGCAAAATCAATAGCGCGAAGGGAAAACAAAAGACGATCACTTGTGTTAAGTCTTAAATTTTGATTGACTGATGATTCCTGAAAACGAACAAGTAATTCTGCATAAAAAAAAGGTGCTTTCTAACAGGGAAATTGCGCCTGGCGTATTCTATCTCAGTTTTGAAAAAACCGGTTCTTTTAAAGCCGGGCAGACAGTGGCTGTGGGAGTAGTGCCGGGTATAGAGCCCAGACTTTACAGCATAGCCAGCGGGGAGCGGGAAAAAGAGATGAGCATTTTATTTGTAGTGGTTCCCGGTGG
>JBNJGK010000119.1:0-6917 GCA_051747665.1 Bacteroidota bacterium | reverse complement strand
GGAAGGAATTGGAGGCAGGTTTTGAGATAGGAGTCACGCCACATCTTAAAGTCAATACTTCCTCTGACGGCACGAAAAAATACCTGTATCCATATGGCGCTTTAAAGTTTATTGAAACGGCTTATATTCCGGAGGAGAAGCGGAATACACTTTGTGTTTCCTCGCAAATTGGTTGTAAAATGGGTTGTTTGTTTTGCATGACAGGCAAGCAAGGATTTCAGGGGAATCTTACTGCAGGACAGATAGTAAACCAGGTGCTTAGTCTCCCCGAAAGAGAGAAGCTCACCAATATTGTGTATATGGGGATGGGAGAGCCTTTTGATAACCTGAAGGAGGTGCTCAAAAGCATTGAGATTTTCACGGCAGACTGGGGCTTGGCGATGAGTCCGAAACGTATTACCGTGTCTACCATAGGGGTTATTCCTGCAATGAAAACATTCATCGAGCAGTCTGATGCTCATCTGGCTATAAGCCTGCATTCGCCGTTTGAAGACGAGCGCCGTAAATTGATGCCTATTGAAAGTGTTTATTCTTTAAGTGAGCTGATTCAAACCCTTCATGATTATGATTTTGGCCGGCAGCGCAGGGTTTCGTTTGAATATATCATGTTTAAGGGCCTTAATGATCAGAAAAAACACATAAAACAAATTACACGGCTACTACATGGCTTGAGAGCCAGAGTAAACCTTATCCGTTTTCACCCTATTCCCGGAACTCCGCTCGAAGGTACGGAGGATGCAACTATAGAATGGTTTCGCGATGAACTTAATAGCAAGGGAGTGAAAACAACGATCCGGGCATCAAGAGGACAGGATATAGAAGCTGCCTGCGGTTTGCTTTCTACCAAAGAGCAGGTAAAAATGCAATCTCCCGATTTCTGAGGAAACAGACATTCTTTCGCCTTGATTCAGTCATGCTAAGCCAAATATTTTTGTTTGGATTCACATAAAAAAAGTTGACGGCATTATTGTGTAATACCGCCAACTCCGTTTCTGGTTATTCAAAATATTGAACTGTTATACAGCTCCCTGAGCGAGCATGGCTTCGGCCACTTTCACAAAGCCGCCTATATTAGAGCCTTTCACATAGTTTACCGAACCATCTTCCTCTTTACCATAATCAACACAAGTTTGATGGATGTCTTTCATAATGGTTTGGAGTCGCTCATCTACTTCTTCGCGTGTCCATGAGAGGCGCAGCGAGTTTTGCGACATTTCCAGCCCTGAAACCGCTACGCCACCGGCATTGGCTGCTTTACCAGGACCATAGAGGATAGAGTTTTTCTGGAATACTTCTACTGCTTCAGGAGTAGAAGGCATGTTGGCGCCTTCGCTTACTACTTTACAACCGTTAGAAACGAGGGTTTTAGCTTCCTCTTCATTGATTTCGTTCTGGGTAGCTGAAGGCAAGGCAACATCGCATTTCACACTCCAGGGACGCACTCCCTCATGGTATTCTGCGCCGTATTTGTCGGCATATTCTTTCATTCTACCGCGTTTTACATTTTTCAGGTGCATCACATATTTCAGCTTTTCCTCGTCAATGCCATCGGCATCATATACAAAGCCCGAAGAGTCAGACAAGGTAACTACTTTGCCACCTAATTCGGTTACTTTTTGAGTAGCAAACTGTGCTACATTTCCAGAACCTGAAACGGCAACAATTTTTCCTGAAAGGTCTTCGCCTATCGTACGTAACATCTCTTGAGCGAAGTAAGTAGCGCCATAACCTGTAGCTTCAGGTCTGATTTTGCTGCCGCCCCATTCCATGCCTTTTCCGGTAAGGACGCCCGTGAATTCGTTTTTCATACGCTTATACTGTCCAAACAGGAATCCGATTTCGCGGCCTCCAACTCCTATATCGCCGGCAGGAACATCTGTATTCGCCCCGATATGGCGTGAAAGCTCTGTCATGAAGCTTTGACAAAAACGCATCACTTCGCCGTCTGACTTGCCTTTGGGGTCAAAGTCAGAGCCTCCTTTACCACCGCCCATGGGTAGCGTAGTTAATGAGTTTTTAAATACCTGTTCAAAAGCCAGAAACTTTAGAATGCCGAGGTTTACAGTAGGGTGAAAGCGCAATCCTCCCTTGTAGGGACCTATAGCGCTGTTCATTTCTATTCTGAATCCTTTGTTGATTTGAATTTCTCCTTTGTCGTCCAGCCACGGAACACGGAAAAGGATAACACGTTCTGGCTCTATCATGCGCTCCAGGACTTTTGCCTCCTTGTATTTCGGGTTTTCTTCAATGTAAGGAATCAAAGATTCTACCACTTCATGCACCGCCTGGTGAAATTCTACTTCACTGGGGTTCTTGGCGATTACTTTCGCCATAAAATCGTTTACTTTTTGAATCAATACGTTAGCCATAATTTTTGTTTTTGTTGATTTTTGTTTTTTTTGATGTATCAATAATACCTACAAAAATCATTGCTGAAAAGAGAATCCCGCCAAAGTATGTAATTACAGGATTCATTTCCGTAAAACACGCAAAAGAACTTCCGTATCCATCGTAAATTGGGGTGTTAAGTAAAAAAATGGATGCCCTACAACTGAATAATGTTGTTCTTGATGGCAAACTTTACTAAATCGACTGTGGTTTTGAGGTTTATCTTTTTCATTATGTTGTTTTTATGCGACTCTACCGTGCGCACACTTATAAAAAGGGTTTCTGCAATTTCCTTGTTGGTTTTGCTTTCGCCGAAAAGGTGAAGCACTTCTTTTTCTCTTTGGGTAAGCTCTTCCAGACCCTTCTCATCACCGCGGTGCTGTTTAAGGTAGTTCGACAATAATATGTTGGAGATGGACTTGCCGTGAAAATCATACCCATTACGCAAAGTGTATATTGCCTGCTTAAGTTCATCGGCGCCATCGTCCTTGCTTAAATATCCTTTGGCGCCGGCCTTTATGGTTCTCAAAATAAAATACTCGCTGCTGAACATGGCGTTGATCAGGACTTTGATTTTCGGATGGTCTTTGCAAATCTTACATATCAGCGTAAGCTGGTCTTCATCAAGTTGGTATATGTTAAAAAGCAGGATATGACTGTCAAGGGCCTTGAGTTTACCGGCTATGGTTTCAGCATGCGAAACGCAGTCAATCATATGGATGTCATCGGTCTGATGCAGAATGTTTTTAATGCCATCACACATCAGTTGGTGCTCGTCAATTACCAATACCTTAATCATGCAGGTTTGTGATTTTTTGCCGGTTTTGCAACAAATATAAAGAAAAATGATGTTTGATGAATATTTTCACAATCAGGATAATATTACGATATTTGGAAAGGGAATCATGAGTCCAGTTTAATAAGTTCGTATGTTTATAGGTTAATAGTGTGAAAATCAATAATTTATTTCTGACAATACGGATTTGATAACGTTCTGATAATCGGTTTATTACGTACTTTAGTAAAAACTATGATACTATTTAGGCCAAACTCAATCATACAATAATTAAATATCAGCCGGAATGAGCAACCAGGAAAACAGTCACGATCTTCAGCATCTGATTCGGGAAAACACCGAACGCATTAAGGAGCTGGCAGCTATAAATAAAACCACATCTATTTTAAGCGAAGGAAAGCCGGTGAGCGAGACGCTCTCTAAACTTTGCAAAATACTGCCCCAAGCCTGGCAATACCCGCAATATACTACGGCACGCATTCGCTTTGAAGGGAAAGAGTATACTACGCCTGAATTTGAATCTTCGCGCTGGTATCAGAAACAGCGATTTGATACCATCGATGATAAAACCGGCTATATTGAGGTGTATTACACCAAAAAGTTTGCTACTCTTGATGAGGGCCCGTTTCTGAAAGAAGAGCGTGATTTGATTAAAAACATTGCAGAGCTGCTGACAGGATACCTCAATAGCATCAAAGCCAAAGAGCTGTATACTATCAAAGAGCGGTCCGTGCCCCTGCCAAAGCAGGATGTTGGAAAAAAAATCCCGAACCGGCAGCTTTTAAGACGGTTTCTTAACAAAAGCAACTACAATCGTGATATTTATCATGATCTGATGCCGTTTAAAGTGAAAGAGATTTTATTGGTTGCCAATTTATATGATGCTTTCAGCATAGAAATGGAAGGACGTTTTTCAGAGCACGTGCTGGGCGAATATCATACAATGAACCTGACCTCTATGCCTCGTATTACGGGTGTTTCCTCAGAAGAGGAAGTTTTCCAGGAGATGAACAACAAGCATTTTGACCTGATCATTTTTATGATTGGTCTTGATGTGAAAAGTCCGGTATCATTAAGCCAGAAAATCAAGCAGAAATTCCCTTATATCCCGATTCATGCACTTTTAAACAACAATTCAAGCATTGGTTACTTCAAGAAAGAGGTAGGCCAGACGCAATCCATAGATAAAATCTTTGCCTGGAACGGAGAGTCGCAGGTGTTTTTTGCTATGATTAAACATGTAGAGGACAAAATTAATGTGGAGAATGACACGCAGATTGGATTAGTGAGGGTTATTTTGCTTGTAGAGGATTCTCCGAAGTATTACTCGCGCTATCTGCCGATTTTGTATAAAATCTTAATGGAGCAAACGCGCCGCATTATAGATGATGTCAGTGGCGATGAGCTTTATAAGGTTCTCCGCCTGCGCGCCAGGCCAAAGATACTGCACGCCAAAAACTATGAGGAAGCGCAGCAGATTTATGAGCGTTACAAGGAATACATGCTATGCCTGATAGCTGATGTGAAGTTTCATAAAGAAGGAGAGATGAAGGATGAAGCCGGGTTTGAGCTGATACGTCATATCCGGAAGTCAAACACTTCATTGCCTATTGTTGTGCAATCATCAAACCTAAAGAATGCAGACCATGCGCATCAATACCGCGCGAGTTTTATCAATAAATCCTCAGAGTCTCTGGAGCAGGATTTGCGCAGTTTTATTAACTACCACCTGGGCTTTGGTAATTTTATTTACCGCAATCAGCAAGGGAAACAAATAGCTACGGCCAAGTCCTTGCGCGAGTTTGAGCAGCGCCTGAAAACGATTCCCGATGATTCACTGCTGTATCACGGCAAGAAAAACCATTTTTCCTTATGGCTGATGGCCAGGGGCGAAATACAGGCTGCCCGCATCTTAAGCCCTTACAATGTTTCTGACTTTGATTCTGCGGATGAAATCCGTGAATATATGCTGGATGTGATTTCAAAATTCCGTAATGAGCAGGATAAAGGAAAAATCATCCCGTTTGAGGAGTCGGCTATTCTCGATCCCAACAACATTGTGCGCCTGGCTGATGGGGCTTTAGGAGGTAAAGGCAGGGGGCTTGCTTTTATCAACACATTAATACACAGTTTTGATTTTTCAAAGCAGTTACCTAACATCAATATCAAGTTTCCGCGCACATCGGTAATTGGAACCGAAGAGTTCGAATATTTTATGAACCGCAATAATTTTTATGATTTAGTATTGCAGGATAATGATTATGAAACGATAAAAAAGGAATTTCTGAACGGTTCGCTTACTGACCGGCTGATGAAAAGGCTCCGCAGCATGCTCAGAAAAATTGACAAGCCGATTGCCGTGCGCTCCTCGGGGTTGTTCGAAGATTCGCTTATGCAGCCTTTTGCGGGTATTTTTGAGACTTATATTTTGCCAAACAGCGATAGTAACTTACGCACACGCCTTCATCAGCTCGCCTCGGCCATTAAAATGGTTTACGCATCGGTTTACAGTCCAAGATCACGTGGTTATATCAAAGCCATTGATTACCGGCTGGAGGAAGAAAAAATGGCGATTATCATACAAGAAGTAGTAGGGCGGCAATATGAGGATTATTTCTATCCACATATCAGCGGGGTAGCACAGTCATACAACTATTATCCCGTTTCGCACATGAAGCCGGAGGAAGGGTTTGCCGTGGCTGCCGTGGGTTTGGGCAAACATGTGGTTGACGGTGAAAAAGCCTATCGCTTCTCGCCAAAATATCCCGATACGGAAATCAGCACTACCAAAGACCTGATTAAAAACTCCCAAACCCAATTATGGGCTGTTGATCTGAAAAAGCAGGACTTGAATTTCCTGCAAGGGGACACAGCCGGCTTGAAAAGACTGGATATTGATGAGGCTGAGATGCACGGGACGCTAAAACATACAGCATCAGTATATGATATTGAGGCCGATGTGCTGCATCCGGGGGTTACCAAATACGGCCCGAGGATTATCAACTTTGCGGATGTGCTGAAATACAATTATGTGCCCCTGGCCAAAAGCATTGAAATGGTGATGGACGTGGTTGAAGAAGCTATGGGATCGCCTGTGGAGATAGAATATGCCGTTGACCTGAATAAGGATCAGGATTGGAAATCAACGTTTTATATTCTGCAGATAAAACCGCTTATCGGTAAGTTGCAAAATCATAAGGTAAATCTGGAAAATATTCCTGAAAACAAACGTTTGCTATACTCTGAGCAAATCATGGGCAATGGCATCATTGAAGGGGTTTATGACATTATTGTAATTGATACGGAAAGGTTTGACAAAACCAAAACGGAAGAGATGGCAAAAGAGGTGGAAGCATGGAATGAACAGATGCTGCAGGAAAACCGGAAGTACGTTTTGATAGGCCCGGGCCGCTGGGGCACGCGCGATAAATGGATTGGTATTCCTGTTGACTGGCCGCAAATATCCAATGCGAAAATTATTGTAGAGACTGCCCTGGAAAATTTTCCTTTAGATGCCTCGTCAGGCTCGCATTTCTTTCATAATGTAACCAGTATGAATGTGGGATATTTTTCTATCATTCCGGAAAATTCCAATTGCTATATTAACTGGAAACGGCTCGACAGTATAAAACCTTCGGGGCAGAAATATTATTTTAAAAGGTTAACCTTTAACAAAGAACTTGGCATTCAAATGGATGGTCGAGAGCGGTTTGCTGTGATTTATGAGTAGGTT
>JBNJGK010000118.1:0-9294 GCA_051747665.1 Bacteroidota bacterium | reverse complement strand
GACAATTTATTGTTTTAATGTCTATATTTGAAAGGCAGAAAATTCTGATATGCAGGATATTTTAGTTGATTCAAGATGTACCGATATCTGTTATTAGCCGTTTTTGTTATTTTCCTGATAAACTTACCTTATCCCGGCAAGGCCCGGTTTCATTTGCAACATTTCAATGCAGAAACCAATCATTATGCACAGTTTATCGATTTCAATACTTTTTTTGATGACCCTCCCGGCTTAGTTTATGATATTTTCCAGGATAATTACGGATATGTCTGGTTTGCATCTGAGAATGCGCTTGTCCGTTTTGACGGCAATCATGTAAAGAGCTATCATAATGACTGGACACCAAATGCTTTGCCTTCATCTAAAACTACAACAGTAAAACAGGACAATAGCGGGAGGCTTTGGGTTGGCACTGAAAGGGGTTTGTGTCTCTATGATTATACTCACGACCATTTTATCCCTGTGTTGGTTCCAGACACCACCGACGAGAATCCGGATGACTATCATGTAAGGGCTTTGTTTGTGGATGGCGACAGTTTGTTGTGGGCAGATATGCTTTCCGGGATACTCAAAAAAATGGATTTAAATACATTCCAGGTTCTGGAGGCTTATCGTCACACCCCTACCCATCAGCCCTATTATCCATACTCTGCACTAATACGGGATGCACGATCCCAAATTTGGGTTGGCGGAAGAAATTTCGGGCCATTTGTTTTAGACGAAAGCTCGGGAAGATTCCAAAGCGTGCCGGCAGGAAATCCATTAACACCGGGGTTTCAATACGAGTATGATGCCGCTTATTTTCATACCGACCTTAATGGTGATTTATGGATGGGAAGGTTGTCTGGCATTTATAAGTATGATTATGCCGCCGGCTGGTTTAAGAAAATGCTGGGCTCTTCCTCATGGGCTATGGCAGAGGCAAACGACAGCACTTTCTGGTTGGGTACCGGAAGCGGTTTGTTACATTATGTAAACGAACAGCCGAAAGCGTATTATCCCTTCAATGAAGAAAATCCCGGAGCTTTATACGGTGATTTTATTGTGGATGTGATGGCCGATAAAAGAAATAACATTTGGGTTTCAACATCGCATGGTGTTATGGTTTTAAAGCCACTCAGCAAAGGCACAAAGAGGCTTTTTCACATTCCCGGGATGGACGAAACGCCCGCTTCATCGGCTATAACCTCTCTGGCGGCTGACAGCAGGGGTATGGTTTGGATCGGAACCAAAAACCGGGGTGTTGATAAATATAACCCCCGAACGGGTGAGATTACACATTTTAATAAGGAAAATACTACCGGAATGATTAGTAACAACATTCGTTGCATTACGATAACCGAAAAAGATGATATTTATACAGGTATGTGGGAGGGAAAGGGTTTTGGAAAACTGTTTCCGGATGAAAGGATGTTTTATTCCTTTACTTACGACACGAACGACACGCGCTCAGATTGGTATAACGATTTAACTTTTGATGATAAGGGCAATTTATATCTGGGCTTTTGGGGAGGCCCCGGATTAACTTTGTTTGATACAACAGACAACACGTTCGGGATTAGCTTGAAAGAGAAATTTTATAATGCATTTAGCAGCCGTTTAATTACAGATTTGCATTTCGATTCAGGGCAACGGCTATGGGTGGGAACAACGCAAACCGGCTTGCATTGCTATTTTGCGGATGCAGATACAGCAATAAGTTATTTGCCTGAAAATGCGATTGGTGAAGGAATAAAAGATCAACAAATTTATGTTGTTCGTGAGGATCTTGCAGGAGGAATATGGGTGGGAGCAGAAGGATTGTATTACCTTGCACCACATGAAAACAGCAGTTTTGTCCGAATTCCAAACCCGAAGCCCTTTAAAAACCTGGAAGTATATAAGATACTGCCATTGCCCGATAATAGCGTATGGCTGATAACCAATCAGGGTTTATGGAGATATAATGCCGGAGAAGGTGTTTTTGTAAATTACTCTTCTGCAACTGACCTGCAATTTGAATCCAGCACCTCGGCATTGCTGCTGTTGAACAGCGGAGAGCTTGTAGTTGGCGGAACCAACGGCATAGCTATCCTGGATTTGGATGAGACAACTGATTATGAGCCATTCCCGGAGGTGTATTTAACTTCCTTACAAGTGTTTGATAAAGTAAAAACCCCAAACCTTCAGATCACAAAAGACATTTTACTGAAGCACAATGAAAATTTTATTACTATTCAGGTTGGCAGCAGCCACTGGGGAAAGGAGGATCCGTTCACTTATTTTTACAGGCTGGACGGGTTTAATCGCGACTGGATAGAAATGAAAACAACGGAGCGCTTAGCTCGCTTTACAAACATTCCGCCCGGTAATTATCTGTTTAAAGTCAAAGTAATAAATCCTAACGGAGAGGTTTTTGATAATGCAATAGTGAAAAATGTGCAGGTTGTTCCTGCCGTTTGGCAACGCAAATGGTTTTTCCCGCTTATCCTGCTGGCTGTATTCGCCATAGTATTCCTGATATGGAAAAACCGGATGCAAAGCCTGCGATTGTCTTTGGCTAATAGCGAGTTAAATCAAAAGCTCCTGCGCCTTCAAATGAACCCTCATTTTATTTTCAATTCGTTATTTGCGATTCAAAGCTTCATATACAGCAAGCAAACACACTTAGCCGGCGATTATTTATCTGATTTTGCCAGGCTGATTCGCCTGATTCTTGATAACAGCCGTTTTGAGTTTATTCCTTTTGAAAAGGAATATGAAACGGTATCGTTGTATCTTAAGTTGCAACAGTTGCGCTTTAACAATGCTTTTAGTTATCATGTGGATTATGATGCGAGATTAATTCATCAGGATTATTTCATCCCTCCTATGCTGGCACAACCGTTTTTAGAAAATGCTATAGAGCACGGAATTAAAAAGCTTGACAGGCCGGGCAGAATTACAATCAGTTATGCTCTGCAGCAAAACTACATTTATGTGAAAGTTCAGGATAACGGAATTGGGTTGAATGCAGCAGCAGAACAAAAAAAGCACGACAAAGACCGGCACGATCCGGTTGCTATAGACCTGTGCAAAAAACGACTGAAGACACTAAACCGCAAAAAACAAGGCCGTATTGATTTTAAAATCGAAGAGATTGAAAATGAAAAGGGCCAGGCAGAAGGAACTGTAGTGCAATTCCGCATTCCGGTGGAGGAAACAAAACCGGAGTATTAACGATAAATCATGATGCCATGAAGCTAAAAGCCATTATCATTGAAGATGAGTTTAATGCCCGGCAGGCATTGAAAAACATGCTGGAGTTTTATCATCCCGAAATCGAGCTTATCGGTGAAAGCACAAATGTTAAAGAAAGTGTTGCGCTTTTACAAAAAGCTTCTCCGGACCTTTTGTTTATGGATGTGAGGTTGCCTGATGGCGAAAGCTTTGAGATATTCAACAGCCTTAAAGCGCGTGCTTTTCAGATTGTTTTTATCACTGCTCATGATGAATATGCGTTAAAAGCGATAAAGTTGAGCGCGCTGGATTATTTGCTGAAACCCATAAAGCCCAAAGACCTGAAGCAGGCTGTTGAAAAAGCTATGAAATCTTTAGAAGATGAAGAGCTGATGAAAATAAAAATTGACACTTGTGTATCTAATATCAATTCTCCCGACCGGAAGCCCCGTAAAATCATTATTAATACTACTGAAAAGATGCATGTGCTGGATACTTATGATGTTGTTCGCTGCCAGGCCAGAGAAAATTATACGGATATTTATCTCAAAGACCGGGAATGCATTGTAGCTGCAAAAACATTAAAAGAGCTGGAAGAGATGCTTTCCCCTTTCGGGTTTTACAGAATCCATTATTCACATCTGGTAAACATGCAATATGTAAAAGCTTTTGATAAACGAAGCGGAGGCCATGTTCAGCTTTCTGATAAAGAAAAGGTGCCGGTATCAAGTCGCAGGCGCGATGGATTCTTGAAAGCCTTACGTAATTTTATTTAATCGGTTGCCAATCTTTTTTGAAGTCTCTGATGGCGACTGACCTGCAATAAAACCGGCAGGCATGTGTTAGTTGTTTCAGATTTACAAAAAGTTGTGTAATTGCTTTGCTTTATCTCTCCGGTTCGAAAATTTCAGATAATCATTTTCCTGCAGCACTTATCGCCGCGATTCATGCACTTATCATAATAATTAGCTTTTGAGCTTATAGCAGAAGTACTTTTATGCATAAACCAAAAAAACAATGTTATGATAATGAAACTAAAATCTTTTGTTTTGGCAGTTATGGCAGCATGGTTTGCCACAGGCTGCGATTTTGAATTTTCTACAGCCAATGTTTCTGACATTCAAATCTGCGATCAGTTGCAGGGAGCGCTCTGCGGCGCTGATAACCCTTCTCTGAGCATAAACACACCACAAATATGTGTGAGCTGTAAGCTTAAAAATGCGCCACCTGATACGCAGGTAACATTTGTATGGAAATACATGGAAGGCGAGCCTGTAGTAATTGATGAGGTAGTTATGAACACCGCCGATAAGGGTATGAATTTAGACCTGCATAGCACACTAAGCCGGCCTTATAACGGGTGGCCAAAAGGAAAATATGCCGTGGAAATTTCTGTGGGAACAAGCACGGGAAATCCCGAAATTAAGCGATTTACAGTCTTATAACACTTGAGCGATGAATTATATAAAGATTTATATTTCGGCATTTTTGATAGCGCTTTCCTTACAAGCTGCAGCCAAATGGTATACCAATGCTGCATATAATTTTAAGATTGATGTACCGCATTCATGGTCTGCAAATTATTATACAGAAGGTACTGACCAGGTCTATGATTTCCTGAGCCCCGATGAGCAGATCGCAATTCAAATCAGGGCATTCGAAAGCGAACCCGGTTTTACAACCGATCTTATTATGAGTGTAGTGGAGGAGGGTATCCTGGGTCAGGGAGCCACTAAGCTAACCGCTTCCGATGATGAGGTGAACGGGTTGCAAGGTAAAATGGCAGCTTACAAAAACACCTATGACGGACAGGAAGTTGGTATTGTTATTTTTACTGCGTTAGCGCAGCAATTTGGATATGCTTTTATTGTAGTGGTTCCGACGGATGTGTTTGAAGAAAAGACTGCTGAAGCAGACGCCATGCTAAACACGTTCACTTTGTTAAACCGCAATAATCATGCGCGCAGCAGGCCTCCGCAAAAGCTGAAGCAACCGCATTCTTCCTCACAATCGGGCAGCCTGGGAGGGAATGCAGGATCACACAAAACCAACTTAAATACGGGTCAAACCCATCAGACTGATATGTCAGGAAACATAAACCCGGGGAATAATCATGTTGCGTTTACTATGAGCGGGGCTGCACTCAACCGGCCCAGCGGCAAGGCAGATCCGGGCTATCAGTGGTTTACGGAAGTTCGGCACATGCATTTTCAAGTTCCTGCAAATTACAAACCCTATAATTACGGCCATTGGGAAGCATTGCATAGTTGGAGCGGTGGCGCAGGTACCATTACACTCAGGGTTTACCGCGGCGGGAAAAAGCAGGGTTTTGAAAACCTGACGAATGCAATAACAACCATGAATGCCATGGATAACATGAACTACCTGGGAGTGAGAAATGTAAGGGGTTATATGATGCATATGTTTCAGAGCGAGTCTGAAGAGCGGCAGCAAAACCAGGACTACAAACGAATAGACCATGTGCTTCTCACGGTGAATGAAGATGTAGCATGGTTCTCTTTTGTAGGAGATAAGTCCAACTACAGCAACATGGAAAAGGAAGCGAAGCACGTGCTGAATACCTTGCATAAAGGTATTTACCAGTAGCGTCCTGATTACATCTGAAACATGAAGGAAAACTATTGTGAGAAAAAAAGTTTGGGAAAAATAATATTGATGTTTTCCCGGTAATCCGGGAGCTATAAGATTAAAAACACATGAAAATGAACCGTTTAAGAAATAATTTGAACAAAGCAGGGCTAAGTATAATGTTAATACTATTCGCACTGAGCGTAAAAGGCTACGAAAAGGAAACTCTCAGCGGATGTGAAGAGGCAGCCTATGGTAAAAAGCGGGTTTTGAACTTTGCTTATGTAAATGAACCTGGGCCAGAAGGTCCCGTGAATGTTTTATTTGCTACAGAAACCCCTGCCGGCAAAAGCAAACGGGTTGGAGAAGTCTGGACTGATTGCAACGGCAATGGAGGATACCTTGCTATACCGCTTGAAGAGATGCATTCTAATGACCAGTTTATCTTTAAATTGATATCCGGAGAGATGGAATATGTGCAGGTGATTTCGAGGAACAGGCATGGCTATTGGGTTACGCTCTATCAGGGTCCCCGCACCACTTTCCGTGCAGGAGAATTCCTCCCAAAGCTGAAACCGGACATTACGCATTTGAATTTTGTAGTGAATTCGAATCATAATTTTTTCAGAGGTTCTTTGCCTTGCCGGATGGAGCTTTGGCATGTCGGGCAGGGAGGGAGCATTCCCGCTATGCCGCCGGGCTCAGAAGAAGTTTCAACGGCTGATTTTGATGCCTTGCTGAAGAAAGCGGATGAAGCTTTTGACAGGAATTATTGGGATCAAAAACAAGGAAGACCCGGCATGAAACCCTCGAATCCCAAACAGGAATCGATTGATATTTTAAAAAAGGCTGAAAGGATAGCCTTGCAAAACAATGATCCGGATAAAAAGTATGACATGGTAAAGCGCCTTGCAGAAAAATATGCATCTTATGCAAAACGCGTGTTTGCGATGTCTGCAAAATCCGATTTCGTAGAGCTGGCCGCAAAATTCCTGAACCGGGCTGATGATATACGCAGCGCATATCCCAGTCAGCAGGATTATAAGAAAAAATCAAAGGCTTACCTGAAATTTGCTGAGGGTTGGCGCTCGGTTACAAAGTCAGCCCTTTGGGGCAGCCATCAATACAACAAAATGTATTGCGATAAAATCTCCAAGTCTTATTATGATAAAGCAT
Source organism: Bacteroidota bacterium (assembly GCA_051747665.1). Classification (GTDB taxonomy): domain Bacteria; phylum Bacteroidota; class Bacteroidia; order Bacteroidales; family JAIPAH01; genus JAIPAH01. The sequence continues at coordinate 2,331 of JBNJGK010000118.1, read as the reverse complement.
TGCAGACCGATCGCAAAAATGCTTACCTGATGAGAGTTGTAGAAAGGATTAATGCCCCAAAAAAACCTGTGCCTCCTGAAATCGGGCAGTTTGAAGAGATTCCTCCTGATACATGGAATACAGCACAGGATTTAATGAAACAACTTAACGAAGGAGTCCTGGAGCAAGTTTCAAATGTTCAGGAAAATTATTTGCAAATAGCTGAGACAGAGCTGGGCTATAGCAGCGGAACTGTATCTATAATGCGCTCAGGCAGCAAAAGCTGGCAAGTACTACCTAAAAATGAGCGAACGCTTATCTACATCGGCGATAAAATAAGGACAAGCAAGGATGCTAAAGGAGCTTACATTTACTACGCTTCTGATAACACCAAACTTAATCTGAGGAACGATTCAGAAATTACGTTCTGGAGCGAAACCAAGCTTTTGATGGAAAGAGGGGGTGCCTATCTGGAAGTTAATAAGCGTGGTGAGGAGTTTTTGGTAATTACGCCAACTTGTGCCGTGGGTGTCAGAGGTACAGCACTGGAGGTAGATATACATCCGCATAAAAGCACGAAAACCTACTTATTTAGCGGTGTTGTAGAAGTTAGGAACAACAGTGGCGTGGAGTATGTTACGCCGGGAAATGCGGTGGAAGCCAATCCAGACCAGGGAGTCATGATCCATTCGGCATTTGATGCCGCAGCCCGGAAACGGAAACTGTGGAATACGCCAGAGCCTGAAAACCGGGATGTAATTTCAAAACATGACCGCGTCCGGTATTCTGACTATGACCATGATCATGGCCGTCATGACCTGGATTTGAACAGAAGCCAGGTTACGTTTAAAACCTATTCGCTCAATGATAATCAGCTCAGCCAGAAAATCAACAATGACCTGAACGGGCATGTTACACCGGTGGGTTTGCAAATGCGTGGAAATAATTTTGATATTCTGTATCTGAACCAGGATTTATTTAACATATCCAATTGGTCAATGGATTGGTATGATGCCACTTCCGCTAATGAGATAAAAAGCGGTATTACCTCAAAAATGGAAAGCGGCTTGATGCCCATAGGCTTTTCCAGCAGCAATAACAGAATGTATATTTTTTATGCTAAGGGAAATATAACCGGACAGGGCTGGCAACTGATTGAATCTTCACAAAGCCTGCAACAGGTTGCCAAAGATATTGAACCTTATGTTAGCCAGGATTATCTGCCGGTAAGCATCAGCCTCTACGGCCAATGGTACTATACGCTGTTGGTCCGGTTGCCCAATTCCGGTTTTAAAACCTGGGCAATTCAGGGTTATCAAAGCAAAAAGGAAATGACGGATGATATCCGTAAGCGGGCAGAACACAAGCAAATTCCGTTTGGATATCTTGAAGAAGGAGGCATACACAATGTGCTTTTCCTCGGCAAATAAGCTTGCTGCGTTGAGCTCTCTTTGGAATCAAGGTGTAAATCTGGTTAATTATTGCATACACTATAGTCTCAGAAGTCTCTTACGCAGCGAATGGAAAACCCGTAGTTTTTGCTTTCTCTTCCGCGGTGGACTTCATCAGTATAGTAAGCGAACCTTCTGAGGTAGCCCGAATTTGTGGGAGCATAAGAGGAAGAACTCCAAAAGGTTGCATAGGTTCCGTTTTGAGAGAATTCGCCGTTAGGTGACAGATGACTGCCGGCTTGAGCGCCAAAATCATAGGTGTCAAGTCCATTCCCGTTTCCCACCCAACCGGTGGTTGCTTTTAAATGCAGCCCCTGGTCGTATCCGCGATAAAGATAATCAGAGGTCCAGATGGTGTCTGCAATTCCGTATTGCGTGTCAGCCACACCTTCTAAAACCTGCCACTCCATATCAGTTGGGATGTGCCAGCCAGGCGGACAAATCCCCCGTGCGCCCTCCCCGTCAGTGTATCCCATCATTTCGTCCCACTGATAGAGTCCTCCGTAAATATCACAATTGGTTTCCAGGTTGTTAACGCAGTACTTTTCAATAGTGGCATTGTCTGTCTGGTCATCCTCCGATTGGATCATCGTACCCGCATTTAAGTTTTCTGCGAGCCAGCACTGACTATAAATCTGGACCGTTTGATAGGTTTTGCCTTCATATTCCACCACAGGTTCTTCAATGCACGGAATGTTGGTGGCAAACTGAAACGTATAGATCTGCCCGTCGCTGGGGACGCTTACAATTCCGGACTCCAGCACCTCTCCGCGGACGGCTGCATTTTTATTCGGAGCTGATTTGCCGGAGTTTTGACCTAAATAGCTTAGCGAAAATTTTGTATTTGTATTGTTGGCCCGCGACAGAAGTTTGAAGCTTCGGAATTCATTTTTCCAGGTTG
>JBNJGK010000117.1:0-9331 GCA_051747665.1 Bacteroidota bacterium | reverse complement strand
CCCTCTTCCTCCGCTCAAAAAAAGTTACCGGGTTCAGCCCGGTTTTTTTATGCCTCTATTTTTGTTGAATGAAAACCATGTGTTTGGTTTATAAAGCTCTAAATAATTTGATAACTTACTAACCTAAAAACATACGAACTTATTAAACTGAACTCATTTCTGTTTTCGTAATTTTTGTAGTACTTGAAGATCAAGCTTGTCTTTCTCGCGAGGAGATTGGATTTTGCTCTCTATTAAATCATCAAAAGCAATGATATTCCAGCGATGCATATTATGACCGGCGAATTCAACTTTCTCTGATTTCTTAAATGCTTCACTAAACGAAATTCCAGGGTTAAACCTGGTAAGCAGCTCTAATTCCAGATCCGGACTGATTTTTACAGAAATATTCTGTTTCTGATTCAACACTTCTTCAGGCCATTCTTTTATTTCATAACCCAGCGCCTGAAAAGCCCTCAGGAGATTTTCCATGTTAGCAGGATCAGGATCAATCCAGAAATCAATATCTGCCGAGTGACGTTTATATCCATAATAGTTTACAGCCACACCGCCAACCAGCAACATCCTCACATCAAACTGATTACAGGCTTCTATAAACTTAAGGACACTATCGTTGAAAAAATTTTGCATCAGTCATATCAATTACAAAGTTGCCTTTTTTATCATTCGGGTGGGGTTTATGCTCTTTCTCTGGCAGGCTGGCGAAGATTTCTGCATCCCGCAAAAAAGATTCAATCCGCTCAGCCGGTGTTAGCTTTAGGAACTCCTCCTGACGTCTGGAATTGTTTTCTTCCTTTGTGCCGAAATATACTTCCATGATTTTGGTTTGATACAAAGATAAGCATATAATACAATTACATCGAAGGTTATTATTTTCAAAAACGATTATAACCAGGGTTGGGTTGATTTGGTTTGGTTTGGTTTGGTAGATACGCGATTAATCGCGTATCTACCAAACCAAATCTACCCATAATATATCCGGTTTTACCATCCCAAATTTTACCGGTTCATAAAAACATACTGAATAATGTTGGCGCCCATTTGGAGGGCTGTTTGGCGCTTTTCCGGCGGATTGTTATGCACTGAGGGGTCTTCCCAGCCATCGGATAAATCCGTTTCGTAGGTGTAAAAGGCTACCAGTCTGCCTTCATGGATGATTCCAAAACCCTGCGGCGGTTTGCCGTCATGCTCATGGATTTTCGGGAGGCCTTGCTCAAAAGCATATTGCTGATTGTAGATAGCATGATCATGAGGAAGTTCTACAAACTCTTTATCAGGGAAAACTTTTTTCATTTCCCTGCGGATGTGCTTATCCAGCCCATAGTTATCATCAATATGTAAAAACCCTCCTGACAGCAGGTAGTTGCGAATATTCTCCGCTTCGTATTCACTAAAATACACATTGCCGTGCCCGGTTAAATGAAGAAAGGGATAATTGAAAATATCTTTGCTTGAAGGCTCCACTGCATCATAATCCGGATGAAGATTCATATTCAGTTCATCATTGCAAAATGCAATCAGATTGGGCAAAGCGGTAGGATCTGCATACCAGTCTCCTCCCCCATCATATTTCATCAACCCAATGCGCAATTCCTGTCCCATTGAAATAGCAGGAAAAAGCATTATAAATAAAAGAATAATCCCGAAACTTAATTTTAAGTTTTTCATTGTATTTCCTTTGCTTCTCATTTCCAGGTTATACCTGATATATTTGGTTTGCCAGATGTATTGTATGGCATGCTGCCACCATCGCTGTTTCTGTGCGCAAGCGTGAATAGCCGAGGCTTACCGGCACAAAACCTTTTTCTATAGCGAGACTGACTTCTTCGCCGCTAAAATCACCTTCCGGACCAATTAAAACCAAAGCATCCTTGTGAGGTTCAACTTGCTGGATAAGATGTTTATCAAATTTTTCATCCACATATGCAATAAACTTCTGACCCTGAAACGGCTTTTCTATAAAATCGTTAAACGAAACCATTGGCTGTAGCAAAGGGCGGTAAGCTTTTAACGATTGTTTCATGGCCGCCGTAATAATTCTTTCAAGTCGCGGCTCTTTCACAATTTTACGCTCGGAATGTTCGCAATTAAGCAAACTTATTTGTTGCACACCAATCTCAGTACATTTTTCCACAGCCCATTCCGTGCGACTGATATTTTTTGTGGGAGCCACAGCCACATTTACTTTGTACGGCAAGGGCTTTTCGGCCGATTTCCGGATGATTTTTACGGCAGCGGCTTTGGGGTCGGGCTCTACAATCTCTGCATCATACCAAAGCCCGAACCCATCCGTTAAGGTAATCTTGTCTCCCACATCCAACCTCAAAACCCGGATGCAATGACGTGAATCCTCTTTATCAAGTGTGTAAAAATCTCCAGAAATATTGGGTGTGTAAAATAAATGCATATCGTTTAATTCAAATTTTCAGGCCGTCCATAAATTTCATCTATGGTTCTGCATCACTTTTTGTCGCCGGTTTTTCATTGATACGATAGCTTATTCTGAACATCAGTGTATTGTTATATTGCTTTCGTTTCCACACATTATCAGCTCCTATAGCTGAAAACTCCCGTTCTCTTATAGGAAAAATCGAATAGCTATATCTGAAATTCGCATAAAACCTTTTGTATACTCTAAACTGCAAATCGAACAGCGCTAACCAGTCATGCTGATTGAATTCTTTTGTTTCCGTATAAGGCGGCGCGTTGCCACTATGTTCAATTTCATTGGCATTCAAAAGCCTGCCGTAGGCAAATCCAAGCCCTGCCGTTAAAATGTCTTTATCGTTATAATGCAGAATTACAGGTACTTCAGCATAATTAAGCGTTAAATCATATTCCCGCGTAAGCGAGTCAATAGACTGCTTCCCCTGATAAGCTCCTTTTTGGTTGAAATTGGTTTCTACGGTAAGGAAGAAGTTATTACCCAATGGCGCCATGGCTTGCACGCCCAGGTTCAGCCCTGGATTATAAAACCCATACACCTCATCCCCGTCTACCTGTGCCAGGTTCATACCGCCCAGCAACGCCGCTTTAACCTGCTGGCTGTAAGCCGACGAGGCGCTGAGCGCTACAATAAACAAAACCAAATAGAAACCTCTCTTCATATTCTCAAATTTTCAATTTTAACGGAAAAAATGCAATTTCAGTGTATCATCAAGCTTCTTTCATAGATAATTGTATCCGCTTTCGCGGGATATCCACCGAAATCACTTTCACATCAACCTGCTGATTCAGCGTAACCACCTCATTCGGGTCTTTCACAAAGCGATCGGCAAGATGACTTATATGCACCAGGCCATCCTGATGTACTCCAATATCCACAAAAGCCCCAAAATCCGTAATATTCGTAACGATGCCCGGAAGCCGCATTCCCTCTTGCACATCTTCGATCTTTCTGACATTTTCATCAAACTGAAAACTTGCAAAAGGCTGCCGGGGATCGCGCCCCGGTTTCTCAAGTTCTTCCATGATATCTTTTAGTGTTGGCAGTCCGGTTTTATCGGTTACAAAATCCTGCAGCTTTATCTGCTTCCGCAAGGCTTTGCTCTCAATCAAATCTTTTATGGATGCGTTTACCGATTTGGCCATTTTTTCTGCCACAGGATAACTCTCCGGGTGCACAGCACTGGAATCCAGCGGATTGTCACTGCCCTGAATTCTCAAAAAGCCAGCCGATTGCTCAAAAGCTTTATCGCCAAACCGCGGCACTTGCTTTATCTCAAAGCGGGACTTAAAGCCTCCCTGCTTCCGGCGGTATTCAATGATGTTGCCCGCCAGCGACGGACCAATACCCGCTACGTATGTCAGCAGCTCTTTGCTTGCCGTATTTACATCCACACCTACAGCATTTACACACGATTCTACGGTATCCTTCAATGCATTTCCCAAAGCTTTTTGGTCCACATCATGCTGATACTGACCTACACCAATGGATTTGGGATCAATTTTCACCAGTTCTGCCAGCGGGTCTGCTGCACGCCGACCTATAGACACCGCTCCTCTTACGGTAACGTCATATTCCGGGAACTCCTGCCTGGCAAGCGAGGAAGCAGAATAAACCGAAGCGCCGTTTTCATTCACCATGACGGCCGTAATATCCTCATCAAAACGTATTTTCCGGATAAAATGCTCTGTTTCCCTTCCTGCTGTTCCGTTGCCAATAGCAATTACCTCTGATTTATATGCCTTTACAAGCGATTGTATTTTTTTGGAGGCTGTTTTTATATCGCGCTGTGGCGGATGGGGATAGATGGTTTCATTATAAAGCAGGTTTCCGTTGCGGTCTAAACACACCACTTTGCAACCTGTGCGGAATCCGGGATCAATAGCCAGAATATTTTTTTCGCCAAGCGGCGACGCAAGCAGCAACTGCCGGAGGTTTCCGGCAAATACATCGATGGCTTTTTCGTCAGCCTGCGTTTTCAGAAACGACTTTACCTCGTTTTCCATCGAGGGTTGCAACAGTCGTTTAAAAGCATCAGCAGCAGCCATAGAAACCTGTTCACGGGAGCATCCCGGTTTTATAAAAACAGATTCTATCTGGTCCAGCGCTTCATGCTCATCTATCCGCACATGCAGCCTTAAAAAGCCTTCCTGTTCTCCGCGCAGCATAGCCAGAATACGGTGCGAAGGCAGTTTTTTTACTTGCTCCCGATAATCGAAATAGGTTTCATACTTTGTAGCTTCCTCCTGTTTACTTTTAACCACGGCAGAAACCAACTCCCCGCTTTCAAAAAACATTTTTCTAAGTCTTGACCGGATTGTTTTGGTTTCGCTAATCCACTCTGCAATAATGTCGCGGGCACCTTGCAGCGCTTCTTCTGCATTGGTAACCTCCTTACCGGGATAAATGAATTCCCGGGCTTTTACTTCCGGATGAGGTTTCTTATTATGCAAAAGCCATTTGGCAAGGGGTTCCAGCCCGCGATTCCGGGCTGTAGTAGCACGTGTTTTTCGTTTGGGCTTGTAAGGCAGGTAAATGTCTTCCAAAACGGTGAGCGTTTCGGCTGCTTCAAGTTGTTTTTGAAGCTCATCCGTAAGCAACTCCTGTTCCTTTAGCGACTTGAAAATAGCCTCTCTGCGCTTATCCAGCTCTTGCAAACGCTCCATGTTGTCGCGAATGGAAGCAATTTGCACTTCATCCAGGCTGCCGGTAGCTTCTTTCCGGTACCGCGAAATAAAAGGGATGGTACCGCCTGAAGCCAGGAGTTCAAGCGTATTTTTCACCTGATGCTCTTTTAACCCAAGTTCACCGGCAATCTTTTGGCTGTATTTTTCAAGACTCATATGGATATTATTTTCGGCATACAAACATAAGATTTTCCTGCAAACCCCGCGTAAGTTTTTCTACTGAAGAAAACCGTGAACGCATTGCCTCATGCAGTTCCCGGGCATGCTTCTTGTCAGGATTTCCCGACATTACCTTGTTGTAAATCAGCATCCCTCCCTTGTTCAGGGCAGCATCAAGTGCAGCGATAAAGGCGGATTTTTGAAACTGCTCCGGAATATACAAATCCACATACACATCAAAAATTACTAAATCATAAAAAGCAGGTTGACATTGCTGAACAAAACGCTGCGCATCGGTTATAAAAATCTCATCCGCAGCATTGTAACCATCAGGAAAATGTGTTTTGGCAATCTCAACAATTTCACGGTCATGCTCCACGCCATGAATGATGCCTTTAAACTTATAATCCTCACGCAGAATCTGAGCGGTTCCGCCTGCCCCATAACCAAGTATTAAGATTTTGTGAAAAGATATATTTTCGAGGTGAATCATGTTAAAGGTCTTCTGAAAAACACGGTAAAGCGTTCCGAATGAGTAATTTGCCCTTTCGCTGTTCAGTACTTTGCGGCCATTAACCCATACCACTTCTACCTTACCGCTGATGTCGCTTTCGCGAGAAACTACCGGAATCTCATTAAACCACGACATCCACCTTTTCCAGGTATTTCTGTTCAAAAGAGCCATTTTCTTTTGATCACAAAGATAAGGAAACGCCTTTGCCGGCCTTTTGCTTTTTGGGTTTAAATTTTAGCTGATCAAATCCTTTCCCGTAAACCCCCATTACGCTGCCCACTGAAATGAAAGCTTCATCATCAATATCTTTTACCATCCTGAAAATATGAGCAGATTCTCTTTTTCTGACTACCGCCATCACAATATCAAAATCTTTATCAGAATACCATCCCTTCCCTTTTACCATAGTTACGCCACGCTGAAGATCGCGGCCAATGGCATCTGCGATGCGCTGAGAATGCTTACTGAATATAAAAAGCTGCACTGAACGCTGATTACCGGTAAGCGTCAGGTCAATTACATACGAAACAACCCCCATAGTTACATACCCGTAAACAATGGCTTCAATCTCACCGAAAACAAGATAAGAAGAAGCGATGATAACCACATCCGCCGCTAAGATGATTTTGCCCGGACTGATATTGCGCTTTTTATTGATCAGCATGGCAATAATCTCCGTTCCGCCGGTGCTTCCTCCCTGCGTAAAAATAATACCGATAGCACCACCGCCCAGAATACCTCCTATGATGGCCGACAGAAACCGGTCGTCAACAACAGGTTCGGTAATTACCGTCTGTAAAATCGTAAGAAAAACAGACATCACTGTAAAAGAATAAATGGTTTTAAAACCAAAGCCTTTGCCTAATGACTTAAAAGCAAAAATAATCAAAAGGGCATTTATGGCTAAGTTGGTGGGACCAACGGGGATGCCTGTGGCGAAAAATACAATCGCCGAAAGGCCTGTAATTCCACCTCCGATAATATCTGAAGGAATTAGAAAAGCCGTCCACCCCAGCGAACTGATAAAAAGTCCTGTTGTAATAATCGAATAGCTTATTATCTCATTCCAAATCAAACGTTTACGCTCTCTCATAACCTACCTGCTTTTTTTTTGCAAAAGTCCGAAAAGTTCATGACGGAAAAAAGCAGCAAAGCGAGATTTAAACAGTTTTACCTAACATTTACTTTTAACGGTGGTTTTATGGCGCTTCAATTAGATGAGGCAACTCGTAAATGCGCTCTGTGAAACTTCACCTTCTATAATTAACCATTAATTCGACAATGGCATTGGCCCTTTTACTTCTGGGTGTTTAAATGTTTTACCTTTGTAGGGGCCGTCAGCATGAATCAGTTTCCACTGCTGGCTTTTGCCTTTATGAATATCCCACTGATGGAGATCAGCGCCATTATCATGGATTTTTCCTCCTGCAACATCTATTGCACGGTTGCTGTGTTTGGCAACAAACACAAACCTGTCCGGAGCTGTAGGCACTATCTTAAACTTTTGATTATCATTTTGCTTACGGTCATAGAGAACAATCCGGGCTCGCTTATTCTTGTTGCCACCCTGCACATCCGCAAATCGACCGCCATTCTGAAATTCGAGATAATAATACGGCCCGTCACCAGAAGGAATAAATTTAATTTTCCGGTCTAATCCGTCATCGAGGTCCCAGATTTGAATTTGTTTTGAGTTTGCATTCGTAGACCACCCTGTACCGCCAATATCCCAATATTTGTTGCTGTAGGCAGTTTTGATATGATAAGCGCCTGAATAAAGCTTATCCACTTCTCCGTTATAAGGCTCGAGAACCCATCGCTGATCAATTTTTCCGCTATAATCCCATTGCTGGATTGTGCATCCGTTTTCACTGATACAAGCATCAACGGCATCGATATATTTTCCGGAATGTTTTGCTTTGATATAATAGGTGTTTTCGCCGGGAGCTGAAATAAACCTGAATTTTTGATTGGATGATTTCTTATTGTCCCACAACTGCAGTTTCGCTCCATTTTGTTTAGCTCCCGCGCCTCCTTCAATATCCCACACATGCGGGCAATGTGCCGGAGAAACGAAAAAATAACCATCACCTGCATGAGTGAGCTGAACCACACGGTCCCAACCATCGTCTATATCCCATAGTTTCACATGCGTATCTTTTGTACCGGCAGCAGTACCGTAACCTGAAACATCCATATATTTATTGCTGGCGGCAGTTTTTACCCGGTAATAACCTTCAGACACTGATGCAGCGGCTTTTCGCTTGGATGAGCGCTGGGCTTCCGCGCTGAAAACAAGCGCAAAACAAGCCATGAACAATGCAAATTTTCTCATTTTGGTATGATTTAGTGATTCATACCATTTGGTTGAAGTACGCCTTCAAAAATGAAAACAAATCTTAAAAAACCTTTTAGAAGCGACTAAAAAATTATGAGGGTGGTATAGAAAGCTGCAATTTTTTTCCAATGAAAGAAGAGGTTTATTCGTTCCCTGTAACTATTGGATTGGTAAATCCTAAATCCATCAGCAGCGGATTAAAGCTAATTTGTAATGTCTGCCCGAAACAACAGGATGCTTTCATTTAGGAGGGAATTACGCAAAATGTGGAATATTGGAATCAAATAGACACATAAGTAACAGGCGCTATACTCTCTCCTTTTTCAACCACAATCCCGATAGTTATCGGGGCACCAAGGAATTCACAAAGGTCACAATGAAACCGAAACCTTTACCCCGCCTGCCCCTTGGTTTTATTCCAAACCACTGGGGTGAAATGCATAAGAAACTCTACTGGGGCGAAATCCGAAATTTTCTTATTGCCGACTTTCACCTAAACACTTACGCACTTAAACACGTATAACCTATTTTTCCAGCCTATTCAATATGGTAACCTATAAACATAGAAACTTACAAACTTTTCCAACTGAACTCAATATTGATTAACTGACCTTAAGCGGATGAGCCACTTTCTGTTTTTGCAATGCAAGATCCAGGACTTCGCTCATGTCTTTTACATAATGAAACTTGAGCCCTTTTATGTAATCTTTTTCGATGTCTTCTATGTTGTTTTGGTTGCTTTCTGCCAGGATAATTTCTTTGATGTTCTCTCTTTTCGCAGCAAGAATTTTTTCTTTAATACCTCCTACAGGCAACACTTTCCCCCGAAGCGTTATTTCACCGGTCATCGCAATTTTTGGATGTACTTTCCTTTGGGTGAAGGCGGATGCAAGCGCTGTGAAAATCGTAATCCCTGCTGAAGGCCCGTCTTTGGGCGTAGCTCCTTCAGGAATATGGATATGAACATTCCATTTATCAAACACATCGGGAGTCAGGTCTAAGCGATCGGTATGCGCTTTAAGGTATTCCATAGCCAAAGTTGCCGATTCTTTCATCACATCGCCCAGGTTTCCTGTCAGAGTCAATCGCCCTTTCCCCTGGCTAAGGCTGACTTCTACAAACAAAATCTCTCCTCCTACGGCCGTCCAGGCTAAACCTGTAGCCACACCCGGAACTTCGTTCTGCAT
>JBNJGK010000116.1:0-9386 GCA_051747665.1 Bacteroidota bacterium | reverse complement strand
ATAAAACACTCATTATCAGTATTAAAATTTCGTTTAGAAAGTTATATAATACTGATAATGAGTGTTTTTAGATTTAAAATAGGTTTTATATAATAACAAAACCAATATACGGATCTTCACCCATGATTTATTACATACCCATCTTGGGTTTCATTACCATATCTATATTGTTGGCATTACGCAACCATTTTTTGGCTGCTTTTTGAATATCCTTCGCCTTCATGGATTTAACGATTTCCATATAAGTCTCATCAAGCACATCCGCAGAGGACCATTCTTTTTTCTCGAGCGCCCTTAGCCAGAAAGAATTCTCTTCGAGGTTTTCCTCGCGTGACTTGATGAAATATTCTCGTGCTTTTTTCACATCACTATCTGAAGGCCCTTCCGTATACAGATCTTCAACTTCTTGATAAACAATATCCCTAAGCATTTCATACTTTTCAGGGGCGCAATCAAACTGCACGGTTAAATCAAAACGGGATTCAGGATATTCTGATAATCCTCCACGGACACCAACACCATAACTACCGCCTTGTTCTTCCCGGATGGTTTCTGTGTAACGTAATTCCAGGATATGATCAATGGCGTCCATAAGGATTTTATTACGCAAGTCATACTTGGCTTTACCATTGAAATTTACATGTACTGTGGCTTTGGGCACCTCCATCTCAAGGTGAATTTCTTTCGTGGTTTCTCCTTTCGGAGGATATATGTTATGATCCACAAAGTTTTCGTTACGGTCTTCAGATTCAATGCTACCCAAATATTTCTCAAACAGCGGTTTTGCTTCTTCAAGGTCTACATTTCCCACAAAAAAGAACGTAAAATCAGAAGCGTCACTGAATCTGTCCTGATAAATCGATCTTGCTGTTTGATAATCTGCCTGCTCCAGCAAGTCAATATTAAAGGGCGTTTTACGGGGATGATGATCGGCTTTGGTAACCTGAATTGAATCCTGGAAGATATAACGCGGATCTGCCGAGCGGTTTTCCAGTAAGGCTTTGTAGCGATTCATGGCTGAATGGTATGCGTTGAGGTCATTTCTTGGGTCCTGGAAATGCAGGTGGAGCAACTTAAGCATGGTTTCAAAGTCCTCTGCCTCTGCATTTCCCCGGATTTCTTCCTTCAGATCAGAAAGATAAGCATTCACGCTTACATTTTTGTCAGACAGCTTTTTGTCGAGCGCCGTCTTACTAAACTCGCCCAAGCCGTTAAACGACATAATGGCTGAAAGAAAACGAGCGCTTGCTATATCTTCTTCCTCTACCAGGGATAAACCACCCGGACTATGCCCTTTCATAAGTATCTCATTGTCTTTAAACTCTGTAGGTTTTACCACAATGTTTAAACCATTTTTCAGCGTAAAGTGATAGGTGTTTTTTTCTTTGTTTTTGCTCTCTTTAGTGATTTCACCTGCCTCCGGTAAACCTGATATCAATGGCATATCCGTAACTTCATCTTCATAGGGTTCCAGCTCTTTAGATTTAGCTGCATTCACGGCTTCAAGCACTTCTTCTTCCTCTGGTAGTGGCTGGTCTTCTTTTTTAACAGCATTGATAGCTACCACCATATTTTCATCCGTAACCCACTGTTCTGCTAGTTTATTAACCTCTTTCAGACTCACTTGAGGTAAAAACTCTTTTGCAAATTCATATTCATATTCAATCCCCGGCACAGGATCGCCTGTCATAAAATTGCCTAAATAAGACCAAATCAATGAACGAGACTTCATTTTATTGCGGTTATCATATTGTTTTTTAAGGTCGCTCAGCATAGCTTGCTTTGTGCGTTCCAGTTCTGTATCAGTAAATCCGTGTCGAGCTACGCGCTCGTTTTCGGTTGTAAGCGCTTCTGCCGCATCTAATAGTTTATCATTGCTCGCTATTCCAAGCGAAACATAAGCATCCATGGTGCGAACCATGTTCCCATAATAAGAATATCCGTAAACAAAAGGAGCATCCGGGCTTTGTGTAATTTCGCTGAGCCTGTTATTAAGCATCCGCTGATAAAGCTGATGGATAAATGTGTTTTTGTAATACTCCATGTCTTTATCCGTAATCGCATCATGCTTATAATAAACCTGAACCATTGAGCGGGTAGCTTCCTTGTCAGTCACCACTGTTACTTTCGGTTCCTTATTTCCCGGTATTTCCTCTTCGGGGCGTTCTTTTGTTTTTTTCGGCGCCTTAAGCCCTGCAAATTTTTCCTTGATTTTAGCTTCTATTTTATCCGGATCAACATCTCCAACTACAGCAATAGCCTGCAAATCGGGTCTGTACCAGTCTCTGTAAAAGTTTCTTAGTGTTTCATGCTCGGCATTGTCAATTACATCAATATCACCAATAATGTCGTGCTCAGCATATTTTGATCCTTCAAAAAGCACTTTATTGGTTTCATTGCGCATACGGAAATCTGCTCCGCGCCGTGTACGCCATTCTTCATGAATCACGCCACGTTCTTTATCAATCTCTTCGCCCTCAAAAGATACATGACCGGCCCAGTCATGTAAAACCAAAAGGGTAGAGTCGATAACACTTTCACGTTTTACTGGTACCTGCGCCAGGTTATACACGGTCATGTCATAAGAGGTAAAAGCATTCACGTTATGCCCGAATTTAACCCCGATGCTCTCCATATAATCCAATACATCCTTATCAGGAAAATTCTTTGTACCGTTAAAAGCCATATGCTCCGTAAAGTGCGCCAGGCCATTTTGTTCAGGTGTTTCCAATACAGCGCCGGCATTTACAAAAAGATAGAATTCAGCACGGTTTTCAGGAGTTTCGTTGTGTCTGATGTAGTACGTCAGTCCGTTTTCCAGCTTGCCTTTTTTTACTTTCGGGTCAAGCGGGACTTTCTGGTCCTGCATTTTGCTTTGTGCGGATACAGGAGTAGTTATAATTGCCATAAAGACAATTAAAACCCAAAAACTTTTTAATAATTTCATAGATAAGATTTTAATGGTTCGTTTCGTAAATTAGGTTTCAAATACTTTTCATTATGCTTGCAACATGAAGCACCATAACTCACTTTAAAAGCATAAAATTATAAAAAATAGTGCATACTACTTCATAAAAAAATAAAAATATTCTAAATGTAAAGTTATGAGCGGGCACTGATATGTTCCACCGGAATATTCAAATCAAGGATTCGTTGCTCAAATTCATTGTTTTTACGCCGGTATTTAGCAAGACCGATATCACGGATTACTACTGCCTTAATGCGGTTTGCATACAATCCGGTAATACGGGCATAAATCTCCAAATCTCGTTGTCCGTTATCCCCTACCAAAACAAATTTCTTTTTCGTAAATAAATCTAAAATAAGGCGGATGCTTTCAAATTTGTGATCGTCTTTCTTTTGTGATGAAAAAATGGCATCGCGAAAATTCTTTTTAAACCGCTGCAACATAAAAACTCCATCGGGCAAGTCGTTTTCCTGAAAAAAATCGGTTAAAAAGTCGTACAAATTCCACTCGCTGTTCGAAACATAAAAAAAGTCGCTTGGCAACACCGCGTTATTATGCTTTTTGATAGTATTTAGTATCCCTTTGATTTGAGGAACCGGATTACGGGTTAACGCATTTTTGGCGATTAGCAACCAAAGCATTTTATATTTTTGATGGACGTACGACAATAGGATTGTATCATCAATATCCGATAAAACACCCGTACTTTCCTCATCATAAACATATAATCCGGAAGTAAATGTTTCGCCACTAAGCGTATTGGTTACGTGATATTCGTATAATCCCGGATTTGCCATGATTGGCAACGTTATTTGAAAGAATCCATTTTCGTCAGTGAAAATCGTTTCTGCTTTGTCAAGCACACGTAATTCCAGTTTCAGGTTGCTCATCGGTTTTAAGGAATACCTGCGCGACATTTGAATAAAATTTTTAATCACCGAACCCCGCTCAGGCGGTTTTATTCCATATCCCGTAAAGGCATGTCCTGAAAGATAGACTTTGCCGTTTTTCCCGAAACCCCGGTATGGTACAATCGTAATTTTATCCAATCCTTATTGCTTAAATATCCTACATTAATGAAATGATGCTGATTTACGATTCAACACTTTCTTCCTGCAATTGTTCTGCAGGCTCAAACTCATCAAAACGCAGGTTTTCAATTATAAACTGTTGACGTTCTGGTGTGTTACGTCCCATATAAAACCTTAATATTTCCTGTAAGGTAGTGCCTCCTTTAAAAAGTACCGGTTCCAGCCTCATTTTGGGCCCAATCAGGTGCTTGAACTCATCGGGAGAGATTTCTCCAAGTCCCTTAAAGCGTGTGATTTCAGCATTTTTTCCGAGTTTTTCTATAGCCTGACGCCGTTCGGTATCGCTGTAGCAATAGATGGTTTCCTTTTTATTCCGCACCCTGAACAGCGGAGTCTGCAAAATATAGACATGACCGGCCTTAACCACATCGGGGTAGAATTGCAGAAAAAAGGTCAGTAACAGCAAGCGGATATGCATCCCGTCAACGTCGGCATCTGTGGCAATTACAATATGATTGTATCTCAGACTGTCCACACCCTCTTCCACATTCAGCGCAGATTGCAGCAAATTAAACTCTTCATTTTGATAAACGATTTTCTTCGAAAGACCATAACTGTTTAAGGGCTTACCTTTTAAACTAAAAACGGCTTGTGTAGTCACGTTTCGCGACTTCGTAATCGAACCACTGGCTGAGTCGCCCTCCGTAAGAAAGATGGTAGTTTCCAAACGCTTATCATGGTTTGTGTTATAATGAACCCGGCAATCGCGCAATTTTTTGTTGTGCAGGCTCACTTTTTTTACGGATTCTCTGGCCAGTTTTTTGATACCCGCCATCTCCTTACGTTCTTTTTCAGAGAGCCTGATGCGTTTGAGCAATTCTTCCGCGGTTTCCTGATTTCTATGCAGATAATTATCCAGGTTGCGGCCTACAATGTCCATCACATAGTTGCGGATAGTTTGTCCTCCAGGCTCTATGTGGTTTGAACCCAGTTTGGTTTTGGTTTGCGATTCAAAAACCGGCTCTTGCACTTTAATGCTTATTGCTGCATTAATTGAAGCCCGTATATCCTGATGATCAAAATCCTTTTTATAAAATTCACGAATGGTTTTCACGATAGCTTCGCGAAAAGAAGCCAGGTGTGTTCCGCCTTGTGTGGTGTGCTGGCCATTTACAAAAGAATAGTATTCTTCGCCATACTGATTGGTAACATGCGTAAACGCGATTTCCAGGTCCTTTTCCTCAAAATGGATAATCGGATACACCAGCGGATTTCCATTAATTTCGCGAACGAGCAAGTCTTTCAAACCGTTTTTAGCCTGGAATTTTTCGCCGTTAAACGAGATAGTAAGGCCATTGTTGAGAAAAGCAAAGTTCCACAACATTTTTTCGAGATATTCACTTACAAAATGATAATCTCCAAAAATCTCTTCGTCAGGAATAAATGAAATAAGAGTTCCATTTACCTGGTCGGTAGTATCTTTAGATTCGTTGTCATAGGTCAGTTCACCACGTTTGTATTCTACAATGCGGGTTTTGCCCTCACGGAAAGCCTGTGCTTTAAAATAGGATGAAAGTGCGTTTACCGCTTTCGACCCGACTCCGTTCAGCCCTACAGCTTTTTTAAACACTTTAGAGTCATACTTGGCGCCGGTATTGATTTGCGATACACATTCCATCACTTTTCCCAGGGGCATTCCGCGACCATAATCGCGAACCGACACCTGCTTATCCTGGATATCCACATCAATACGTTTTCCATGTCCCATAGTGAATTCATCGATGGAGTTGTCGATGATTTCCTTCATCAGAACATAAATACCATCATCCTGTGATGCCCCATCTCCCAGTTTTCCGATGTACATTCCGGGACGCAGCCTTATGTGTTCTTTCCAGTCGAGCGACCGTATGCTGTCTTCGTTATATTGCTGTTCGTTCATCATAAAATTTTGCACAAAAATAGGTTTTCAAAAGACAAATAAAGATGCTTTAAAAAAGAAGTTTTACAAGATTTTTAAACAAGTGCCATATTCATTGGGCTTTCGGGTTCATTTCCAGAGTTTCGCTGCTTTCGCTTTTTCTCTGAGCCATTCCACGACCGTTTTCAACTGTTCATTTGTTAATTTCGGGCGCTGGGCGCTGTCGATGTTTTTATGCTCCTGCAACTTCGGATACCAGTCTCCTGCATCCGAAAAATCACCGGGATATCTGGGAATTAAATGGAAATGCAGGTGCGATACGGTTTGTCCGGCCGGCTCTCCTTCCTGCAGCGTCCAGTTGATTCCTCCGGCATTGTAAGCTTTGCGTAGTAAATCTGAAACATTTCGCATGAAAAACATCATATCCTCAAACTCTATGTCTGAGAGTTCATAAATGGTACTGACATGCCTTTTGGGAATAACCAGCGAGTGACCTGGCAGCAAAGGCGAAATATTATAAACAGCCCGTGAATATTCACTTTTGCCAAATACAGCATTTTCTGATTTCTTATCGCAAAACGGACAATCCATAAAATTATGATTAGGTTAATGAACGTTGGTAAACGCCATCGTGATATTCAAAACCCATTTTTTCAAGATACTTGTTATGTTTTTTGTTTCCGGGAGAGGCTGTAAGCTTTTCATAGTTATGTTCCAGAAACAACGCTTTGTTTTGCTCATATAAAAACCGGCCTACCTTAAAATCACGATATTCCGGTAAAAGGTAGTCAAGGTGAATTTCGAGCGTTTTATCCCCTTTTCTTCCACCCATAAATATTCCGGCCACTTTCATATCTTTCATCAGCAACCAGCAGTGGTCATGATTAATGTCCTTTTTATAAAATCCGGGCATAAATTTTCGGATATCATTTTTATAAAAATCCAAAAACCGCTTTACATAAATATTTTTTGGCGAAATAGCCATAACCGAAAAATACGGCTTCGTGGCTGAAAGCATTTTCCTCAGATAAACAATATTGATGAGCGCTATAAAAAAATTAACAATTGCAACCGGCCATGCGCCGATGATGTATCCGTAAATCACAAACAAAACACATCCCGCCAGGTTAATCATCCGCAGTTTCAACACCGAAGACATCAACATCGAAATCATAATCCCCAGCGATGCGGCATAACCTATCCATTCTACCCAATTCATAACAATTTATTTAAAATTTTTGCAAATCTACAACAAAAGGATACAATTAATAAAAATGTGTTTGTACCATTGGCTGCCATAAGCGTCGGAAATCAGGTTCTTCAGCGCCTCTGCAAACGCTTTGCAGGGCGCAGCGCTCGTGGTTTTCAATATCTACAACCTCATGAAAAGTGCAGGGCGACTTGGCACAGACTTTATCATGGCAAAGGGTAGTTTCCGCACAGCAGCTTCGTCCCAGCGTCCAGTAAAAATCATTCATCTTGAGTATACCATGTCCCGATTTCAATCCAATGGCCTTCATCGCTTCTGCGCAAGCTGCACGGATTTCATAATCAGAATCAAGCGGCTCCCGGTTACGTAATTTGTTTTTGAGATTCGAATCATGGATATCTACTGCACCAGTTCGCAGCAACATCCGCATCATATGGTAATCCATTACGGGATAGAGATTTTCCTCGTCCTGAACCGTAAATAAGGAAGCATCCTGAAGCAGTTTTAACAAAAAAGTTGTCTTCTTTTGCAAAGGGTCTTTAAACGCTTCCATTTCCGGAAAAACCTCATAAACACCTTTCCCGCCGTTAAACAGCTTATTGCAGGTTTCAGCAAGCATTTTCCTGTATTCTCCTCCAAAATTATCAACGATGAACTCCGACATCTCCTTTAACAAATAAGCGCGCTCTTCCAGCCGATCTAGCGTAGTGTCTTTAGGATTCCCGGAATCGGAGAAAGATTCAGCCAGCCAGTTGGATATTTCCTTTACGGATCGCTGCTTTATTTTTTTCGGAGTGAGGGAATCAGGTTCTTCCAGCATAAGCCTTACAAACCCTTCCTCCAGGTAATCCCAGCCATAGATTTGTTTCTTTTGGCTTTTCAGGTGATGCGTTTGATGGCAGATAGCTACGGCAGCGAAAAAGCCGCAGAAAATAATTTCGCGGTCTGCATCAATTGAAAGAAAATCGCGCTGATAAAATGATTCTCGAATACGAAGTTTGCTGGTTATTGCAGCAATTTCATTTACAAGTTCTTTGTTTATAGTAACGGACTTCATGTAAGTCAGAAGTTTGATTTCTAAAATTGCAAAAGTAGTTATTAATTGAAGAAACTAATTTAATGCTTGTTAATCGTTCTCTTGCTATTGCTGCACATAATGAATATATTTGCTACTTGAAAATTAAATGCATGCAACAAATCATCATACACCGGCTCTATCACAATTACGGCAAAGGGCTGTATGAATGCTGGCTGTTCTGAAAAGCCGCTCTCCTATCCTGCCTTTATTTTTCATTTTACCTGTTTAAATTTATGACCGCATTGTTTTTTGATATCAAGCGTTTTGCTGTGCATGACGGACCCGGAATTCGTACTACGTTCTTTATGCAGGGATGTCCTCTGTCATGCTGGTGGTGTCATAACCCGGAAAGCCGGCCTGTAAAACCACAAGAAAGCAGCAGTTTCAGGACTTTTGCGCTCAGTGTAGACCAACTTCTGAGTGAAGCAGAAAAAGATAGCATATTTTTCGAGGAGTCCGGGGGCGGAATTACCTTTTCAGGGGGTGAGCCAACAGCACAGCTTCCATTCCTCAAAAAAGCAGCAAAAGTCCTTAAAAGAGCAGGTTTTCACGTTACACTTGACACAACGGGTTTTTTCCCAGCCGGAAATGCTAAGGAAATGGCTCAGCTTTTCGACTTAATTTTATTTGATATAAAACATCTCGACAGTGATTTACATGAAAAATATACGGGTGTTGATAATAAGCTTATTCTCGAAAATCTGGATAGTCTGATGATGAGTAATGCTAACATCAGGTTGAGAATGCCTTTTATTCCGGAAATTAATGCAATGAGGGAACATTTGGAACAGCTCGCATCCATTGCCGCCAAATACAGTTTGCCGGTAGATTTGCTTCCCTATCACCGGATTGCAGGGCATAAATACGAAAAACTTGGATTAGAGCATGAAATGAAAGCCTACAGTGAGCCATCAGAAAATGAGCTTTCTGAAGCAAAAAGGTTTTTAGAAAAGCAAGATATACAAGTGAATATTGGGGGATGAATACAAACATAAAAAATCAAGTAAGGAAAATGAATTATAATAAACTTATGAAAATCACATTATTGTGAACCTTGTGATAGCTTAGTGAACCTTGTGGTTAAAAAAACATGATTCAACCACTAAGGACACAGATAAAATCATGAAAAGCTGCTTATTTGCATTTAGATTAGCTGGTTTGGGTTTGTTTTCAGGTTGATC
>JBNJGK010000115.1:1862-9714 GCA_051747665.1 Bacteroidota bacterium | reverse complement strand
AACACAATACCAACTCCCTGCTATCGTTTATCAATTTTAATATAAATTTGCAGTTATGAGAAAAACCATTTTCATTATTTTAGTTGTTTTGTTTGGTGTGGCTGTGCTTTCGGGCTGTGGCTCCCAGAAAAGTATAGAAGGCTACGACTGTGGATGCAGCATTGAAAAACCGGCTGAGAATGAGAAAACCCAACACGCAGTATAAAAAGAAATTCCGTGATGGCTTGTCGCGCCATATCCCGGATGAAGCCGTAGATATGGTCATGGACTTGCTTGTGGATACCCATATCAGCATAAGCGTAAAACCCCCTCGTAAAACCAAAACCGGAGATTTCAGGCCGGGAAATCTCTATGAACCACATCGCATTTCAGTTAACAGCAATTTACCGGAGCCTATTTTCCTGTTTATCTTATTGCATGAAATTGCTCACCTGAAAGTGTGGGAGAATTATGGCAGAACGCAGCCTCATGGCCGGTACTGGCAAAAGCAATTCCGGCATTACACAGAGCAAGCCGCAGAGCTAAATGCCTTTCCTGAAAAGCTAAAAAACCCTATACGGGAGCATGTACGCAAAGGCTATGCCTCATCATGGTCTGATCCTGAACTCTCAAGAATATTCTCTGAATATATGAATGGCAAACAAAACATAATAGATGATTTACCAGATGGAGAAGATTTTAAAATACAAAACGGGCTTAAATTCAAAAAACTCCATAAAATGCGTACGCGCATCAAATGCTATTGCCATTCAGACGGGCGGTATTATCTTTTTCAGCAAAATGCGGTAATTGAGCCTTGCCGGGAAAAACAGAGCGCTACTTTGTAATTTCATCATGCATCAGCAAAAGCATCTGAATTACCATCACATATCAAACCGCATTTTTTATTTTGCTATTTTTGTACAAACAGAACTGTAAACATAAAGCATACCGTTATGGATAAAAACAATTATTGCGTCATTATGGCCGGGGGCGTGGGTTCGCGCTTTTGGCCAATGAGCCGGACATCGCACCCCAAGCAATTCCTCGATATTCTCGGGACCGGAGAAACTTTGCTCCAGCAAACCGTGAGGCGGTTTGATAAAGTCTGTCCCCCAGAAAATGTTTTCATTGTTACTAATGAGATGTATCGTGATTTGATAAAAGAACAAATTCCGCACCTCGAAGACCGGCAGATATTGTGTGAGCCCGCCCGCCGAAACACCGCACCGGCTATTGCTTTTGCGGCTTACAAAATTGCTGCCGAAAACAAGGATGCCAACCTGGTTGTAGCGCCCTCAGACCATGTTATCCTGAAAGAGAAAGAATTTGAAAATGACATCAAAGCCGTGCTTAAAGCGGCTTCAGAAAACAACTGGCTGATGACACTCGGCATTAAACCAAGCCGTCCCGATACAGGATACGGATATATCCAGTTTGCCGATGACCATCCATACAGCAAAGAAGAACGCATCCATAAAGTGAAAACGTTTACCGAAAAACCCGAACTGGATCTGGCCAGAACTTTCCTGGATTCAGGCGACTTTTTATGGAACTCCGGAATTTTCGTATGGTCTCTGCAAAGCATATTAGAAGCTTTTAAAAAATATATGCCCGATATCGACAGCCTTTTCAGTGAGGGTTTGGATAAATTCAACACTCCCAAAGAAGCGGATTTTATTGCTGACACGTTCAGCCGTTGTAAAAGCATTTCTATAGATTATGGTGTGATGGAAAAAGCCGATAACGTATATGTTATTGCCTCTGATTTTGGCTGGTCTGACTTAGGCACCTGGGGTTCGCTTTATGATATCCGTACAAAAGATGAAAACAGAAACGCCATCATTGGCAAAAATGTGATGACGTATGATTCTAAAAACTGCATTGTAAACACTTCCAATAACAAGTTAGTCGTACTACAGGGATTGGATGATTATGTGGTGGTAGAGAATGAAACCGCATTGCTGGTTATCCGGAAACAGGATGAGCAGCAAATCCGCCAGATTGTACACGACGTAAAAATGGAAAAAGGAGATGAATATGTTTAGCGCTGTTTAGTTTGCTTTAAAAGCTTTAAGCAGTGATTTAACAGCAATACCGTCGTAAAAATAAAAATCAATACCAACAAAAACAAAACAGAAATGATAAAACGAATAATTCCAATTACCATTGCCCTGCTTTTCGCAATGCAGCCTGTAGCTAAGGCTGATGAAGGCTTGTGGCTACCGTTCCTGATAGAGCGTTTGAATTATCAGGATATGCAGGAACAAGGCCTGCAACTTACACCTGACGAGATCTACTCCATCAACCACTCAAGCCTGAAAGATGCTGTGATAGTATTTGGTGGCGGATGTACGGGCGAGGTGGTCAGTAATCAGGGTCTGATACTTACCAATCATCATTGCGGATATTCTTACATCCAGGAACATTCTTCTGTAGAGCACGATTACCTTACGGATGGCTTCTGGGCTCAGAGCCTGGAAGAAGAGTTGCCGAATGAAGGACTTACAGCCAAGTTTCTGGTTCGTATTGAAGACGTTTCCGATCGCATCAATACAGAGCTGAACGCAGATATGAGTGAAGACGAACGCAGAAACAAAATCCGCGAACTGAGTAAGGAAATTGAAAAAGAAGCTACAGAAGATACTTACTACGATGCTTCGGTGAAATCCTTTTTCAAGGGAAATGAGTTTTACTTGTTTGTTTATACTACCTACAAGGATGTACGTATGGTAGGAGCTCCGCCTTCATCAATAGGGAACTTCGGTGGAGATACTGACAACTGGATGTGGCCCCGCCACACCGGCGATTTTTCTGTTTTCCGCGTTTATACGGCTCCCGATGGAAGTCCCGCAACTTATGATGAGGAAAATGTTCCGCTGAAGCCCGACTATCACTTTGAAATTTCACTCAACGGAGTTGAGGAAGGTGATTTCAGCATGATTATGGGATATCCCGGCGGCACGGATCGTTATTTGACTTCGCACGGTGTGAAGCAAGCCATTGATAAGAAAAACCCTACCATTGTTAAAATCAGGGATAAAAAGCTGGAAGTGATGAAAGAGGCTATGGATGCCTCTAAAGAGGTGCGCATTAAATATGCAAGCAAATATGCCCGCACAGCAAATTACTGGAAATATTTCAAGGGCCAGACCAAAGGCTTGAAAAACCTGAATGTAGCACAGAAAAAAGAAAAAATCGAAAAGAATTTCCGTGATTGGCTGGCTCAAAATCCAGATAAAAAAGAAAAATACGGCAGAGCGCTGGAAAATATCGAACAGGCGTATAACCTGAAAGAGCATCTGGTTATCCCTGAAATTTATTTTCAGGAAGCCGTATATGGTGGGGCTGAGATTCTGTCATTGGCCTTGTCTCGTTTCTACGGGCTGCATAAAAACCTGAAAGAAGATGCTGACGAAAAGAAAATTGAAAAACAAGTAGAGCGTATCAAAGGCAGCCTTGATGATCATTTTAAAGATTACCATGCGCCACTGGATGAAGAGATGCTCGCCAGCATGCTGGATATGTATTACCATAATGTACCCAAATTTCAGCACCCTGAAATTCTTGAAAAATATCACAAAAAATATAACGGGAATTTTAGAGAAGCTGCTGATGCTATTTTCAGAAAATCGGATATGGACAGCAAAGAGGGTGTCCTGAGTTTACTTGAGAAGCCCAAAGAGCGGAAAATCAGAAAAGACCCTGCTTTTGAGTTAGTAAAGGGTTTTTATGAAAAATATCAGGAAATGAATAAAGACAGCGATAATGCAGATGATATGCTTACAGAAGGTTACCGGAAGTTTGTGGCCGGCCTGCGGGAAATGAATCCTGACAAAAAATACTATCCCGATGCGAATTTTACTATGCGCCTGACGTATGGAAAGGTTGATGGATATCAACCTGCGGATGCTGTTTACTACAAGTACTACACAACAC
The DNA here is from genome assembly GCA_051747665.1 of Bacteroidota bacterium. Taxonomy (GTDB): domain Bacteria; phylum Bacteroidota; class Bacteroidia; order Bacteroidales; family JAIPAH01; genus JAIPAH01. The sequence continues at coordinate 5,796 of JBNJGK010000115.1, read as the reverse complement.
TTGATGGGGTCATGGAAAAAGAAGACCCGGATGATGAAGAGTTTATCGTACCTGAAAAGCTCAAAACGCTTTATGAAGAGAAGGATTACGGACGCTACGGAAAAGATGGTGTGATGTATACCTGCTTCCTCACAAATCACGACATCACTGGCGGAAACAGCGGAAGTCCGGTGATTGATGCAAATGGAAGGTTGATTGGCATTGCTTTTGACGGCAACTGGGAAGCCATGAGTGGCGACATTGCTTTTGAACCGGAATTACAGCGGACTATCAATGTAGATATCCGGTATGTGCTTTTCGTGATTGATAAATTTGCCGGAGCTACCCACCTTATTGAAGAGATGGATTTGGTAAGAAGCCCCGCCCGGCCTACAGATAAACAATCCAGTGAATCAAAAAAAACAAAAGAAAAAGCTGGTGAAATATAATTCATAGCTTTTCTTATAAGAGAAACTTAAGGCTGGAGACGGTATTGATGCGTTTCCGGCCTTTTTTTCTAAATTTACCCAAAATTCAAGGTTCATTCCGGAAATGGAAAGCTACAGTATTTTACATATAGCGGCAACATCCGGTAGGTCTGCCTGGAATGCGTTCAGAAAACCAAAAGAACTTTAAACAGATGAAAAAACTACAACTTCACTGGCAAATTCTTATCGCTCTGATTCTGGCTATCGTTTATGGCCTCATGTTTTCTACCTCCTATAACATAGATGAGGCAGCTATTGAAAAGCTGGAAAAACGGAATGTCCCTGAATCCGTTTTTAAACCCGTGCAGGAAATGCAGGGGCAGAAATTTGAAACACTTGCTTCTTTCCAGGCTGCTATGGAAGAAGCGCTTTCTGCTGATGACCATAAAAAATATTATCAAACAGTAGAAAATGCAGCTTACCATAATCCGCCGGTTTTGTATATAAGCTGGATGGGCGATATGTTCTTAAGAGCGTTACGGATGTTGATCATTCCCTTGATTTTAAGCAGCCTGATATCTGGTGTGGCAAATATCGGCTCCGGGAAAAATTTAGGCCGTCTGGGGTTGAAAACAATGGGGTATTATGTTATGACCAGCACTTTCGCCATTATTACCGGACTATTGTTAGTTAACCTGATTAAGCCCGGAAAAGGAGCAGATTTGAACTTTAGCAAAGCAGTTGAAGGGTTGGTAGAAAAGCAGCGAAGTTTACGTGATATTATCGTGGAAATCATCCCCAATAATATCTTCGAGTCTTTTATGACCAGCGATATGCTCTCCATTATCTTTTTTGCCATGCTTTTCGGGTTTTTCATTACCCGTGCCCCGGAAAAATCAAAAAAATTGATGACCGACTTTTTCAATGCATTTTTTGATGTGATGATGAAAATCACAATGTTTATCATCCGCTTTACGCCAATAGGAATCTTTGGTATAGTAGCTAAAGTAGTGGCAGACCAGGATGATTTAGTTGGCCTGATGGGGAGAATGGGCGTTTATATGGGCACTGTAATATTGGCATTGCTGATACATGGTTTTATTGTATTACCCTTGCTGGTGCGATTTGTTGGGAAGGCCAACCCCCGGCGTCATTTTAAAAATATGGGCGCGCCCTTGATGACAGCTTTTTCTACCTCCAGTTCCGGAGCAACACTGCCACTTACGATGAATGCCGTGGAGCATAACTCCGGAGTATCCAATAAAGTAACCAGTTTTACGCTTCCGCTGGGAGCTACGATTAACATGGACGGAACAGCGCTTTATGAATGCATCGCCGCCCTGTTTATTGCGCAGGCTTATGGTGTAGATTTAACCATAGTGCAGCAGTTTACAGTAGTAGTAACTGCATTGCTGGCATCGATCGGTGCGGCGGCTATTCCTATGGCCGGACTGGTGATGATTACTGTAATCTTAACCGCTGTAGGACTCCCGCTAGAAGGTGTTGGGTTGATTTTGGCAGTAGACAGAATTTTAGATATGTTCAGGACGGCAACCAATGTTTGGAGCGATACTTGTGGCGCTGTTATCATTGCGGGTTCAGAAGGAGAGCAAACAAGTGTGAGCAGGTAGCTATTGAGGCTTTATATTATCAATCAAGGTTTTTAGCTCTTCAATATCTACAGGTTTGTCCACACAGCCATCTACTTTATGTTTTTCAATGAGCCGTTCATAGGTTTCAAAGAGTGCAGAGATTAATATGACTTTGAATTTCCTTTTCGGATAACGGTCCAGTAAATCAAATCCGTTACCTCGGGGCAAATCAATGTCCAGCAGCAGCAGATCGGGATCTTCCTTCTCAATGATCTTCTGTGCATCTTCAATAAGCTGAGCGGTACCCACGATTTCTACATCCGGGCAATACTCTTTACATATAAGCTCGAGCGACCGGATAGCATCCGGTTCATCATCAATTATCACGGTCTTAAACATTTTTTAAATCAATTGGTATATTTCTAATAATAATTTTTGTACCCCTGGATGTATAATCCTCGCTATGCAAATCTATGAAATTTAACCCTATATTAAAACCATAAAGTTGATTCAGAAGTTCTAATCTTTTTTTAATGATGTTTACGCCATAAGAAACATGATTGTTTTTTTGTTCCAGTTCCTGTGCTCTTGCCATACCTACACCGTTATCTTCTATAGCTATCGTCAGGTAGTCTTTTTCAGGTTCAAAAGAGATATTTATAATCCCTTTTTCATTTTGAAGGTATCTGATTCCATGCATTATGGCATTCTCTGCAAATGGTTGAATGATCATGGCAGGGATAAATGTGTTTTCAGGGTCTATTTTATCATCAATGTTTATGTTGTAAGTAAGCATATCCTTCATGCGTAACTTTTCAAGCTCCAGATAAATCTCAATCATCTCAACTTCTTTATTTAGTGAGATGAATTCTTGATGGGAATTGTCCAGAAAAAGCCTCATAAGCCGGGCAAACCTGGCCAAATACTTGCTGGCATAAATCGGATTATTCTCTAATAGATAGCGGTGAATAGAATTTAATGAATTGTATAAAAAATGAGGGTTCATTTGATTGCTTAAAGCATATTGCTGGTATTTGATAATGCTCTGTTGGGCCTCATTTTTTATTTTTCGGTTGTTGATAAACAAAAGAACAATAACTGCTAAAAAAATAAATACTACTGCACCTATGAATACATAAAACCAGGCTGTTCTCCAGTATGGCTTTTCAATAGTAAAAGGAACACGGGTAAGGCTCTTGCTCCATATACCATTTTTGTTTCTAACCGCGATTTCAAAAATGTAATCGCCGCTAGGAATAAAAGGAAAGAAAACCTCATTACTTTCTGTGTATTGCCACTTTTTGTCCAGGCCCTTAATGCGATACCTATATTTAAGGTTCTTATTATGATTATACACAAGGGGGCTATAGCGGAATCCAATAGTGTTTTTTGGGTATGGTATATTGATGGATTGGTCTTCTTGATAAGGTCCTTCAAAGTTTATTATTTCCTGAATATAAATAGTCAGTGATGAGGTGTCTTGTACTAGCTTATCCGGGTTGAAATAAGAGACTCCTTTGCTTGTAGCAATATAAATTGTAGAGTCAATCATACGGATTTTGTTAATTTGGTCGGAGCGAAGACCTGAAGATTGGGTTAAATGGCGAACAGGAGTGTCGCTGTTTTGGAGATTGATGATGTTAACTCCTTTGTTAGTGCCAGCCCATAAAAGAGAATCCCTTAGAAAAAGTGTAGAAATAAAATGAGAATTCAATCCACTTTTTTTATTTATTGCTTCAACACTATGTTCTTTGTGGTTATAAAGAATAATCCCATTACCTCGCGTACCGCATGCAATAGTCTCTGAATCAATAACTGCAATATCAGATATGCGTGTCTTAAGCTTCTCGGAGTATTTACCGTGGTAGGTCAGGAGATCTTTTTTGATATTATATTCATACAACCCATACAAACTTCCTAACCACAATTTATTTT